>JBJMJY010000060.1:0-96462 GCA_045806105.1 Gaiellaceae bacterium | reverse complement strand
CCTGCAGAGCGTCGGCGTCGCCGCCTGCGCGAAGCACTTTCCCGGGCACGGCGAGACGACGGCCGACTCGCACCTCGAGCTGCCGGTTGCGGACACTGACGTCGAGACGCTGCGCGCGCGGGCGCTGCCGCCGTTCGAGGCTGCCATCGCCGCGGGCACGCGTTCCGTCATGACCGCCCACGTCCGCTTCACCGCGCTGGACGGCGAGCCGGCGACGCTCTCGCCGTCCGTGATCGGCCTCGTGCGCGAGCTCGGTTTCCGGGGTGTCGTGATGACGGACGCGCTCGAGATGCAGGGCGCCGGCGGCCCCGCCGGGATCGACGCGTCGGCCGTGCGCGCGCTCGCCGCAGGCGCCGACGCGCTGTGTCTAGGTGCCGACTTGACCCCGGCCGAGGTCGAGGGCGCGCTGGAGGCCGTGGTCGCGGCGGTCGGCGAGGGACGGCTCGCCGAGGAGCGGGTGCACGAGGCGGCCGGCCGCATCTCCGAGCTCGGCTCGTGGGCGTCGGCGCCCAAGCCGCGCGCCGACCGCGAGGCGGGCGCCGAGGCGGCGCGGCGGGCGCTCCGCGTCGAGGGCGATCCCGCCGTCGGAGGTGAGGCGGTCGTCGTCGACCTGCGACCGGAGCCGACCATCGCGGCAGGCCCCGCACCGCACGGCCTCGGCGACGTCGTCGGCGCCGAGAGCGTCCGAGTCCGAGAAGGGGAACAGCTTCCCGCGGTCGACCAGGACCGTGCGCTCGTCGTCGTCGTCCGCGACGCGCACCTGCACCCGTGGCAGCGGGCGCTCGTCCCGGCGGGAGCGGTCGTCGTCGAGACGGGTGTGCCCGAGTGGCGGCCCGCGGGCGCGCGCGGCTACATCGCAGCGCACGGCTCCGGCCGGGCGAGCCTCGAGGCCGTCGCGGAGGTGCTGCGAGGCCGCTGAGCCGTGCCGATACGGTTGCCGCATGCGGCTGGTGCTCGACTGGGACGGCACGGTGACGGAGCGGGACACGCTCGACCTCGTGCTGCAGGAGTTCGGCGACGCCGAGATCTACGAGCGCGTCGAGCACGAGCTCGAGGCGGGACGGATGACGCTGAACGAGGTGATCGCCGCCGAGTTCGCGACGGTCACCGTCCCGCTCGAGGAGGCGGTCGCGTTCGTGGCCGAGCACACGCGCGTGCGGCCTGGCTTCGCCGAGCTCGCGCGGGCGCGCCGGCCGCTCGTCGTCTCGTCCGGGTTCCACGAGCTGATCGAGCCGGTGCTCGACCGCGAGGGCGTGCTCGGCGAGGTCGAGCTGCGCGCGAACCGCGTCGAGGCGAGCCTCGAAGGGTGGTGCGTGCATTTTCGCGTCGCCGACGTCTGCGACGAATGCGGCGAGGCCTGCAAGCGCGGCGACCTGCCCGAGGGGGAGGTCGTCTACGCCGGTGACAGCCACTCCGACTACTGCGCCTCGCTGGCCGCCGGGCGGGTGTTCGCGACGAACGGCCTCGCGCGCTTCCTCAGTGAGCGCGGCGTCGAGCACGAGCCGCTGACCGACTTCTACGCGCTCGCGTCAGAGCTGTAGCTCGGAGGGTGGCCGCGGGCCGCCGTGCGTGAGCAGCAGCCGCTCCGGCCGGAGCTCGAGCGCGCGCCGCACCGACGCCTCCAGCTCCTCCACCGAGTCGCCCTCTTTCAGCCAGCTCGGCGGGCACAGCTCGACCGAGCCTTCGTAGCCGAGCACGGAGTCGCCGAGCACGAGCGCCCGGTGGGTCGGCAGCCAGAACGCGGCCTCTTGCATGTGGTGCATCGCGACCGCCTCGGCGCCGCCGGGCAGCGAAGCGCCGTCGCCGAACGTGCTCGTGATCTCGACACGCTCAGCGATCTGCTCGCTCGCCGCCTCGTGTGCCCAGAGCGTCGCGTCGTCGTAGCGGTCGAGGATCTCCTGCGAGCTGCGCGCGTGCCAGAAGACCGTCAGCAGGATCGACGGTGGCCCGTGCTGCTCGACGTCGCGGTCGAGCGCGCTCCACGCGGCGACGGTAGCCGACGTACCGTTGCCGAGTGCCGCTCCTCCGCCTCCCCGAGCCGTTCGACTTCGAGCTCTCGACCGAACGCTTCAGGACGTTCGGGCCCGACCTGGCGAACCTCTGGGAGGACGGCGCGATCCACCGCGTGGTCGACGCCCGCGAGGTCCGGATCGAGCCGGCCCGCGGCGGCGTGCGCGTGGAGCCGCTCGACGACGAGACGCGGCCGGCGGTGCGCAAGCTCCTCGGCCTCGAGTTCGACCTCGACGCCTTCTACGCGTGGGCGCAGGCCGACCCGGTGCTGCGCCGCTTGACCAGGACGCTTGCCGGCTTCCGGCCGCCGCTCGCGCCCGACCCCTTCGAGACGCTCGTGACCTCGATCACCGCGCAGCAGGTCTCGCTCTTCGCGGCCTTCGCGATCCGCAACCGGCTGATCGAGCGGTTCGGCCGGCGCGTCGGCCGCGCCTACTCGTTCCCCACCGCCGAGCGCCTGCGGCGCGCGACCCAGGACGATCTCCTCGCCCTCGGGTTCTCCGGCCGCAAGGCGGAGTACGTGCTCGGCCTGGCGCGCGAGCCGCTCGACCTCGCGGCGCTGGCGCAGCTGCCCGACGACGAGGTCAAGGCGCGGCTGGTCGCGATCCGCGGGATCGGTGAGTGGACCGCCGAGTGGTACCTGGCGCGCCACCTCGCGCGGCCGCGGGCATGGCCGGTCGGCGACCTCGCCCTGGAGAAGGCCGTGCGCGCCTTTTATCCCGAGGCGGGTGACATCCGCGTCGTCGGCACGGAGTTCGAGCCGTTCCAGAACCTCGCCGCCCACTACCTCCTCACCGGGGCTAGGCTCGCGGCGTGAACGTGCGTGACGCGACACCGGCCGACGAGCCGACGCTGCTCGCGTTCACGGAGGCGATCTTCGGCGAGAACTGGAACCGGCCGTGGCCGGCGCCGGAGGTCACGCCGAAGCTCTGGGAGGGCCGGATCGTGCTGCTGGCCGAGGAGGACGGGGAGCCGGTCGGCTATGCGTTCGGCGAGCTGCAGCCCGGCCAGTTCGTGCACGTCAACATCGTCTACGTGCGGCCGGAGTCACGGCGCCAGGGTGTGTCGAGGGCCCTGCTCGCGGAGTTCGCCTCACGCGCGCGCGAGCAGGGGATCGGCCACATGACCCTCGACGTCGCGACCGGGAACGCGGCCGGCCGTGAAGTCTGGCGGCGCATGGGCTTCAGCGAGTGGGCGCTCCGGCTGACGGCGCCGCTCGACCGCCTCGAGCGCGTCGACGCGGGTGGCGAGTCGTACGCGTCGCTCCACGTGCAGACCGACAACCGCGACGCCGTCGAAGCCGCGGTCGCGAAGTACCTGCCGCGGCTCGGAAGCTCCGGGGGCCGCATCGAGGGGCCGCGCAACGGCTGGGTCGCCGTCTACGCGGAGCTCGTCGACCGAGACCGGCGGGCGCGGGAGCGGCTGGCCTCCGAGCTGTCGAACGCGACCGCGGCCGTCGTCTGCGCGATCGGCGTCGAGGACGGCGCGGTCGTGCGCTACGTCCTCTTCGAGCGCGGCAGCGTGGTCGACGAGTACCAGTCGGTGCCGGACTACTTCGAGCCGCTGCCGCCCGGTGACGTCGTCGCGCTCGGCGCGAACCCGACCGTGGTCTCGCGGCTGACCGGCGCCGAGCCGGGGCGCGTGCGGGCGGCGGTGCGGACCGCGTCGTCGCCCGACCAGCTGCCGCCGGCGTCGGAGCTGCTCGCAGAGATCGCCGAGGTGATGGGCCTCGAGGGCGCTGGGCGCGGATAGGCTCAGCGCCATGCCGACCCTTTACACCGCCGATCGCTGCCCCTACGCGGCGCGTGCGCGGATCGCGCTCGCCGAGAAGGGCATCGCGTACGACGCCGTCGAGATCGACCTCGACGACCGGCCGGCCTGGATCTACGAGAAGAACCCGCTCGGGACCGTGCCGGTGTACGAGGAGGACGAAGGCCTCGTGCTGCCGGAATCCCTCGTGATCATGGAGTACCTGCAGGAGCGCTACCCGGAGCCAGCGCTCTGGCCGGCGGACCCGGCGGAGCGCGCGCTGGGACGGCTGTGGCTCGACCGCTTCGATGACCGGCTCGGCGACGCCTACTACGCCGCGCCCCGCGGGGACGGCCGCGAGCAGCTCGACGCGCGGATCGCCGAGCTCGACGGCGCGCTCGAGGCGCAGCCCTGGCTGAGCGGCCGGGAGTACGGCCTGGCCGACATCGGCTACGTGCCGTGGATCCTGCGCGGCCTCGAGCGCTTCGAGCTGGCGCTCGGGCCCTCGCTCTCCGACTGGGTCGAGCGGTGCTCCGCGCGGCCGGCCGTGGCCGAGGAGCGCATGGTGGTCGCCGCGCTTTAAATGAGCCTCTTCCGAGCCGAAGCCTTGTGCCGCCGTAGCATCAACTCGGAAGAGGGTCTGTGAAGGTCGTCCTGCTGCACGCGTACCCGCTGGACGAGCGCATGTGGGAGTCGCAGCTCGAGCCGTTGCGGGAGTACGACGTGAGCACGCCGCGCCTCTACGGCCGCGGCACGACGATCGACGAGATCGCGGCGTCGGTGCTGGCGGAGGAGGGGGGTGAGCTCGTGCTCGTGGGCGCGTCGATGGGCGGCTACGCCGCGCTCGCGATGGCGCAGCGCGAGCCGAAGCGCGTGCGGGCGCTCGCGCTGATCGACGCCCGCGCCGACGCCGATTCGCCGGAGCGCCGCGCGGGCCGCGCCGACACCAAGGCGCTGATCGAGAACGGCGGCGCGGAGGCGCTGTGGGAGAACCAGCGGTCGCGCCTTCTGCTGGACAGCGCGCCCGAGCGTGCGGTCGATGCGGCCCGCGATCAGACCCTCGACCGCTCGCAGCAGGAGCTCGTGGAGGCGCTCGCCGCGATCCGCGACCGCGCCGACAACTCCGAGACCCTCGGCCGCTTCGGCGGCCCCGTGCTCGTCGCCGTCGGTGAGAGCGACCTGTTCTTCCCGCCCGACGAGGCGCAGGCCCAGGCGCAGCTCGCGCGCCACGGACGCTTCAGGGCGTTCGGCGGAGCCCGCCACCTCCCGAACCTCGAGCAGCCCGACGAGTTCAACGCCGCGCTCGCGCAGTTCCTCGCCGATGTCTGAGCTCCCGCCGCTCGTCGACGGCACCTGGCTGCAGGAGCACCTCGGCGAGGAGGACTTGTTGGTGGGGGACGTGCGCGGCCCGAACGCGCACCAGCGCGGGCACCTGCCGCGCTCGATCCCCCTCGTGCTCGGCTCGCCGCCGCCGCTGGCGACCCGCGAGACGGTCCAGGAGTTCGCGGTGGAGGTACAGCGCCGTCTCGGCCGTCACGGCGTCACCGGCGAGGAGCGGCTCGTGCTCTACGACCGCGGCGACTGCGTCGGCGCCTCCGCGTCCGCACAGGCCGCGCTGCTCGCGGGTCACCCGCGCGTCTCGGTGCTCGCCGGCGGCGTTGCCGCGTGGCCGGGCGAGCTCGAACAGGGCGCGGTCGAGCTCCAGAAGACGAAGACGACCCTGGAGCCTCGGCTCGAGGCAGTTCCGACGTGGGAGGAGCTACGCGACCGGCTGGGCGACGGACGCCTGACGATCCTCGACGTTCGCACCGACGAGGAGTTCGCCGGCCGCGGCGGGTATCCGTGCGACCCGCGCCAGGGCCACCTCCCGGGCGCGCGGCATCTCGAGGTGGAGCGGCTGTTCGCCGCGCCCGGCCGGCCGCACGAGCCCTGGGGGATCCGCGAGCTCGTGGGCCTCCCCGAAGGCGCGGAGGTCGTCGCCTACTGCCACTCGGGCTCGCGCTCGGCCCTTGCCGCGCTGGCGCTCAGGGCCGCCGGCTACGACGCGCGGAACTACCCCGGGTCGTGGCATGAGTGGTCGCGCCACGAGGACCTGCCGGCCGAGCGGTGAGCGGGGGCGTCCCGGAGGAGGCCCCCGCCGCTGGCTAGTGCCGCTTCTTCTTCTTCGGCTTCAGGACTTTGAGCTGGTTGCTCGTGACCGCGGCGATGTCCTCGCCGCTGCACGGAAACGGAAGGCCGGAAGGCGACGGGCCGGTGCACTGCGTGCCGTAGTTCTCGAAGCGCGTCTGGAAGAACGTCGCGAACTTCACGTTCCGCCGCGCGATCGAGTACTTGCCGGTCCTGGGCAGCTTCGGGCTCCGCGCGATGCGCTTCCCCGTGCCCGACGAGACGGCGGTGGGCGCGGGACGCGCCTTCTTGCCGGCGTAGAGGTTGAGCTTGACGCCCGTCGGGAGCAGGCCTGCGACCTTCAGCTGGCCGACGAGCTTGAAGCCCCTCTTCGCCTTGGCCTTCTTCAGCGTCAGGCTCGACGGGAGGCCGACGTAGGTCCGCCACTCGATCGATGCTGCCGGATTCGGAGCCTTCGTGGGCCCGTACGGCGTGAAGATGGTCGACCACTCGTAGCCGTTCGACGCGCTCGGGTTCGTGAAGACGCCCTTGATGGTCGCGTCCAGCAGCAGAATGCGAACACCGGACGGATTCGTGGGAGAGATGTCCGGGTGCGGGGCGCAGATCTGGAATGTCGTCAGCGGCCCTACCTTGTTCACGAACACCGGGAACGGGGTTGGCGCCTGCCCCTGTAGCGACAGGTTCAGGACGAGCACGGACTGGTTCGTCGGCGAACCGGTGCACTTCGTCGAGGTCACCATGAGGGCCGGATCCGCCGGATTTCCGACGACCACGTCGCCGGTGAGTGGGTAGTTCGCTCCCCCCAAAGCGCCGATCTTGGCCAGCGCCAGCGCCGATCCGATCTTCGTCCCCGGAGGCTTGCTCAGATTCACGCCGTACCCGGCCGGCGAGAAGATCGTCAACTTCGCCGACGGATCGTCGCTCTCGGATGCGGCAAGGAAGAGATCCAGCGTGAACGGCGCACCCAGCTTGTAGCTCGTCTGCTCGATCGTGAGCGACGGGTTGTACGCCGCGAGTGCCGGCCCAGCGAAGGCAAGGCCGACGAAGCTGGCACCCACCAGCAGTGCCAGGCGGAATGACTTCTTCATGTAACCCCTTCTTTCTCGAGGTCCCCTGGGTGACCTGTCCTGTCCTGAGACGAGGATTTCACTGGGATAGTTAACACCCGTTAGCGGGCCTTGACCAGCGGGCCGAAGAGCACCCACAGGTTCTTTCGGTAGCGCACCATCTTGGCTTTCGTCATCGGGAAGTAGTTCGAGGGGCTCGTCTTCACCTGGACCCCCGGAAGGAGGAACAGGTTGGTGCGCTCGTTCATGTGCGTCATCGCGCGGCGGAGGCTCTCGCGGGTGGGGTTGCGCCCGGCGTGCTTGAGCGCGTCGACCATCGAGAAGGCGACTGTCATCCCGTACCAGTTGTAGACGTCGTCCGGCTTTCCGCCCGGGAAGTAGCGCTTCATGATCCTCCTGTAGAGCGCGACCGCCTTGTCCTTGCGCCAGACCGGCGAGGTCGGGTCCTTTACGAACGCGACGCTGAGCGCGTTGTTCGTCTCCTTGCCATTCGTCCCCGTGCGCGCGATGCCCATCACGCGTGGCTCGATCGAGACCGCGCTCACGAAGATCTGCGGGCGCCACTTCAGCTTGTAGGCGTACACGAACGACTGGATCGCCTGCAGCGGCAGCGCGAAGAGCATGAACGTGTCCGCCTTCGACCGCCGTAGCCGTGCGATCTGGGAGTTCACGTCGCTGTCGGTCACCTCGTAGGTCGCCTTGGCGACAATGTGCGACGCGCGCTTGCCGAGCCCGCGCTCGAGCCCGTGCAGCAGGTCCCGGCCGTAGTCGCTGTTCTCGTAGAGGACGGCGATGCGGGCCTTCGGCCGATGCTTGACGACGTAGCGGCCGTCGATCGCGCCCTCGCCGACGAAGCTCGGCAGGTAGCCCATCGTCCAGGGGTATTTCTTGTAGCCGCGGCCGATGATGCTTGCACCGGTGCCGCCGAACACCTGCGGCACCTTGACGGCGTTCAGGTACGCGCGGATCGCGACGTTGTGCTCGGTGCCGACGGTGTTGAAGATCGCGAAGACCTTGTCCTGCTGGACGAGCTCGCGCGTCTGCTCGACCGTGCGCGCCGGGTCGTAGCCGTCGTCGCGGTAGAGGTACTTGATCTTCCGCCCGTAGACGCCGCCGTGGGCGTTGACGTACTTGAAGTACGCGTTCGCACCGGGCCCGACGGTGCCGAAGGCGGAGGCGTTGCCGCTGAGCGGGACGGTACCGCCGAGCAGGATCTGCGTCGACGTCACGCCGGGAGTGCCCCCGGAGACGCCGCCGGCCGGCAAGGCGAACGCGGCAACCGCCAGGCCTCCGAGGGCGACGAGCCTCATCTCGACACCGGCGTGCGCAGAATCGGCAGCGTCAACCGCGCCGGGCCGAGCGTGATGCGCGCGATGCGCGGCATCGGCAGGTTGAGATAGAGGAGGTTCCCCGGATTCTGGGCGAGCGAGCTCGAGGCGAGCGTCAGCTTCAGGCGCGCCCCCTTCGGGATCAGCGTGGCGGTGTCGATCAGCCGGATCGCCAGCCGGCGCGTACCCGAGAGGCCGGCGGTGTTGACGCCGCCCTCGCTGACGACGAGCTCCGCTCCCCTGCGCCGCTGTGCCGTGACCACCGCGACGAGGCGCGACCAGCCGCCGCTGAGCTTCGCCGTGACGCGAACGGTCGCGGAGCCGAAGGTCTCGGCGCGGCCGGTGAAGCGACCGCTCGTCCGCACCGCGCGGCCGGCGCCGGCGAGGCGGTCGGTGCCCGGGAGCGCGATCGAGAGCGACCGCGTCGACGGGAGCTTCGTGTACTTGCCCACCTTCCCGCGCCAGGGGCTCGGCGCGAGGAAGAACGGGGCGGTGGCGCCGGCCGGCCCGCCGAGCAGGTAGCGCGAGAACCAGGCGCGGCCGAGCCCCGTCATCGTCGTGAAGTCGGGGCCGGGGAAGGTGGAGGGGGCGTGCCCGAAGTCGCCGACGTAGAGCCGCTTCGGCCCTTTCAGCAGCGCGTAGCCGGCCTTCGCCTGCGCGATGTCGAATGCGAAGTCGCGGCGGCCCTGGAACATGAACACCGGCGTCCTCACCTTCGAGAGCAGCGTCCGGCTGGAGCGCGCGTCGGCCCACGCGCGCAGCACCTGTAGGTTGCGGCTCGCGAGCGCGTCGTCCCGGATCGCGGCGACTGAGGGGTCGAGCCGGTCGGTCGGGACGGAGGTGAGAAACTGGAAGACGGCACCGGACTTAGAGAGGTTCTGCGGCGCGAGGGCGCCATAGAGGTCGGTCCACGTCTCGACGGTCTCGACGGCGGCCCACGGCACGCCCTCCACGAGCGAGCGCAGGACGGCGCCGCCGCCCATCGAGATCCCCCAGGCGCCGATCTTGGCGTCGTCGATGTCGGGCCGGGCCGCGAGCTGCTGGAAGACGGCGCGCGTGTCGGCGATCTCCCGCGGTCCGGCGATCGAGGTGCGCCCGCCCGACTGGCCGTGGCCGCGCGCGTCGAAGGCGAGCACCGCGAACGCATCGTCCAAGCGCTGCGCGACCGCCGCGAGATCCTGCCGCTTCCCCGCGAGCGCGTGGAAGAGCACGATCGCTGGATAGCCGGCGGGCGGCGGCGCGGCAGCCGGCTCGTAGAGCGTCGCTGCGAGGCTCACGCCGTCGTCCATGTGCAGCGTCAGCTCCTGCGTCGCCGCGGAGGCGCGCCCGGACGTGCAGAGGGCTGCGACGGCGCAGCAAACAACGAGGACGACCCGGCGGTGCAACGACGAACAGGGTAGTTGCCGCCACCACTTTCTACAATCGAGCGGTGGACTCCAGGCCGGTCGGCGTCTTCGACTCGGGCGTGGGCGGGCTCACCGTCCTGCACGAGTGCCTCGTGACGATGCCGCACGAGGATTTCGTCTACCTCGGCGACCATGCGCGGCTGCCGTACGGGCCGCGTCCGCTCGGCGAGATCCGCGGCTTCGCGCGCGAGATCGCCGTCTACCTGGCGGCGCAGGACGTGAAGCTCGTCCTCGTGGCGTGCAACGCGGCCACCTCGGCGGCGCTGCCGCAGCTGCAGGAGGAGCTCGAGGTGCCCGTCGTCGGCGTGATCACGCCGGAGGCTCACGCGGCCGTGCAGGCGACGCGCAACCGGCGCATCGGGCTGCTCGCGACGCAGGCCACGGTCGAGGCAGGGCGCTACGCCCAGCTGGTGCACGCGCTGGACGCAGGAGCCGAGCTCGTGCCGGTCGCGTGCCCCCGCCTCGTGCCGCTGATCGAGAGCGACGATCCCTTCGCGGCCGAGACGACGGAGGCGGTGCGCGAGTACGCGGCGCCGCTGAAGGACGCGGGTGTCGACACGGTCATCCTCGGCTGCACGCACTACCCGCTGATCCGGCCGATCTTCCAGCGCGTCTTCGGCCGTGGAATCACGCTCGTCCTCTCGGCCGAGGAGACCGCGCGCGAGGTCGCCGAGACGCTCGCGCGCAAGGGGATCGAGAACGACGAGTCGCGCGAGGGGTCGTACCGGTTCCTGACCACGGGCGACCCGGCTGCCTTCCGCGCGCTCGGGGAGCGGTTCCTGCAGCTGCCGCTCGGCGAGGTCGAGCACGTCGCGGTCGCGGATCTGGTCGCGGTATGAACCGGGACGGCGCTTGCGATGTCCTGCATCAGGACGAGCGGGCTTCGCTCGCTCGTCCGTCTGAGCCCGGAGACCTCTTCGCTGTCCGACGGGAGCATGCGTGAGGACGCAGCGGCGCCCCGACCAGCTGCGCCCGGTCGAGGTCCTCGTCGACTACCTCGAGCAGCCGATGGGCTCGGTGCTCTACTCGCAGGGCAAGACGCGCATCCTCTGCACCGCCTCGCTCGAGGAAGGGGTGCCGCGCTGGCTGCGCGATTCGGGCCGCGGCTGGCTGACCGCCGAGTACTCGCTGCTGCCGGCCTCGACCGGGGAGCGGACGCAGCGGGAGGCGAGCGCCGGCAAGCAGAAGGGCCGCACGGTCGAGATCCAGCGGCTGATCGGTCGCGCCATCCGCTCGGTGCTCGACTTCGAGGCCCTGGGAGAGCGGACGCTGTGGCTCGATTGCGACGTCCTCCAGGCCGACGGCGGGACGCGCTGCGCCGGCATCTCGGGCGCCTGGGTCGCGTTGGCGCGGGCGCTCGGGAAGGCAGGCCTGTCGCGCGCGCTGCCGGACTCGGTCGCGGCGGTCTCGCTCGGGATCGTCGACGGCGAGCTGCTGCTCGACCTCGACTACGAGGAGGACTCCGCCGCGGAGGTCGACCTGAACCTGGTCATGACGGGTGGCGGGCGGCTCGTCGAGGTGCAGGCGACGGCGGAGCGCGCGCCGTTCGACCGCGACGGGCTGAACGAGCTGCTCGATCTCGGCGCGCGCGGGATCGACGAGATCCGCGCGGCGCAGGAGTCCGCGCTGGATGCTGCTGGCTGACATACCGTCGCTGAGCTGGCCTGAGGCACTGTTGCGCGTCCTGATCGCGGCCGCGCTCGGCGGCGCCGTCGGGCTCGAGCGCGAGCTGCGCGACCGCGAGGCGGGCTTCCGGACGCACATGCTCGTCTCGGTTGGCTCTGCGCTGTTCACGATCGTCTCGGCGTACGGCTTCCGCGAGTTCCTCGTGAACGGCGGCAGCGTCGTCCGCGCCGACCCCACGCGGATCGCGGCGCAGATCGTGACGGGGATCGGCTTTCTCGGAGCGGGCGCGATCATCAGGCAAGGACTTTCGGTGCGCGGGCTGACCACCGCGGCGACGCTGTGGGTGGTGGCGGCGATCGGGATGGCCGCCGGGGCCGGCTACTACTCGGGCGCGGTGATCACGACGCTGGTCGCGCTCGTGTCGCTCTGGCCGCTGCGGATCCTCGCCCACGAAGCGACGGCGCGGTTCCGCTCCCAGACGAACCGGCTGCTCGCCCAGCTCCCGGCCGGTTCGAGTCCGGCTGCGCTGGTCGGTGAGATCGAGCGCCTGGGCGGCACGCTCGAGAACGTCGAGATCTCGCACGACGCCGACCGGCGGACGGTGCTGATCGACGTGACGATGCCGCCGCGGGCCGATGCGCCGACGATGATCGCGCGGCTGGCGGAGCTGCCGGACGTGCTGGAGATCCGGTGGACCGACTGACGGTCACGCTCTGCTCGCGCAACCGCAACAAGCTGCGCGAGCTGTCCGGGGTTCTGCAGGGATGGGAGCTCGAGCTCCTCGACGCGGAGGACTACCCGGACGAGGGGAGCGAGAGCTACTACGCGAACGCGCGCGCGAAGGCCGAGCACGGGCGGGCGGTGGGGCCGCCGGAGGCGTGGATGCTCGGCGAGGACTCGGGCCTCGAGGTCGCCGCCCTCGGCGGAGCGCCGGGGGTGCGGTCGGCGCGGTACGGCGCCGAGGGCGGCGAGGCGATCGAGCGGCTGCTGCGCGAGCTGCGCGGGATCGAGGACCGGCGCGCGCGCTACGTCTGCGAGCTCGTGTTGCTCGGCCCCGGCGGCGAGGAGCTGCGCGGCAGCGGCGTCTTGAAGGGCCGCATCGCCGGCGAGCCGCGCGGGACGGAGGGGTTCGGCTACGACCCGGTGTTCCTGCCCGCCGGCGAGGAGCAGACGGTGGCCGAGCTGGGCAACGCCTGGAAGGGCGAGAACTCGCACCGAGCCCGAGCCGCCGCCGACCTCCAGGGACAGACGCAGGGACAGACCCGGGGACAGAGCCAGGGACAGACGCAGGGACAGTCACAGTGACTGGCACCGTTCGGTCGTTCTAGGCGAGGCCTGCGGCTTCTTCGGCGTCGCGAGCCGGCCGCCGCCGCTCGGCGTAACGCCAGTTCACCTCGGCGCCGAACACGATCACGTTCGCCATCACGTACAGCCAGACGAGCAGCAGCGCAGGCCCGCCGAAGGCCTTCAGCGCGACGACGTTGCCGGAGAAGCGCACGTAGAGCGGCAGCACCTGGAAGCTCGCCTCCAGCACGACCGCCGCCACCACCGCTCCCGGCAGGACGTCCGCGAACGAGTGCTCGACGTTCGTGAGCAGGTAGTACACGGCGACGAGGAACACGAACACCGCCACGAGGGACACCATCACGGACACGCCGTAGGCGACGTACGAGTTGCTGGCCACCCCGCCCGCGTATCGCTTCAGCAGGTCGAATCCGAACGACCCGATCAGCAGCCCGAAGAACAGCGTCACGAGCGAGAGCAGCATCAGCGCCACCGCGAGCAGCTTTCCGCGCAGGAACGACCGGTTCGGCTGGCCGTAGACGATGTTGAACGCCGACTCGAGCACGCTGAAGAGCGAGAGCGACGTCCAGAGCAATGCCGCACCGCCGAGAATGCCGAGCGCCGTCGCGTGCTTCTGGATCTCGCGGACGGTGTGGACGATCGACGAGATCGAGCTTCCGGGAAACGCGCGCTTCAGCTCGGTGACGAGGTAGCTCGACTCGTCGGCCCGCCCCGCCGCCGAGAGCAGCGAGATCGTCAGGAACAGCAGCGGCACGAACGAGAGCAGCGCGAAGTACGCGATCATCGCCGCCAGGTGCGGGCCGCGGTCGGCGAAGAACTTGCCCAGCGGCTGGGGCAGCGGCGGCATCACGCGGAGTATGGGCCGCGGATTGGCTGTGTTAGCGTCAGCCGCATGGCGCCCGCCGATGCGCTTGCCCACCTGACCGAGATCTCGACGCAGATCCAGGCCGCCGTCGTGTTCGACCGCGAGGGGACGGTCCTCGGCTCGATCGTCGACGACGACCGGGCCGGGCGCCTGGCCGAGAAGGCCCTCGAGCTGTTCCGCGCCGCCGAGGAGCGAAGCGAGCAGGAGCTCGTGCAGCTCGACGCGGCCCTCGCCGACGGAACCGTCTTCGTCGTCCGCGACGCCGACCGGCTGGTCGCGGCGACGACCGGACCCGAGCCGACCGTCGGCCTCGTCTTCTACGACCTCAAGACCTGCCTCCGAGGCTTCCACGACGAGCCGGCGAAGCCCAAGCCGAAGCCGAGGCGCGCGCCCGCGAAGCGGAGCAGCACGACCGCGCGGAAGAAGAAGGATGCCGCGTCGTAGGGTGATGGCAGTCGCCGCGGCCGCCGCGGGCTCGGCCGCAGGCGCGATCCTCCTACGCCGCCGCGCCGCGCGCCGCCGCGACCGCGCGGAGCTCTACTTCGCCGACGGCTCGCTCGTCACGCTGACCGAGGGCTCGCCGGAGGCCGATCGCCTGCTGCATCACGCGCGCGAGCTGCTCGCCGCGGCCCGCGCCTAGTGAAGCGGGCCGAGCTCGGCGCCGCGCTGCGGCAGCACGCCTACCTCGAAGGCGACTTCGTCCTGCGCTCCGGCCGCCGCTCGCGCTACTACCTCGACAAGTACCGCTTCGAGACGCGCCCGGACGTCCTCGGCCCGCTCGGCGAGCTGATCGCCGCGACCGTCGCCGAGCACGAGCCCGAGGCGGCGCGTCTCGCCGGGCCGGAGCTCGGCGCGGTCGCACTTGCGGCCGCCGCATCCCTCGCCTCTGGGCTGCCGTTCCTGATCGTGCGCAAGGAGGCGAAGGGCTACGGCACCGCCAACCGGCTCGAAGGCGTCTTCGACGAGGGCGAGCGCGTGTGCCTGGTCGAGGACGTCGTGACCTCCGCGGGCGCCGCGATCGAGGCGGTCGAGGCGCTTCGCGAGGCCGGCCTGGAGGTGGGAACCGCGGTCTGCGTCGTCGACCGCGAGGAGGGCGGAGCCGACGCTCTCGCGCGGGTCGGCGTGCGTCTACGGCCCCTTTTCCGCGCCTCCGAGCTGCTGGAAGGGCCGAAAAGTGCCGCAAACCGCATGGTTGAGCCGAAAGGCTAACCCTGCTAGGGTCTTGCGCCGTGGTCCTACCTACGCAAGCGGGAGGAGAGGAGCGACTGTGACGAAGCAAGAGTTCGTCGACAAGGTGGCCCAGAAGGGCAACCTGTCGAGGCGCGACGCGGGCGACGCGGTGGACGCGGTGCTCGAGTCGATCACCGAGGTCCTGCGCGGCGGCGGCGAGGTCAACTTCACCGGCTTCGGGAAGTTCTCGACTCAGCATCGCAAGGAGCGCCAGGGCGTCAATCCGCGGAACCCGAGCGAAAAGGTCACCATCCCGGCCGCGACGGTCCCCAAGTTCTCGGCAGGCAGCTCGCTGAAGACGGCCGTCAAGACTGGCGGCGGGGGAGGCGGCGGGTTCTAGGCCGCAAGCTCCCGAAGGATTGCGTGAGGGCCGCGAGAGCGGCCCTCATTCGTTGACCGGCCGCGACGCGCGGTAGCCTCCGTGCGAGTGGGCGCCGAGCCGGCAGTTGCGACCGCGCTCTTCCCCGACCGCCTCGCCGAGGCCGTCGAGCGGAAGCGCTCCCAGCTGCTCGTCGGGCTCGACCCGCGCCCCGACCTGCTCCCCGTCGAGCTCGCCGGGAACGCGCACCTCTCGCGCGAGGCGGCCGCCGCTGCGTGCGGCCGCTTCTGCTGCGGGATCGTCGACGCGGTCGCGCCGCACGTCGTCGGCGTGAAGCCGCAGCTCGCGTTTTTCGAGGCGCTCGGCGCCGACGGGCTGCGGGCGCTCGAGGACGTCTGCGCCTACGCTCGCTCCGCCGGCCTGCTCGTCCTCGCCGACGCCAAGCGCGGCGACATCGGCTCGACCTCGCGCGCGTACGCGACGGCGTACCTCGAGCCTCGCGGCGCGACTCCCCCGCTCGCCGACGCGATGACCGTGAACCCGTACCTCGGCCGGGATTCGCTCGAGCCGTTCCTGGGCGCCTGCAGGCGCCACGGCGGCGGGATCTTCTGCGTCGTCAAGACCTCGAACGAGGGCGGCGCCGACATCCAGGACCTCGCGCTCTCCGACGGCCGCCGGGTGTGGCAGCACGTTGCGCTCCTGGTGCACGAGCTCGGCGAGGACCTGGTCGGCGAGCGGGGCCTGTCGAGCGTCGGCGCGGTCGTCGGCGCCACGCACCCGCGGGCAGTCGGCGAGGCGCGCCGGCTGCTGCCGCAAGCGATTCTGCTCCTGCCCGGAGTCGGGGCCCAGGGTGCGACTCCCGCCGATCTGGCGCGCGCGTTCACGAGCGGCCCCGCCAGCGCGCTCGTCAATGCCTCCCGCAGCGTGATCTACGCGTACCGCGGCGGGAACGACGACTGGCGGGCGGCGGCCTCGGCCGAGGCGGCGCGCCTGCGGCGCGAGGTCTGGGCCGTCTCCGGCTGGTAGTTCGTGGCACGCGGCTGGTCCGACCAGGCGAAGCGTTACGGCGCGCCGCTCGCGTTCCTGCTCGCCGCCACCATCGCGGTGCTGCTCGTGCGCTCCGGGCTCAGGGGCGACGCCGCGCCAGACACCGCCTCGGCGCCGACCGCGACGGTGGTGACGCCGACGACGCGGACGGCGACGCCTCCGCGCCAGCGGCGCTTCTACCGGCTGCGGGCGGGCGAGACGCTCAGCGACGTCGCGATCAGGTTCGACACCAGCGTCGAGCAGCTGCTCGTGCTGAACCCGGGGATCGAGCCCACGAACCTGACGGTCGGCCAGCGCGTCCGCGTGAAATAGACTCACCGGCCGCCGTGAAGGGCGTTCTCACCGCCGCCGCTGCCCTCGCGCTCGCGGCCCCCGTCTTCGCCGCTCCCCCGCAGGTCCGGGGGCGTTCGTTCGTGGTCGAGAACGGCGCCACCGGCGAGGTGCTGCTGGCTCGCGACGCGCGCCGGCCGGTGCCGATCGCGAGCATCACCAAGCTGATGACGGTCCTGCTGACGGTCGAGCGGACGAAGCCGGACGACGTGGTCGTCGTCAACCCGTTCGCGGCGAGCGTCGGCGAGTCGAGCGCGAACCTGCGGCCGGGCGAGCGCATGACCGTCCGCGAGCTGCTGGAGGCCGCGCTGATCCAGAGCGCCAACGACGCCGCCGACGCGCTCGCCTTCTACGTCGGCCGCGGCGATGAGCAGCGCTTCGTCGCGCTGATGAACGCGCGGGCTCGGAAGCTCGGCCTGCGGGACACGCATTTCGTCCGGCCGGACGGGCTCGACGCGCCCGGCCACGTCTCGAGCGCCCGCGACGTGACGCTGCTCGCGCGGTTGGTGATGCACCGGCCGCTCGTGCGCGGAATCGTCCGGCAGCGGTCGGCGACGATCTCCGGCGGGCGCACGCTGCTTACCTGGAACGACCTGCTCTCGAGCTACCCCGGCCTCTTCGGCGTGAAGACCGGGCACACCTCGGCGGCCGGGTGGTCCGAGGTCGCGGCGGCGCGGCGGGACGGGGTGACCGTCTACGCGACGCTGCTCGGGAGCCCCGACCGCTACGTGCGTAACGGCGACCTTGCGGAGCTGCTCGACTGGGGCTTCTCGCGCTACCGCTCTGCCACGATCGTCGTGAAGGGCCGGCCCTACGCACAGGCCGAGCTCGCCTACGGCGACGCGCCCCTCGCGCTCGTCGCGGCCCGGTCGCTGACGCCGTCGCTCCGGGTCGACCACCCGCTCGTCCGGCGCGTGATCGCCGTGGACGCGGCCGACCTCCCCGTGACCCGCGGGCAGCCCCTCGGCCAGGTCCAGGTCTTCCAGCGCGGGAAGCTCGTCGGAGCCGTCCCTCTCGTCGCCTCGCGCTCGGTCGCGCGTCCCGGCCTCCCGGGCCGCGTCGGGTGGTACGCGCGGCGTACCCTGCACCACATGCGGGGGTGGTTTACGTGAGCCTGGTCGTCACCGTCACCGTCAACGCGGCGATCGACCGGACGCTGACCGTGCCGAACTTCCAGCGCGGCCAGCGCCACCGCGCGAGCGCCGGCCTGACGCTCGCCGGCGGCAAGGGGATCAACATCGCGCGGGCGCTGAAGCGGCTCGGCGTCCCGGTCGTCGTGACCGGCCTCGCCGGCGGCCGCACGGGCACACGCATCGTCGAGGAGCTGACCGCAGAGGCGATCCTGAACGACCTCGTCCGCATCGACGGCGAGTCGCGCACCTCTACCGCGATCGTCGACCCCACCGGCTCCAGCTACACCGAGGTGAACGAGTGGGGCCCGCACGTCGAGGCGGAGGAGCTCGAGACGCTGCTCGAGAAGCTGGCCTACCTCTCGCAGGGCGCCGACTACGTGATCTTCGCGGGATCGCTGCCCCGCGGGATCGGCGAGGACTTCTACGCCGAGGCGGTTCGGGAGCTCAACCGCCGGGGCGCCCACACCGTGCTCGATTCCGAGGGCGAGCCCCTGCGACACGGCGTCCAGGCCGAGCCGTTGCTCGTCTCGCCGAACCAGCTCGAGGCCGAGGCGCTCGCCGGACAGGAGTTCCACGACGACGACGACTTCGTCACCGGCCTCGAGACGATCGCCGAGATGGGCGCGCGCAACGTGCTAATCACGCGCGAGACGGGCTGCTGGGCGCTGCTGCGGGCCGACCGCCACGCCACGCGCTACCGCGCCACGGCGCCGCGAGTCGAGCCCGTTTCCGCGGTCGGCTCGGGCGACGTGCTGCTCGCGGCGTTCGTGGCGGCGCGGCTCGACGGCCGCTCGGACGAGGAGGCGCTGCGAAGCGCGGTCGCCGCGGGTGCAGCCTCGACGCTGGAGCTGGGTGCCGGCCGCTTCGAGCCGCGCGAGGCAGGGCGCCTCGTGAGCTCGATCGAGGTCGCCCAGCTCGAGCCGGTCGCAGACTAAAGCGAGGCGTTTACCGAGCCGATATCTGCTCGGCGATGGATCGCCGGCACCTCCCCGTGGTGCTGTCTGCAGCGGCGCTCGCCGTTGCAGCGCTCAGCGCCACTCCCCAGGGCATCGCCGCCATGCACGGCGCGGTGCGTGTCGCGCTGTTCGCGAAGAATGCCGCGAAGGTCGGCGGCATCGGCGCCTCGAAGAAGCCGAAGCCCGGCAAGCTGCTCGCCCTCGGCAGGAACGGCAAGTTTCCGGCCTCGGTCCTTCCCGGAGGCGTGAAAGGCCCGCCGGGAACCGAGGGCGCGCGCGGCCCTGCCGGCCCCGTCGGGCCACAGGGACCGCCCGGCACCCTCGGGCCGCGCGGGCTGAGGGGCACGACCGGCCCGGCCGGCCCGAAGGGCGCGACCGGCGTCCAGGGCCTGGTGGGGCCGCCCGGCGGCTTCGGGCTTTTGAACCTCGGCCGCGCGAACGTAGCGGAGCGATCGCTGAGCGCCGACGGCGCCTTCTCGTCGGTGATCTCCGGCTCCGACGGGCTGCCGCTCGTCGCCGTCTTCGACTCGAACAACAACGACCTCAAGGCCGTGCACTGCGCCGACGCGACGTGTTCCTCGGCGACGGCGACGGTGCTCGACTCGACCGGCAACGTCGGCCGCTATCCGTCGATCACCGTCGGCGCCGACGGGCTGGGGCTGATCTCGTACCTCGACGCCACGAGCTCGGCCCTGAAGGTCGCGCACTGCACCAACCTCGTGTGCAGCACGTTCACCACGGCGACCGTCGACGGCTCGGGGAAGGTCGGCGACTCGCAGACCTCGATCACCGTGGGCACCGACGGCCTGGGGCTGATCAGCTACTACGACGGCACGAATGGCGACCTCGACCTCGCCCACTGCTCGAACACCGCCTGCTCGTCCGCGACCATCACCGCGATCGACGCGACGAACGACGTCGGCCGCTCGTCGTCGGTCGCGATCGGCGCCGACGGTCTCGGCCTCGTCAGCTACCTCGACTCGACGAACACGCGCCTGCGCGTCGCCCACTGCTCGAATGTCGCGTGCACGGCCGCGGCCGCCACGACGGTCGACAACGGCCCCGCCGTCGGCTTCGACACCTCGATCACGGTCGGCGCGGACGGCCTCGGCCTCGTGAGCTACTACGACAACGGCGCCGGCGACCTCAAGGCGGCGCACTGCTCGAACGTGACGTGCTCGGCCTCGACGACCTCGACGCTCGACTCGTCCGGCCTCGTCGGCCAGTACACGTCGAGCTCGGTCGGGATCGACGGCCTCGGCGTCATCTCGTACTACGACAGCAGCGGCTCGAATCTCGACCTGAAGGTCGCGCACTGCATCGACGTCGCGTGCTCGGGGGCAACCTCGACGACCGTGGACAGCCCCGGCACCGTCGGCTGGTACACGTCGCTGACGATCGGCGCGGACGGCCTCCCGCTCGTCACGTACCGCGACGTCACCGGCACCGCGGTGAAGGTCGCGCACTGCCCGAACGTCTTCTGCGTCGGGTACCTCCGGCGCCGCTAGCACCGTCCAGCCACGGTGCTACGATCGCCGTCCACTTGAGAGACGGCGGCGAGAACGGATCTTCGGCCCAGGCGATCGCAACGGCGCCTGGGCCTTTGTGCATCCAGGGGAGGTAATCCGTGGAGATCGAGATCGGCCGGGGGAAGAAGGCACGGCAGGCGTACGGGTTCGACGACATCGCGATCGTGCCCTCGAGGCGCACGCGTGACCCGCAGGACGTGGACATCGGCTGGAAGCTCGGGCCGCACCTGCTCGAGCTGCCGCTGCTCGCGTCGGCGATGGACGGCGTCGTCTCGCCGGAGGTCGCGATCAAGCTCGGCGAGCTCGGCGGGCTCGGGGTGCTCAACCTCGAGGGGATCTTCACCCGCTACGCAAAGCCGGAGCGCGAGCTCGAGAAGATCGCGAGGCTTCCGAAGGAGCAGGCGACGCGCGGGATGCAGGAGATCTACGCGAGGCCGGTCGAGCCGAAGCTGATCGCGTCGCGGATCGAGGAGATCAAGGAGGCCGGCGTGCTGGCGGCCGGGTCGCTGACCCCGCAGAAGGTTCGCGACCACTACGAGATCGCGCTCGAGGCCGGCCTCGACATCCTGGTCATCCAGGGGACGGTCGTCTCCGCCGAGCATGTCTCGTCGAACGGGCACGCGCTCAACCTGAAGGAG
Organism: Gaiellaceae bacterium; assembly: GCA_045806105.1. Taxonomy (GTDB): domain Bacteria; phylum Actinomycetota; class Thermoleophilia; order Gaiellales; family Gaiellaceae; genus AC-32. The sequence goes on along the minus strand of JBJMJY010000060.1, from coordinate 75,797 downwards.
TTCATCTCCTCGCTGCCGATCCCCGCGATTGTCGGGGGCTGCGCCTCGTATCAGACGGCGCTGCACTTGATGCGGACAGGCGCAGAGGGCGTGCTGGTCGGCGTGGGGCCTGGGCAGGCCTGCACGACGCGCGGCGTTCTCGGCGTGGGCGTGCCACAGGCGACGGCGATCGCAGACGCGACGGCGGCCCGCGTGCAGCACCTGCTCGAGACCGGCAAGTACGTGAACGTGATCGCCGACGGCGGCATGCGCACCGGCGGCGACATCTCGAAGGCGGTCGCCTGCGGCGCCGACGCGGTGATGATCGGCTCGCCGCTGGCGCGCGCCAAGGAGGCGCCCGGCCGCGGCTTCCACTGGGGAATGGCCACTTTCCACCCGACGTTGCCGCGCGGTGCGCGAGTGGCGGTGGAGCAGAACGCGACCCTGGAGGAGATCGTGATCGGGCCCGCCCGCGAGAACGACGGCACGCTGAACCTGATGGGCGCGCTGCGCACGTCGATGGCGACCTGCGGCTACGAGTCGATCCACGACTTCCAGAACGCCGAGGTGATGTTCGCGCCGGCGATGAAGACCGAAGGCAAGTCGCTCCAGCAGGCACAACGGATCGGCATGGGCTAGCGGTTGGGCGAGGTCGTCCCGCTCCCGGTTCCCGAGCCGTCGCCGGAGGACCGGCCGGTGCTCGTGCTCGACTGCGGCGGGCAGTACGCGCAGCTGATCGCGCGGCGGGTGCGCGAGGCGCGGGTGTACTCCGAGCTCGTGCCGCACTCGATCACGGCGGCCGAGGCGCGGGCGCGGCAGCCGCGGGCGCTGGTGCTCTCGGGCGGGCCGGCGTCGGTGTACGCGGCGGGGGCGCCGAAGGTCGACCCGGAGCTGTTCGCGCTGGGCGTGCCGACGCTCGGCATCTGCTACGGCATGCAGCTGATGGCGCAGGAGCTCGGCGGCTCGGTCGAGCGCACCGGGGTGTCCGAGTTCGGCAAGACCGACGTGCGCGCGGAGCCGGAGAGCGAACTCTTCGCCGGGCTGCCGGATCAGCAGACGGGCTGGATGAGCCACCGCGACTCCGTCGCCGCGCCGCCCGCGGGTGCTCGTATCACGGCGGGCTCGCCTGCCGCGGCGATCGCCGCGTTCGAGGACCCGCAGCGGCGCCTCTACGGCGTCCAGTTCCACCCGGAGGTCGTCCACACGCCGCACGGGCAGGAGCTGCTGAAGAACTTCCTCTACGGCGTGGCAGACGCGCCGCCGACCTGGACGGCCGCGGCAGTGATCGAGGAGCAGGTCGAGCGGATCCGGGCGCAGGTCGGGTCGGCGCGTGTGCTGTGCGCGCTCTCCGGCGGGGTCGACTCGGCGGTCGCGGCGTTGCTCGTGCACAAGGCGGTCGGCGACCAGCTCGTCTGCGTCTTCGTGGATCACGGACTGCTGCGCAAGGAGGAGGCGGTACAGGTCGTCGAGACCTTCGAGGGCCACTTCCACGTGCCGCTGGTGCACGTCTCGGCGGAGGAGCGGTTCCTGGCGCGGCTGGAGGGCGTGTCGGACCCCGAGGCCAAGCGCAAGGCCGTGGGCGAGGAGTTCATCCGCGTTTTCGAGGAGGAGTCGCAGCGGCTCGGGGCGACCAAGTTCCTGGTGCAGGGGACGCTGTATTCGGACGTGATCGAGTCAGGCGGCGACGCGTCCGTGGCGGCGACGATCAAGTCGCACCACAACGTCGGCGGTCTGCCCGAGGACATGGAGATGGAGCTCGTCGAGCCGCTGCGGCTGCTGTTCAAGGACGAGGTGCGGCGCGTCGGCGAGGAGCTCGGGCTGCCGGAGCGGATGGTCTGGCGCCAGCCGTTCCCGGGGCCGGGCCTCGCAATCCGGATCATCGGCGAGGTGACGCGCGAGCGGCTCGAGATCCTGCGCGAGGCGGACGCGATCCTGCAGGAGGAGATTCGCCGCGCCGGGCTCTACCGTGAGCTGTGGCAGTCGTTCGCGGTGTTGCCGGCGATCCGCTCGGTGGGCGTGCAGGGGGACGAGCGCACGTACGGCTACCCGGTGGTGGTCCGTGCGGTCACGAGCGACGACGCGATGACCGCCGACTGGGCGCGCCTGCCGTACGACCTGCTGGAGACGATCTCGTCGCGAGTCGTCAACGAGGTGCCCGCGGTGAACCGCGTGGTGCTCGACATCACGTCGAAGCCGCCGTCGACGATCGAGTGGGAGTGAGCGCCAGCTAGTGGCGCGGAAGGTCGAGGTTCGGGGCGCCGGCACGGTAAAGGTGATCTCGCCCGCGATCGCGTTCCTGCTCGCGATCGTGACCCTCGGGATCTACTACATCTTCTGGTACGGGATCCGCAACTCGGAGCTGAACGACTTCGGCGCTGCTGCGAGTCCCGGGAACGAGAACGAGCTGGCGGTGAGCAGCTTCTGGGCGATCGTCGCGATCACGATCGGCGGGCTCCTGATCGTGCCGCCGTTCATCTCGCAGTGGCGCTTCTACAAGCGGATCGGGCGGGGGCAGGAGCTCGTGGGGCTCGAGCATCGGATCAGCCACGTCACCGGGATCCTCCTGTTCGCGCTCGCCCTGATCCTGCTGCCGTTCGAGGTCGCGTACGCGCAGCACCATCTGAACCGTCTCTGGGAGCGGGAGATCGAGCAAGCCGAGCGGGAAAGCGTCGGCGCCGCGCCCAGCGTCGGCTAGCCATGGCCGGGGACTGTCCCCGGGCGTGGCCGGATCAGACGCGGCGTTCGTGCCGAGGGTGTGACGATTCGTCCACGGGGGCGGCCGGTTCAGACGGTTCGAGCGCCTTCGCCCCACGGGCCTGTGCGGCAGAATCGGCTTGGGCGCGGAAGGCGGGATACCGCCGACGCACTTCGTCCACGTACGCGCTCAAGCGGGCCGCCAGGTCCGCGTCCTTGATCTCGAGCACGTTCTCGGCGTTCTTCTCGCCCGAGTGCGAGAGGTTGAACGAGCCCGCGAAGACCACGTCGTCGGTGACCACGACCTTCGCGTGCATGAAGTTGTGCAGGCTCCCGGTCGGCTGCCACTGCTCCGAGCGCTTGCCGGAGAACTCGCCGGCCAGCACCTGCTCGAGCAGTGGCAGCTTCCACGAGACGTTGCCGTCCGCCTGCCACTGACGGATCACCTCGGCGACCTGCGTCGCGTCCACGCAGCCTGCGACGTCGCCGCGCCCGTCAGCGATGCGCTGCGCGAGCGTCCCGAGCACCGGCGCCGACGTGATCACCGGCGAGCAGATCCGCACCCGCTCCGCGTGGCCGATCTTCTTCGCGAGGCGCGCCGTCAGCGCGTCGGCGAAGCCGGGAGTGAACCACGGCCGCACCTTCACGCCGTCGACTGCGACCGGCCGGGGCTCCACGAGGCCGCTCCGTTCCACGTCGCCGTCCCGCCACAGCCCCTCGAAGTCGAGCGTGAAGGCCTGCGCAAGGTCCTCCGACTCGACCGTGACGACGACGTTCTCCTGCCGCGCCCAGGAGTCGTCCGTCCAGTTCATCGATCCCGTCCAGACGGACTTCCCGTCACGCACCACGAACTTGTGGTGCATCAGGTCGGGAATCCCAGCGATCGCCTTCGACGGCACGCCGAGCGAGGCGATCAGCTGCGCGTCCGGCTCCGGCGGCGGCGGCACCGGGATCGGGTTCCCGTGGTCGACGTTGTAGATGATCCGCACCGCCACGCCGCGATCGTGCGCCTCGCGCAGCGCCGCGCCGACGACGGCCGCCGTCTCCTCGCCCAGGTGGAAGTCGTACTGCGCCAGGTCGAGCGAGCGCTCCGCAGCGGCGAGGAACTCCGCCAGCTCGCGCGCGACCTCCGACGGCTGCTGGCCCCCGTCGGTCAGAGTGCGGATGCGGATGGAAGAGCTCATCGAGCGGCTGCGGCGCGCGAGGATCGGCGCCACCTTCAACTTCTATCGTGACGGCGAGGACGCGGCCAGGCGGTGCGAGCGGTTGCTCGCGTATCTCCGCGACCGTCAGGACGCGCCGCTGTTGCTCGTCGGCGAGGCGGCCGGCCACCGCGGCGCCCGCGTCTCGGGCATCCCCTTCACCTCCGAGCGCCAGCTCACCGACACCGGCCCCGCCGAGGCGACCGCGACGATCGTGCACCGCGTGCTTACCGAGCTGGAAATCGAGGAGGACGTGCTGCTGTGGAACCTCGTTCCCACTCACCCCGGAACCGAGACGTCGAACCGCCGGCCAACGAGATCCGAGGTCGAGGCCGGGTTGCCATTCCTCCGGGAGCTCGCCCGCGGGCGGCGCGCGATTCCCGTGGGCCGGCTGGCCCACGCGGTTCTCGGCGACCCGTACGTGCGTCACCCCTCCCACGGCGGCGCGGGCGCGTTTGGTGCAGCGATGCAGAGGCTGTCGGTAGAGAAGAGGTACTGCCGGCCTCCTTGATGGCGACGGAGGAGTCTCCTAACGACCGCGTGAAGTGACCAGTGTCACGAGCAAGAACGAGGCTAGAGCGATCAGAAGGTAGAGAACCCCGCGTGCGGTGAAGCCCAAGACGCGAAGCCGCGCCGCTCTCGGCGGCGGCGCGGCGTGGACTTCCTGCACGAGCCCGAGGGCATCGCGACCACAACCTCCGTAGAGGTCGAGGAGCGCGTCGGCCTGCGTCGCGCAGCGGCGGCACAGTTCAGCGAGGACCAGCCCGGGGGCGAGCCCACTTTCCCACACCAGTCGGTGTCGCTCGTCTCGAGTCCGCGTGCCTCCGCACACATCGCATGCGAGTCGATTCGAGCGTCGCTGGCCACCGCCGGCCTCCCCTCTGGCCCGAACCGCACGAACCGGTTCGTTACGAGGGAGAGGCGCCGAAGCGGCTCTCCCTGTTCTCTCTGCCACTGGGGGCAGATCCAACCGCACGCGCACCAACCTCCAGCTACACGTTGCTCGGCACTGTGAAGGTCTGTTGCAAGACGATCGGGCAATTGATCGGCGGTGAGGTGTCCGTGCAGGGCTGATAGACCGTGATCGTCGCCGAGTGGCCGGCAAAGATCACGTCGCTGATGTCCTCAGTCCAGTTCGAGCCCGGGCAGTCTGGCGCACCTGCGACTGGCGTCGTCGGCGAGCCGGTATTGACGTTGAAGTTGAGATTGCCGTTCTTGATCTCGGCGGCTGGCAGCGCCTGCACGCCCGTCAACGTGACCTCTGCGGGATTTTGGCCCGGAGGCTGGGTTTTGCCGGACGGATTCGTGCATGTCGCGACCGGCTGCCCGGTCGCGTTCAGGGTGATGACGACGTCGCCGTTGCCGAGTCCGGTGAGCGCACCTGACGAGCTCAGGAATAGACCGCCGTCGCTGAAGACCGGGCTGCCGTGCTTGAAGTGCACGTTCGCTGCGAACGCCACTGCCGAGATGGCCGCGATCGCCCCCACGAGCGCGGCGAAAGCCACATAACGTTTCTTCAGACGCATCACTTGCAACCCTCCTGGTTGAACTCACCTTTTCGCTGGGTGAGCGTCGTTTCCGAAGCAAGTCAGCGCCTCGAGGGCGCCACTAGAATCGGCCCTAGCACCACCTCCCTTCCGTCGTCGTTGCTGGCCGTCGGAGAACGAGGTCGGTGTGTTGCCCCATCTCACGTTCACGCGTGGGGTGGGGCGTTGTTCGTGGGGATACGCCCGTGATGACGATCGTGGCCCTCCTCCCCCGAGGACACCGCCACAGCGTGCTCGATGCTAACTCCGTCCTTAGCCGAGGACAGCTGACAATTGCGACGCTGAAACCGGCGTCAGGGATGGGTCACAACGCCCGCGCTCAAGCGACGCGTTGCGACTGTCGGTGCGCCTCGACGTCCGCGTCCGCGATGAGGCTAAGGAGATCGCGCACGCGCTCGTTCTCGATCGTGGGATCGCGAAGCGGCATGGTCGGGTTGATCTCGTAGACGTTGTGCCGCCCGAGCTTCAGCCGTCGCACGTACCCGGCTTGCTGGAGGTCGGCGAGAATTCGATAGGCCGAGCGCTCGGTGATCTCGGCCACGTCCGCGAGCTCGGCGACCGTCGCGGCAGGGTCACGGGCGACAGCCAGCAGGATCTGCGCGTGGTTCGTGATGAACGTCCACGTTCGCAGTTCCTGCAGGTTGCTCGATTGTCCTTCGCCCATCGCCGCACTCCATTGGGCAGACGCCCTGCCCTTTTCCGTTCTGGCAACCAGTGTCCCACCGGAGGTGGGGGTCGTGTCAAGCTCGCGCTGCCCAGGCGCCGAGGCAAGGCTGCTACGATTCCGGGCCGGCGGACGGGTGGTCCGCCGCTTTTCTGTGATGAAGACCTGGAACGCAAAGCCGGGCGAGGTCGAGCGCACGTGGTACCTCGTCGACGCCGAAGGAAAGACGCTGGGGCGTCTGGCTACGCAGATCGCTGAGACGCTGCGCGGCAAGGGCAAGCCGCAGTACACGCCGCACGTCGACACCGGTGACTTCGTCGTGGTCGTGAACGCCGAGAAGATCGCCGTCACCGGCAAGAAGCTCGACGACAAGATCTACCACCGCCATTCGGGCTACCCCGGCGGCCTCAAGAGCCGGCCGCTGCGGCAGGAGCTCGAGCGCCGCCCGACCGAGGTGCTGCGCAAGGCCGTCAAGGGGATGCTCCCCCGCAACCGCCTCGCGCGCGCCCAGATGCGCAAGCTGAAGATCTACGCCGGCCCCGAGCACCCGCACGAGGCGCAGGCGCCGAAGGAGCTGGAGGTGAGCTCGTGAGCGAGATCGCGCAATATCAGGGCACGGGCAAGCGGAAGACGTCTGTCGCACGCGTGATCCTGCGGCCCGGTGACGGCACGACCTGGTTCAACGGCCGCACGATCGAGAGCTACTTCCCGCGGGCGACGCATCGCGAGCTGGCGCTCGCGCCGCTCAAGGTTGCAGGGGTCGAGGGGACGTTCGACGTCCGTGCTCGCGTCCACGGCGGCGGCCCGAGCGGCCAGGCGGGCGCGGTCCGCCACGGCATCGCCCGCGCGCTCGTGGAGGCCGACCCCGAGCTGCGCGTGCCGCTGAAGCGCGCCGGCTTTCTGACGCGCGACGCGCGAATCGTCGAGCGCAAGAAGGCCGGCCTGCACAAGGCCCGCAAGGCGCCGCAGTTCAGTAAGCGCTAACGCTGCGCTTTACCGCTTGGGCTCGGTTGACGCGCGAAGCGCGCGGACGAAACGCGTGCGAAGAGCGCGGTCTTCGCACGCTCTCATTCCGACCGCCAACGATCCTTCTCGATGACCCGAAGTCGGCTCGGCGGGACGCCGCGACGCGATACATCCGGCGAATCGCGGGCGCAGGATAGGCTCCGCCGCCGTGGCGAGGCGCTATTTCGGAACAGACGGCGTGCGCGGCATCGTCGGCGAGGACCTGACGCCCGGGCTCGTCGAGCGCCTGGGCCGCGCGGCGACGCTCTGGTCGAAGGGCGGCCGCGTCTTCGTCGGTCGCGACACCCGCGCCTCCGGTGAGGAGCTCGAGGAGGCGTTCGCGCGCGGTGTCGTCTCCGCGGGCGGGAACGCGGTGGTCGCAGGCGTCTTGCCGACCCCCGCTGTTGCGCTGCTGTCACTCGACCTCGGCGCCGTCATCTCGGCCTCGCACAACCCGCCGGAGTACAACGGCGTCAAGCTCTTCGACGGCGACGGGCGCAAGCTCACCGATGCGGCGGAGGAGGAGATCGAAGGCCTCTTCGATGCGCGCTATGACGGGTCGCACGGAAAGGTCGACCGCGTCGGCGTCGCGACCGAGAGCTACCTCGAGCACATCGTCGAGCGCTTCGGCAGCGACCTCTCGGGACTGAAGATCGTCGTCGACTGCGCGAACGGCGCGTACTCGGGGGTCGCGCCCAAGGCGTTCGAGCAGCTCGGCGCCGACGTGACCACGATCGGCTCCGAGCCCGACGGCGGCAACATCAACGTCGGCTGCGGGGCCACCGACCTCCGCACCTTGCAGCAGACCGTCACCCGCTCACGCGCCGACCTGGGCGTCGCCTTCGACGGGGACGGGGACCGGATGCTCGCGGTGGACGCGCGCGGCGAGGTCGTCGACGGCGACCAGATCGTCGCGATCCTGATGCTGCACCTCGACGTCGAGCTCGTCGCGGTGACGGTGATGGCCAACCTCGGCCTCCACCGCCTCGCCGAGGAGCACGGCATCCGCGTCGTCACGACGGACGTCGGCGACCGCTACGTGCTCGAGGCACTGCAGCGAGAGGGCGGGCTTCTCGGCGGCGAGCAGTCGGGCCACCTCATCTACCTGCGCGAGCACGTGACCGGCGACGGCCTCGCAGCGGCGCTTTTGCTGTGCGCCGCGCTCGAGGGGCGCACGCTGGAGGAGGCAGCGGCCGTGCTGGAGCGCCTTCCACAGGCCAAGGAGAACATCGAGGTCGGCCGCAAGGAGCTTCCGCAGACCCTGCTGGACGAGGTCGAGCGCCTGAACGAGCGCCTCGAAGGCAGGGGGCGCGTGCTGGTGCGGCCGTCGGGAACCGAGCCCCTCGTCCGCGTCCTGGCGGAGGCGGAAACACGTTCGGAAGCCGAAGAAGCCTGTGGTACGATTTCCGCTCTCGTGAGACGAGAGCTCGGCTGACCAGCCCGACGCGGGGTCTGGAGGAGCAGCCGGGCCTTTCGCGTTCTAAAGGGGAGGTTTCGGCGTGTGCGGGATCATCGGATACGTCGGGCAGAGAGCCTGCAAGGACCTCTTGCTCCAGGGCCTCGAGCGGCTGGAGTACAGGGGCTACGACTCGGCAGGCATCGCGCTTCGCGAGAACGGCGAGCTCGAGTACGTCCGAGCCGTCGGCAACCTCCAGGTCCTGAAGCAGGAGGCGGGCCCGAACGGCTCGACCGCGACGACCGGCCTCGGCCACACGCGCTGGGCCACCCACGGCGCCGTCACGCTGCAGAACGCGCATCCGCTCACGGGCTGCGACCACGGCAAGCTCGCGATCGTCCTCAACGGGATCGTCGAGAACTACCGCGAGCTGAAGGCGTCTCTCGAGGCCGACGGGCACGTCTTCGGGACGGAGACCGACGCCGAGGTCGTCGTGCACCTGATCGAGCGCCACTACCAGGGCGACCTGCTCGAGGCCACCCGCGAGGCCTACCGGCAGCTCGAGGGCCACTACGCGTTCGTCGTCATCCACCACGACCACGCGGAGGAGCTCGTCGGAGCGCGGCACCAGTGCCCGCTGCTCGTGGGCGTCGGCGACGGCGAGATGTTCTTCGCGTCCATGGCCGCCGCCTTCATCGGCGAGACGCGCTCGATCCAGCTCATCGAGGACGGCGAGGTCGTCGCGCTCACGCCTGCGGGCGCCCGTTTCGTCTCCGCCGAGGAGGGCGAGCTCGAGCGCGAGATCATCGAGGTCGATTGGGACATCGACGCGGCCGAGAAGAGCGGCTACGAGACGTTCATGCTCAAGGAGATCTACGAGCAGCCCGAAGCCGTCGCGGAGACGCTCGGCGACCGCATCCGGCACGGCGAGCTCGTGCTCGAGAGCCTCGGCATGACCGAGGAGCAGCTGCGCAACCTGCGCCGCATCGTGGTCGTCGCCGCGGGCACGTCGTATCACGCCGGCGTCGTCGGCCGCTACATGATCGAGGAGTGGGCCCGGATCCCGGTCGAGCCCGACATCGCGAGCGAGTGGATCTACCGCAACCCGGTGCTCTCCAAGGACACGCTCGTGATCGCGATCTCCCAGTCGGGCGAGTCCCGCGACACCGTCAACGCGGTCAAGCTCGCGCGCCAGCTCGGCGCGCGCACGCTCGCGATCACGAACCTGATGGGCTCGCAGATCACGCGCGAGGCGGAGTCGGTGATCTACACGCGCTGCGGCCTCGAGATCGGCGTCGCGGCCTCGAAGACCTTCACCGCCCAGGTCGCGCTGCTCGCGCTGATCGGCCTCAAGCTCGCGCAGGTCCGCGGTGGGATGCCGCCGGAGGAGCTGGAGTTCATCCTCGACCAGCTCTACGAGCTGCCGCGCAAGCTCGAGCGCTTCCTCGACGGCGACCACCCGATCGACGAGATCGCGCAGCGGTTCCACGACAAGCCGTTCTTCCTCTACCTCGGCCGCCACATCGGCTTGCCGGTTGCGCTCGAGGGTGCGCTCAAGCTGAAGGAGATCTCGTACATCCCGACCGATGCGTACTCGGCCGGCGAGATGAAGCACGGGCCGATCGCGCTGCTCGACGAGGGGACACCCGTGGTCTGCGTCGCGATCGATCAGAAGGTGATCTACGACAAGGTCGTCTCCAACATCCAGGAGACGCGGGCGCGCGGCGCCCACGTGATCGCAATCGCGACCGACGGCAACGAGGACATCCAGCACCACGCCGACGACGTGATCTACATCCCGCGCTCGCCGGCCTTCCTGCAGTCGGTGCTCGCGGTGGTGCCGCTGCAGCTGCTGGCGTACCGCATCGCCCGCCTGCGCGGCCTGAACGTCGACCAGCCGCGCAATCTCGCGAAGACCGTCACCGTCGAGTAAATCGTGAGCGCCGCGCAGCTCGCCGCGTTCCTGGGCGTCTCCGCGGTCGTGATCGTCACTCCCGGCCAGGACACCGCGCTCACCATCCGCAACACGCTGCTCGGAGGCCGGCGGGGAGGCGTCGCGACCGCCGCCGGCGTCGTGAGCGGCCAGCTCGTGTGGGCGCTGGCGGCGAGCGCGGGCCTCTCGGCGGTGCTGCTGGCCTCCGCGCCCCTGTTCGCGGCGGTCCGGGTTGCGGGAGCGGCGTACCTCGTCCTGCTCGGCGCCCAGGCGCTCGTGGCCGCGGCGCGCGGCACGCACGCCTTGCACGCCGACGCGCCGCGGCGCCGCGCGCCCTACCGCCAGGGCGTCCTCAGCAACCTCGGGAACCCGAAGATGGCGGTCTTCTTCACGAGTCTGCTGCCGCAGTTCGGCTCGTCGTTTGGCGGGATGCTCGCGCTCGGGCTCGTCTTCGCGGCGCTCACGCTCGCGTGGCTGAGCGCCTACGCGGTCGCGGTCGCGAAGGCGACGAGCCTCCTGCGGCGCTCGCCGGTCCGGCGGGCGCTCGATGCAGTGACGGGGCTTGTGCTAGTCGCTCTCGGGCTCCGTATCGCCGCCGAGCGTTAGGAGGGTTGATGAAAAGACGCGGGGGTTGCATTTCCGCAGGCCGACCGCGCCAATCGTCGCCCCGCTAGCGTCAGCGCCGTGGGCGAGGTCGTCGACCAGATCGGGCAGGGGCTCTGGAACGCCGTGCAGATGGCGTGGGAGGTCTGGTGGGCGCTGGTCCTCGGCTTCCTGCTCTCCGGGATCGTGCAGGCCTGGGTGCCGCGCGCGCCGCTCGAGCGTGCGCTCGGCGACCGCGGCCCGCGCTCGCTCGCCCTGTCCACGGGCCTCGGCGCGGCCTCGTCGTCGTGCAGCTACGCGGCCGTCGCGATCGCGAAGTCGCTTTTCCAGAAGGGAGCGAGCCTCGCCTCCGCGATGGCGTTCCAGTTCGCGTCCACGAACCTCGTCTTCGAGATCGGGATCGTGATCTGGATCTTCCTCGGCTGGCAGTTCACGCTGGCGGAGTTCGCCGGCGGCTTGCTGCTGATCGTGTTGATGTGGATCGGCGTGCGGCTGCTGGTCTCGCCCGGCGAAGAGGAGCGGGCGCGCCGGCACGCGCGCGCCGCCGAGCCGGGCCACGAGCACCTCTCCGCGAGCGGGTCGCGCATCTTCTCGCTCCAGGGGTGGAGCGACGTCGCGCACAACTTCCGCGGCGACTGGGCGATGCTCTGGAAGGAGCTCACGGCCGGCTTCCTGATCGCGGGGTTCATCGCGCTGCTGCCGATGGACTTCTTCAACGGCCTCTTCCTGACCGACACCGGCGGCGTGCTGCAGCAGGTCGAGAACGTGCTCGTCGGGCCGCTCGTGGCCGTGCTCTCGTTCGTGTGCTCGGTCGGCAACATCCCGCTGGCGGCGGTGCTCTGGGCCGGCGGGATCTCGTTCTCCGGCGTGATCGCGTTCGTCTACGCCGACCTGATCATCATCCCGCTCGTCCTGATCTACCGCCGTTACTACGGGTGGAGGATCACGGCCGTGATCGTCTCGTTGATGTTCGCCGCGATGGTGGTGGCGGCCCTCGCAATCGACGGGATCTTCTCGGCGGCGGGGCTGATCCCGCAGGAGCGGCCCTCGATCGAGTCGGTCACCGAACGCGGCATCACGTGGAACTACACCGCCGTGCTGAACATCGTCTTCACGATCGTCGCCGCTGCGCTCTTCGGGCTGACTCTCCGTCAGGGTGCGCGAGACCCCGTCTGCGGGATGACCGTCGACCGGGGCACGGCGCCGTCGCTCGAGCACGGTGGCAGGCGCTACTACTTCTGCGGCCCCGGTTGCCTTGCGAGGTTCGAGGCCGATCCCGAGCGGTACGCGTCTAGGGAAGCGTCGGCAGAGGCGGCAGCGGTGGGAGCGGCGGGAGCGGGAGACCACCACCACTAGGCGGGGCGGGCGGCGCCGGCAGCTCGGGGAGCGGGACGACCGGGGGCAGCGACGGCGGGACGACCGGCGGCGGCGCGACAACGGCCGGCGCCGGTCGAGGCGCGACCGGGGCCTGCACCGGCTGCGGGCTCGCCGGCTGTTCCGGAGCCGGGATCGGCGGGCTCGTCCGCGGCGGCTCGGGTCGCGCGGCGGCGGTTCGCGCCCGGTGCCGCCGGGGCGGAAACACTCGACGCTCGACACGCGGTCGTGCGGCCGGGCTGCCGGCGTGCCGAGGCGTGACGGCCGGCGACGGCCGGTGAGGCACCGGAGCAGCGGCGGGCACAACGCGTCGCGGCGGGGGCCGGTCGCGCAGGGCCGGCGTCGCGACGGTGACGCCCGCGGCGGCGACGACGGTCGCCGCGGCCAGCTTCACGGCGCCGCCGCCGAGCAGCGACTTCCCGTACGCGAGCGCGGAACCGAGGTCGCTCCAGCCCCAGGCCTTCCCGCGGACGCGCTCGAGCTTGCGGGCGAGCGAGCGGCGGGCGCGGAAGAGCAACGTCTCGACCGCGGCCTCCGAGAGCTCGAGCTCCGCGGCGATCTCGCGGTACGACAGCCCCTGCCATTCGCGCAGCAGGATCGCCCGGCGCTGGTTCGGCGTCAGCTCCGCCAGCGCGTCGGCGAGCCCTTCGAGCTCGTCGTGCAGCCGCTCGGGCGCAGGCTCGTCCACGCGGCCGTCGTCGGAGACGACCTCGACCCGGCTGCGCCGCCAGGCAGAGCGCCGGCGCTCGCGGCAGACGTTCTCGGCGATCGCGAACAGCCACGCCGCCTCGGCGCGCGGCACCGTCCCTGCGCGGAGGCTGCGGTAGGCGTTGAGGAACGTGTGCTGAACCGCGTCCTCGGCCTCCTGCGGCGACAGCCGGGAGCGGCAGAAACGCAGGATCTGGCCCGCGTGCCGTTCGTACAGCAGCCCCGCGCGGGCTGCTCCGTCGGCCGCCGTGCTCTCGTGGATGGAAGGTACGGCACTCAAGGCTGAAAGAGCGGGCATCGCTGCGCCCTGGACTCAGTGTGCGTGGGCGCCGCTGGATTGCAAGGCGCTGTTCGACGCCTCGAGCAGCGCGTCGACCACGTGCTCGGCGGTGCAGCCTTTCGTCAGGTAGCCGATCGCTCCTGCGCGTCGCGCGCGGTTCGCGTCGTCGGCCGCGGGCGAGGCGGTCAGGACGACGACGCGGCAACCGGGGAGGAGCCGCCCGAGCAGCCGGGTCGCGTGGAAGCCGTCGAGCACGGGCATCTCGAGGTCCATCAGCACGGCGTCCGGCTGGAGCTCGAGGGCGAGGCGCACGGCCTCCTTGCCGTTCCTGGCCGACCCGACGACGGCCACGCGCTCGTCGAAGTCCAGCGCGAGGCCGAGCGTCTCGGCGAACAGCTCGTGGTCGTCTGCGATCAGCGTGCGAACCGGCGGCATGGCTCCTCCTTCGGGGCATCGAAGAAGAGCGCCGTGAGCTGGCGAAACCTGCGGGTCCTCTGCGAAGATCCCCCTTTCGGGTGACTGGAGGCAGCTTGCGCGTCTGTGCCGAGTGCGGTGGCGAGCTCGAGGCGGCGTATCGCTTCTGCCCCTGGTGCGCGGCCCCACAGCGGCGCAAGCTCGTCGAGTTCTTCCGCGCGCACCCGCGTGACGCGGGCAAGGCGCTGCGCGTCTCGCGCTACCTGACGGAGGATCCGCACGTGCGCTTCAGCGTCTGGAGCCCGGACGGCGTGGCCGAGGCCGCGGTGTCGCTCGAGGAAGAGGAGGCCGAGCGGCTCGCGGGATTCCTCGCGGCGCCGCAGGCTCACCGCCCCGGCCCGGTCGAGCGGGTCCTCTCCTACCTCGCGCGCGGCTAGCGGCGGCCGCGGCTGCGGCTGCGGCGCTGCGCCTTGGCGGCGCGGTCCAGCGTCTCGAGCTCGTCGAGGCTTCGGCCGGCGCCCTCGGCGACGCAGGTGAGCGGCGAGTCGGCGAGCTGCACCGGCAGCCCGACCTCGCTGCGGAGCTTCTCGTCGATTCCGCGCAGCAGCGAGCCGCCGCCGGCGAGCACGATCCCGCGCTCGCCGACGTCGGCGGCGAGCTCGGGCGGCGTCCGCTCCAGTGTGTCCTTGACCGCGGCGACGATACGGCCGACCGGCGGCTCCAGCGCGCGGCGCACGTCGGAGGCGGAGATGGCCACGCGCCGCAGCAGGCCGCTCACCAGGTCGCGGCCGGCGACCGTCGTCTCGGCGCCGTCCTCCAGCGGCCAGGCCGAGCCCGCCTCGATCTTGGCCGCCTCGGCCGTCTCCTGGCCGATCAGCAGCTTGTGCGTGTTCTTCACGTAGTCGACGATCGCGTCGTCCATCTCGTAGCCGCCGACGCGGATCGACTCCCACACGACCATCCCGCCGAGCGAGATGACCGCGACCTCGGTCGTGCCGCCGCCGATGTCGATCACCATGCTCGCGACCGCGTCCGCGACGGGCAGCCCAGCACCGATCGCGGCCGCCATCGGTTCCTCGATCAGGTAGACGGCGCGGGCGCCTGCCGCCCTGGTCGCCTCGTCGACGGCGCGCCGCTCGACGTCGGTGATACCGCTCGGCACGCACAGCACGACGCGCGCGAAGGCGAAGCGCGAGCCGCCGGCCCTCTGGATGAAGTGCCGCAGCATCTCCTCGGTCACCTCGAAGTCCGCGATCACGCCGTGCCGCAGCGGCCGCGTCGCGCGGATCGTGGCCGGCGTCCGCCCGATCATGCGCTTGGCCTCGGCGCCGACCGCGTGCACGCGGCCGGTCTCCTCCGAGATCGCGACGACGGAGGGCTCGAAGAGCACGATCCCGCGCCCGCGGATGAACACCAGCGTGTTCGCAGTGCCGAGGTCGACCGCCATGTCGCGGCCGCCGCCGAATGACCCCCAAAGGCGCATCGCGGCTGCAGCGTACGTTGTATAACGGGCGGCGCGTGGCGACCGAAGGACGGATCCCGTTCCACGGCTACGAGACCTGGTACCGCATGGTCGAGAGCGACGCCGCCGACGGCCGCGCGCCGGTGCTGTGCCTGCACGGCGGCCCGGGCGCGAACTGGCTCCACATGAAGCCGTACGAGGTGCTCGCCGACGAGCGCACGGTCGTCTTCTACGACCAGCTGGGCGCCGGGAACTCGCTCGTCGAGGAGCCGCACGACCCGGCGATGTGGACGCCGGAGCTCTACGTCGAGGAGGTGGACGCCGTCCGGGACGCCCTCGGCCTCGAGCGCGCGCACGTGCTCGGCCACTCCTGGGGCGGCATGCTCGGGATGCAGTACGCGGCGACGCAGCCTGAAGGGCTCGTCTCGCTCACGGTCGAGAGCTCTCCGCCGAGCATCCCCGAGTGGATGGGCGAGCTCGCGCGGCTGCGCGCGGCGCTACCTCCGGAGGTCGACGAGACGCTGCGCCGTCACGAGGAAGCCGGCACCTACACAGACCCGGAGTACGAGGAGGCCGTGATGGTCTTCTACAAGCGCCACCTCTGCCGCGTGGAGCCGTGGCCGGACTGGCTCGTCGAGTGCTTCGCGATCCTCGAGGCGAATCCCGAGGTCTACCACTCGATGAACGGGCCGAGCGAGTTCCACGTGATCGGCACGATCCGGGACTGGGACATCACGCCGCGGCTCGGCCGGATCCAGGCGCCGACGCTGCTCTTCTGCGGCCGGCACGACGAGGTGACGCCGGCGGCGGTCGAGGCGGCTCACCGCGCGATTCCCGGCTCCGAGCTCGTCGTGCTCGAGGAGAGCTCGCACATGGCGCAGGCCGAGGAGCCGGAGCGGACGCTCGAGCTCGTGCGCGGCTTCATGCGCCGCGCCGAGAGCTGAGAGAGGCCGCCGAGGCGGCCCCTCTCTTTGCGGCGGAGCGGAAGCTGCTAGCCCGCGGGCTCGTGGTCGCCGACGTGGTTCGCCGGGACCTGCTCGACCTGGACGAGCGAGAACGCGCGGGGCGCGCGGATCCGCACCGTGACGCGGTCGCCGGTGTGCAGCTGCCCGGGCGAGATGACCGTCGGCACGCGGCCCTGCCAGAGGACGAACACCGTGTGCCGGTCGTAGCTGAACGTCTGGTCGAGCGGCTGGCCGAGCATCGCCCGCAGCGCTCGGAGGTTGCCGTCGCCGATGTGCAGCGTCAGGTGGCCGCCGGCCGCAGGCCGGTCGAGCGTGCCCGCGAAGAGCCACAGCGGCTGGCGCGGGAAGCGCCCGGAGGGGCCGGAGTCGGCGACGCGCCGGGCAGGGGTGGTCTCGATCTGCGCGAGCGAGGCGCGGCGCTCGGCGAGGATGCGAACGCTGACGCGGTCGCCGGCCAGGAGATTCGACTCTGGGACGACCGTCGGCACGCCGTGCGTCCAGCGCAGGTACTGCGTGCGAGCGTCGACCGCGAAGTTCGCGCTGTCGCTCTGGCCGACGAGCTTCCGCAGCGCCGGCCGGTTGCCGCCGTTCACGTCGACCGCGATCGTCGGGCTGTTCCCGGCGTCGGCCATCAGGCGGCCGTTGAAGACGTAGAGCACGTTGCCGCTGCCGCGCGCTGCGAGCGTCGCCGAGGTTCCGACGGTCAGGAGGGTGAGCGCGAGGAGCGAGGCGAGGAAGAGCTGCCTTCTCATGACGACTCCTTGGGTCGTGAGGCGTGGAAGGTCAAGCAGATCGTCCCCGCTCGCTGTCAGGCGGCCGTTAGCCGCTCGTAAGCGTGCCGTAAGGCGTCCGTACGGATTTCAGTCCGGCGGACGGCGCAGGCGCTTGGTCGCCGAGCGGCGGCGCTTGGCCTCTAGCCGCTTCTCGACCGCGGCCCTCGTCGGCTTCGTGGGTCGTCGCCGCCGCTGGACGAGCAACGCCTCGCGCAGCGCCTCGGCCAGCCGCTCGAGCGCCAGCTCGCGGTTGCGCCACTGGCTGCGCTCGTCCTGGGCGACCGCTCGCAGCACCGGCCCTGCCTTGGCGAGGACGCGCCGCTTCTGGATATCCGTCAGCGCGGTGGAAGCCTCGACGTCGAACACGGCCTCGACCCGTGTGTCGCTCGTCTGCGCGTGCTGCCCGCCGGGGCCGCTCGAGCGGGAGAAGCGCAACTCGACCTCGTCTCGCGGGAGCGAGACCGAGCGCGTGACGCGAATAGGATCGTCGGCCATGAGGCGGATTCTGACCCTGGCCTGCCTCCCGCTCGCGTTCACCGGCTGCACGTCGGGTGAGCGGCACGTGTCGGGGCCGCCGCTGTGCGTCTCGCGCGTAATCTGGCAAGGCACCGTCTACTACGGCAACAAGTTTCCCTCGCGCCTGCCGGCGACCCTCATCCTGGGCACCGGCGGCCTGCCGACCTGCGGGGACGTGAACGGTGGCGAGGCCGGCGCCAGCTCGATCGTGGAGGTGCGGCGGCTCGCGGGCGTCGATCCGCGTGTCGCCGTCGCGATTCGCGGCGAGCCGGACGTCGCCTACCTCGCCCGCGGCTACTTTGTCCAGCTGCCGAGCCACCCGCTCCACCAAGCCCTCAGCAGGTCCGAGCGCTCGCGCAGCGAGCTCAAGGGCTGCGCCGAGACACGGCCGCTCACGTTCAAAGGCACCGTTCGCTCCAGCAACGGCGCCACGATCGGCGTCTCGCGGGGCCGGCGCGAGGCGTTCCTCTTCGTCGACGCGTACACGCGGGTGCGCGGCCTCGAGCGGAACGGCCTCCCGTACGTGCCGCTCGGACCGCGCATCTCGGTCCGAGCGACGGCGTGCCTGTGGCCCGATGGGCGCCTGCGGAAGCTCGTGCCGCGGCTGATTGCCGGGGCCTAGACTCCTCCGCGCGGCTATGGCGGGCATCCTCCTCGACGTCGACGGCGTCCTCCACGTCTCGGGCTCACCGATCGCGGGCGGTGGCGCGGCCGTCGCACAGTTGCGCGAGAACGGGCACCGGCTCCGCTTCGTCACCAACAACACCACGCACTCGCGCCGGCGCCTCGCCGAGCAGATCCGCGGCCTCGGCGTCGAGCTGGAGGACGCGGAGCTGCAGACGACGCCCGTCGCGGCGGCGCACACGCTCAGGGGGAAGCGCGTCCTCGCGCTGACGATGCCCGACATCCTCGAGGACCTCGAGGGCATCGAGCTCGTCGGCGAGGGCGCGGACGCCGTGCTGATCGGCGGCGCAGACGAGACGTACGAGACGAACCAGGTCTTCAGCTACATGAACCTCGCGCGAGCCTTCGCCGAGCTGGAGGCGGGCGCCGAGCTCTACTGCCTGCACAAGAACCGCTGGTGGCAGACTGCGCGCGGGCCGCTGCTCGACTCGGGCGCCTTCGTCGCAGGGCTCGAGTACGCGGCGGAGACCGAGGCGACGGTGCTCGGCAAACCGAGCGCCGCGTACTTCAAGGCCGCGCTCGACGAGCTCGACTCGGATCCCGAGCTGACCTGGATGGTCGGCGACGACATCGACGCCGACATCGCCGGCGCGGCGGCCTGCGGCCTGCGCACGGTGCTCGTCCGCACGGGCAAGTTCCGGCCGGACGCGGTCGAGATCTCGCAGGTGCGCCCGGACGGGATCATCACCTCGATCGCGGCGCTGCCCGGCTGGATCGAATCCGCGCCGTAGAGTTCGGCCGATGCGAGTCGGCGTCGACCTGATCGAGATCCCACGGATCGCGCGGGCACTGGAGCGGCCCGGGTTCCGCGAGCGCTGCTTCACCGAGGCCGAGCGCGCGTACTGCGACTCCAAGCCGAACCCGCCTCAGCACTACGCCGCGCGCTTCGCGGGCAAGGAGGCCGTCGGCAAGGCGCTCGGCTCCGGCGTCCACTTCACCTGGCGCGAGATCGAGATCGCCGGCCGCCCGAAGCCGGGCGTGACCCTGAGCGGGCGCACGAGGGCGTGGGCCGAGAGCGTCGGCGCGGGGCGGATCGAGCTCTCGATGACACACTCACGCGAGCTGGCGCAGGCGGTCTGCCTGATCGGCGATGTTTGAGCCGCTCTACACCGCCGAGGAGATGAAGCGCGCGGAGGCCGGCCACGATGTGGACGAGCTGATGGCGCGCGCCGGCCGAGCGGTCGCGGAGGAGGCCATGCTGCGCTTCCCCGACGCGCAACGGTTCGTGGCCGTCTGCGGCGGCGGCGCGAACGGCGGCGACGGGCGGATCGCACTGGACGTCCTCCAGACGGCGGGGAAGGCGGCGCGTACCTCGGAGGAGGCGCCCGTCGAGGAGGCCGACGTCGTCGTCGACGCCCTCTTCGGCACCGGCTTCCACGGCGAGCCGCGCGAGGACGCGGCACGGGCAATCGAGGCGATGAACGCCTCCGGCAAGCCGATCGTCGCGGTCGACCTGCCGTCGGGGGTCGATGCCTCCACGGGCGAGATCGCGGGCGCCTGCGTGAACGCGACGGTGACCGTGACGATGCATGGCCCGAAGGTCGGGCTCGAGGTCGCGCCCGGCCGGTTCCGCGCCGGCGAGGTCGTGGTCGCCGACATCGGACTCACACACCTCGAGACGGAGCACCGCCTCGTCACGCCGGCGATCCTGGCCGCGGTCCCGCGCCGGAGCGCCGGGCAGAACAAGTACACGGCCGGCACCGTCCTCGTCGTGGGCGGCTCGCGCGGCCTCACGGGCGCGCCGTCGCTCGCGTCCGAGGCCGCGTTCCGCGCCGACGCGGGCTACGTCGCCGTCGCCGTCCCGGACTCGACGCTGCCCGTCTTCGAGCAGCGTCTGCTCGAGGCGGTGAAGCTCCCGTGCCCGGAGGACGACGACGGGACGATCTCGCCGCGTGCGATCGAGCCGATCGCGGAGTTCGCGTCGAAGGCGGGCGCGCTGGCGCTCGGGCCGGGGCTCGGACGCGGCTCCGGGCCGCGCGAGGTGGTGCGGCGCCTGCTGGCGGAGATCGACCGGCCCGCCGTCGTCGACGCGGACGGCCTGCACGACCTGGAGCCGTTCGAGCGCGCTGCCCCGACGGTGCTCACGCCGCACGAGGGTGAGCTTGCGCGGCTGCTCGGCGTCCGCTCCGACTGGGTCGCCGCGCACCGGCTCGAGGCGGTTCGGCGCGGAGCCGACACCTTCGGCTGCGTCTGCCTGCTGAAGGGAGCCGACACGCTGGTCGCGACTCCGGGCGAAGGGGTTCTCGTGGTCGCGCTCGGCACTCCTGCGCTCGCCACCGCCGGGAGCGGAGACGTCCTGACCGGCATCGTTGCCGCGTTCCTGGCGAAGCACGTCGAGGCGTGGCTCGCGGCCGCCGCGGCCGCCGCGGCGCAGCAGCTCGCCTCGCGCACGATCCCGCAGTCGGGCGCGATCGCGAGCGATTTCGCCGCTGCGCTGCCGCTGGTGCTCGATGCACCGGTCTGAGCTGACGGTCGACCTCGGCGCGGTCCGGCGCAACGCGCGCACGCTGCTGCGCGCGCTCGACGGCGCGCAGCTCTGGGCCGTCGTGAAGGCCGACGCCTACGGGCACGGTGCGGTCGACGTGGCCGGAGCGGTGCTGGACGAGGGCGCGGGCGCGCTCTGCGTCGCGACCGTCGCAGAGGGGCTCGAGCTGCGGAGCGAGTTCTCGCTCGCGCGCATCCTCGTGATGGGCCCGACCGCTTCGAGCCGCGAGATCGCGGAGGCGCGCGAGGCGCGGCTCGAGCTGGCGATCTGGGGCGACGAGATCCCCGAGGGCGTCCGCGTCCACCTCAAGCTCGACACCGGGATGGGCCGCTGGGGCGTCTCGGAGCTGCCGAGGGCGCCCGGCGGCGAGGTCGTCGGGCTGATGTCGCACCTCGCCACGGCCGATGTCGATCCCGCCTTCGCCGAGGAGCAGGTGGAGCGTTTCCGCCGCGCGAGCGAGCCGTACGCCGGCCTGATGCGGCACGTGGCGAACAGCGCGGCGGCTCTGCGCCTGCCGTCGTCGCGGTTCGACGCGGCGCGCTGCGGGATCGCGCTCTACGGCCTCTCGCCGTTCGGCGAGGACCCGGCCGCCGACGGGCTCGAGCCGGCGCTCTCGTGGCGCAGCCACCTCGCGCAGGTGAAGCGGCTCGAGGCCGGCCAGAGCACGGGCTACGGGCGCCGGTTCGTCGCGGAGCGGCCGACGTGGATCGGCGTCGTGCCGGTCGGCTACGCGGACGGTTTCCGCCGCGACCTGACCGGGACGGAGGTCCGCGTCGGCGGCGAGCCGCGGCGCGTCGTCGGTGTCGTCTCGATGGACGCATTCGCGGTCGAGCTCGAGGACGAGGAGCCGGTCGGCGCGCCGGTGACGATCCTCGGCCACGGCATGCTCGCCGAGGCACACGCGCAGGTGGCCGGGACGATCAACTATGAGCTCACCTCGCGCATCAACTCGGATCCGCGGCGCGCGAGACGGGTCGTGATCGATGCGTGAGCTCGTCGAGGAGCTCTTCGCCGGCGACGACGCGTGGGTCGTGGGCGGCGCCGTGCGCGACCACGCGCTCGGGCGGCCCGTCGTCGACCTCGACGTTGCGATCCGCGATCCGGAGCGGGCGGCGCGGGCGTACGCGCGTGATTCCGGGGGCGCGCCGTTCCCGCTGTCAGACCGCCACGGTGCCTGGCGCGTCGCGCTCGACCAGGACCGCACCGTCGACTTCACGCCGCTGCCGGGTTCGATCCAGCAGGACCTCGCCGACCGCGACTTCAGCATCAACGCGATTGCCCAGCGCGTGGGCGCCGACGAGACCGTCGACCCATACGACGGTTACGGCGACCTCGCGGGCGGCCGTATTCGGGCGGTGAGCGAGTCCGTCTTCCAGAACGATCCACTGCGACTGCTGCGCGCGGCGCGTCTCGAGGACGAGCTCGACTTCCGCATGACGCCCGACACGGAGGAGCTGGTGCGCAGGGACGCGGCGCTCGTTACGCGCCCGGCGGGGGAGCGGGTGGTGGCGGAGCTGTGGCGCCTGTCGCCGTCCGGCTACCGGCGGCTCGACGACCTCGGGCTGCTCGACGCCCTGGGCGGACGGATCGACGACCGCCTCGATCGCTGGGACTCGCCCGAGTACCGCCTTGTCGCGATCTTCGGCGAGCGGCTGCGGCGCTTCCCGGTCTCCAACGATCTCCGCAAACTCGCATCCGCGTTGCTCCGCGCCGAGCGGCCGGAGCCGGATGCGCGCTCGATCCACCGTTTCCGGCGCGCGACCGAGCCGTGGGCGCTCGAGGCGCTTGCCTTCGTCGGCGCGCCCGAGCTGCGCGAGGCCGTCGAGGGGGCGCGCCGGAACGACCCGGCGGAGCCGCTCGTGCGCGGCGACGAGCTCGGTCTGCCGCCCGGGCCCGAGATCGGCCGCCTGCTCGCCGAGATCGAGGAGGAGCGGGCCGTGGGTACGATCGCGACGAAGGAGGAGGCGCTCGACTATGCACGACGCCGCTCGGGACCGGTTCGGCAAGACGGCTGAGCGCGTCGCCGCGCTCCAGGACGCCCGCGCGGCCGAGCTGGAGGCGAAGGTCGTCCGCTTCGCCGAGCTGCGAGGCGACGAGCGCGTTCTCGACGCCGCCGCCGGGGCGGGCGCGCTGGCCTTCGCGCTGGCGCCGCACGTCCGGGAGGTGGTCGCGGTCGACCTCGTGCCGGAGCTGCTCGAGCAGGGACGGCAGCGCGCGGCGCGCTTCGACAACGTCGAGTTCGTCGAGGGCGACGCCACGAGGCTGTCGTTCGAGCGCGCGTCGTTCGACTTCACCGCGACGCTGCGCTCACTGCACCACATCACGCGACCCGAGCTCGCGGTCGCGGAGCTCACGCGCGTGACGCGACCGGGCGGCCGCCTCCTCGTCGTCGACCAGCTGGCGCCGGTCGACCCACTCGCGGCGCTGGACCTGAATGCGTTCGAGCGCGCCCGCGACCCGTCGCACACCCGGGCGCTCGCGGACGTCGACCTGCGGCACCTGTTCGAGGCGAACGGGCTCGTGCTCAGGCGCGTCGAGTACGAGCGCGAGTCGCGCGAGCTCGACCCGTACCTCGATCTCGCGGGGTGCGAGGGTGAAGCGCGCGAGTGCGCGGAGACGCTGGCGCCGTCGCCTTACGTCGCCGAGCTCGGCTGGTACCTCCTCGACCGCCGGTAGCATCGCGCCGGTGCAGGTCGAGATCTTCTACTGCCCCACCTGAAGCGGCTACGACGTACGGGCCGCGAGTCTCGCGGCCGAGCTGGAGCGTGCGGGCCACGACGCCAAGGCGACGCCGGGCGGCAAGGGCCAGTTCGACGTGGTCGGCGAGGGCCGCCTCGTCTTCTCCAAGCATGAGCGGGGCCGCTATCCGGAAACCGAGGAGATCCTGAGCGCGCTGGCTTAGTCCGAGTCCGCGAGGATCGTCTCGAGGTGCGAGAAGGCGTCGCGCAAGGCCTGCCGCTCGCGCTCGTTGCTGGTGAACGACTGCGCCAGGCGCTGCTCGCCGTCCGGCGTCAGGCGCAGGTAGGCGATGCGGCCGTCCTCGGTCGAGCGCTCGCGGGCGACCAGGCCGATCTCCTCGGCGCGGCTGACGAGCTCCGTCACAGTGCTCTGGGCGAGCTGGAGCTGCTCCGCGAGCTCGGTCACGGTCGACTGCTCGCTGTGGTCGGCGGCTCCCTTGATCATCAGCAGCAGCAGATAGCGCTGCGGCGTTAGCCCCGCGGCGCGGGCGTTGCGCTCGGCGGTGCGCATGAACCGGCGCAGCGCCGCGCGGAACTCGGCGACCGGGGCAACTTCTGCGGCGGTGAGCTCGTCGGCGATGTGAGCATCCTAGTCGCCTGCCGGACGGACGCCGCGCGCGGCCACCCGGGCGACCAGCCTCGGGGCGAGCACCTGGGCGAGCGGGGCGATCCGATACCAGCGCGGGACGAAGATCTCACGGCGGTCGCGCTCGATCGCGGCGAGCACGCGCTCCGCCACGAGCTCCGGCTCGACGACCAGGGTCGAGAGGCGCGGCCCGAAGCGCGTGCGCTGCGGGAAGCCCTCGGTCTCGACGAATCCCGGGAGGATGGTGTGCACCCGCACACCGCGCGGGCGCAGCTCCGCCGCCGCCGAGCGCGAGAAGGCGAGCTGCGCGTGCTTCGACGATGTGTACGGGCCGCCGGCGCCAGCGGTCACGGTGCCCGCGACCGAGACGACGTTGACGACGTCGGACGGCGCAGCCGCCTCGAGCCCCGGCAGGAACGCGCGCAGGCACCAGACGCCCCCGAGGTAGTTCGTGCGCGTCACCTCCTCGATCCGCTCCGGCGACGAGCTCAGGAACGTTCCGCGGCCCGGGATGCCGGCGTTGTTCACGAGCAGCGAGACGCGCGGATGGCGCTCGAGCACCGCCGCCGCCGTCCGGTCGACGGCCTCGCGGTCGCCCACGTCGCAGAGCTCCCACTCCCCGCCCAGCTCCTCCGCGAGCGGGCGCAGCCGCTCCTCGCCCCGCGCGACGAGCACGCAGTCCCAGCCGCGGCCTCGCAGCGCCTGCGCGAGCGCCGCGCCGATCCCGCTGGAGCCGCCTGTGACGACCGCTACCGGCACACGCGGACGACGCGGCGCGCCGACACGGTCCTGCCGTGGCGGTCGGTCACCACCGCCCGCAGCACGTGCCGGCCGCGGTGCGCCTTCCTCGTGCGCCACGCGGCGTCGTAGAGCCCCTCGAAGCCGCGCTTGACGACGACGATCCTCCGCTTGCCGTCGAAGAAGATCACGTTGAGGACGTGGCGGCTCGAGCCCGCGGTCACGATCAGCGGCTCGACGCGCGCGGCGCAGGCTCGCGGCCGCGGCAGGAGCCAGTTCACCGTCGGCCTGGCCACCGCTCGCAGTCGGACCGAGCGGAATGCGCTGTTCGGCAACACGTTCCCGGCCTGGTCGATGTTCTTCGACTCCTGGTAGTCCGATGCGACGGCGATCATCGGCGTCCTGCCGAGGCCGATCTTCGGCGCGCCGTCGAGCGCCCAAAGCACGAGTCCCGAGCCCGGGTCGTAGAACGAGGCGAGCAGCAGTGTCTGCTTGTAGCCGATCACGAGCGAGAGCGGGTCGATCCCGGCGCCGCGGTCCGTCGCGATCGCTGCCAACAGCGGGCGGCCGGGCGAGATCACCTTCGTTAGGAACCTGAAGCGGGGCGGCGCGACGTCGTTCTGCCACGAGTGCAGGATGTACTGGCCCCGCAGCGGCAGGTTCGTGTAGGGATCGGCGCGCGAGTCGACGGCGACGAAGTAGCGCCCCTCGCGCGGAAAGTCGACCGCCGCCGCGCCGTTGTCGAACTGGTACTCGAAGGTGAGGCCGTTCACGTTGACCGGCGTGCCCTGGTAGCCCTGCACGTCGTCCTCGTTCAGCGAGCCGAGGAACCACGGCTCGATCAGCGTGTCCGGCTCGGCGGCGACGACAGCCACGCCCGCGTTCGCGACGTGCTCGCTGACGCGGACCGTGTAGACCTGCTCCGCGCCGTCCTCGTTGAACGGCTTACCGGTGTAGCCCGGCGGCGGGCCGAACGGCTCGGTCGGAAAGCGGTACTGGCTGACGTAGCTCGTGCCCTTGCTCGTGTCGCCGAACTGGAACGCGCGGATCGTGTCGCGCGGCGCGCGCCCGACCTGCGGGTACTGGACGGAGAAGTAATACGGGATCCGCACACGGTCGGCGCCTCGCGTGAGCACGACGAAGCCGTAGTCGTCGCCGCTCGGCGCGGTGTTCGCGGCGGTGGCGACAATCGGCAGGTCGACGGTGCCGCCGGGCGCGAGCGCGACAGAGCTGGTCGCCGGCGCGATCGTGGCGCCGGCGCTCCCCGACTGCGGTTGCACGGCGATGCTCCAGGCTCCGCCGCCTCCGCCCGCGTCGGTGAGCGAGAGCAGCAGCGCCTCGCGCGCCGGGCCTGTGTCGGTGGTGAGGTAGCCGAACGACAGCGACGTCGGCTCCGCGAAGAGCTTCGGCGAGTCGGCCGCGGCGACGTCGATCAGGCCGCCGCCTTCGAGCAGCACCGACGCCTCGTTCGTGCGCGCGGTGTCGCCCCAGGCGGGCGCCGCGGACGTCGTCAGCGCCGACTTCACCTGCTGCGGCGACCAGCCCGGGTGCTGCTGCAGGAGCAGCGCGACCGCGCCGGAGACGTGCGGTGCCGCCATGCTCGTGCCGTCGAAGACGGCGAACGGCGCGCCGGCGAACTCGGTCAGCGTCGACGACAGGATCTGGCCGCCGGGCGCCGCGACGTCCGGCTTCAGGCGGTGGTCGAAGTTCGTCGGGCCCCCGGACGAGAAGCTGGTGATGATCCCGCTGCGGCCGGTCTGGAGCTCGTGCGGGTCGCTCGGCGAGGTCGCGCGGAAGGTGCTGCGGCCTCCGTGGGCGGCGAGGTAGGTGCGCAGGTTCGCGCCGTCGAGATCGGAGATCATCCCGCCGGGGAGCGCCAGCCGGAGAGGGATGAAGTTCGCTTCGCCCGCCCGGTTGTCGACCAGCAGGATCCCGGTCGCGCCGGACTTGCGCACCCGCTCGACCTTCGAGGCGAAGGTGCAGCCGCCGCGCGAGACGAGGGCGACCATGCCCTGCAGCGACCCGGCGCGGAGGGACGAGAAGCGTTCGTCGTTCGGATCGAACCCCGTCGGCGCGCAGACGTGCCGCTCCACCGGCCGGCCGTCTGTGCCGCTGAGAGTGCCGACGTCGACGAGCGTCTGGCCGACCGTCCAGGCGTTCGTGACGGTGACGTTGTACGAGAACGGGACGTGCTGGAGCGAGGCCGGCGCTCCGTGTCCGGTCACCTGCAGCTCGCTGCCGAAGACGTGCAGGTTCGACGCCGCCGCGACCGAGATCGCCGCGGGCGCGTTGCTTGGCGAGCCGACCGAGCCGAGGCCGAAGTCGTCGCGGTCGTTCCCGGCGGAGATGACGGGCACGACGCCCGCGGCGGCGGCGTTGTCGAGGGCGTCCACGAGCGCATCGCTCGCGGGATCGATCTCGGGGCCGCCGCCGGAGAAGTTGATCACGTCCATGCCGTCGTTCACGGCGGCCTCGAAGGCGAGC
The DNA here is from genome assembly GCA_045806105.1 of Gaiellaceae bacterium. Lineage (GTDB taxonomy): Bacteria > Actinomycetota > Thermoleophilia > Gaiellales > Gaiellaceae > AC-32. The sequence continues at coordinate 48,567 of JBJMJY010000060.1, read as the reverse complement.
ACGATCTGCGGCGTGAAGGCGTCGAGCCCGCCCGTCGGCACCGGCACGTTGAAGACGCGGTAGTTCCCGATCCACGCGCGCGGCGCGATCCCGGAAAGGCCGGTCGTGGCCGGGTGGTCGGGGCCGGGGCCGACGACGGTGCCCGCCACGCCGGCGGCGATGCCCGCGACGTGGGTGCCGTGGAAGGAGCCCGGCCGCCAGAGGGCGAGGCGTCCCTGCCGCCCGGAGCCGGGACCGGGAAAGGCGCGCGCCACGATCACCTTCGGCGTCGTCCACGTGCGGCCGCCCTTCGGGAACCCGGCCGGGTACGACAAGCCGGCCGGATTGAAGAACGGGTTCGACTGGTCGACGCCGTCGTCGACGATCGCGATCTTGATCCCCTGGCCGCGCCCGCCGGTGGTCGCCCAGAAGGTGTCGGCGCGGATCACCGACGGGCTCCGGTTCGTGTCGAGGTGGTAGCGGGCGCTCGGGTAGACCTTCCGTACCGCGTGCACATGCATCAGCTTCGGCAGGTCGCGGTAGCGCAGCTGCACCGCGAGGGCGTCGAGGATCGTCCGGTAGTGGTACGAGATCCGCGCGCTCGGGACGGCGCGCCGGATCGCGCGGGCGGCGGCGGCCTGGGCGCGCGCGAGGCGCGCGAGGTACGCCTGCGAGCGCGAGCCCGCGACGTCGAGCTTCTTGCGCGGTCCGAACGCGAACAGGCCGGGTCCGTAGCGCCGTGCCAGCGGCGGCAGCCGCAGCCCGACGAGGACCGTCACCCGTCCGTGAGCCTGGCCGCGCGGAATCTTCAGCATGCCGTGGCGCACCCGCGGGAGCGTGAGCTCGCCCCGCTGCGGTAGGCGGATAGGCCGCAGCGCAGCGGAGGCGGAAGCAGCGGTGGCGAGAAGGAGCAGCGCCGCGACGAGCGGAAGTAGAGAGTTGCGGCGCAAGGGCAGGAGCGTAGCTGACATTTCGGAAGACTTAGACTCGCGCGCCGTGGAACTGTTTGCCGGAAAGCGCGGTCTCGTCCTCGGCGTCGCGAACCGCCGCTCGATCGCGTGGGCGATCGCGCGCCGGCTCGCCGAGGGCGGTGCGTCGCTCGCCTTCACGTACCAGGGCGAGCGCATCGAGAAGGGCGTCCGCGAGCTGGCCTCCTCTGTGGACTCGCCGCTCGTGACGGAGTGCGACGTGCGCTCGGACGAGGACCTCGAGCGGGTCTTCGGCGAGGTGGGGGAGGCGTTCGGCGGGCAGCTCGACCTGCTCGTGCACTCGGTGGCCTTCGCGGCGGCTGAGGATCTCGAGGGGCGCTTCACCGACACGCCGCGCGACCGCTTCTGGATGGCGCTCGACGTCTCGGCCTACTCGCTCGTCGCGTGCGCGCGGCTCGCGGAGCCGCTGATGGAGGCCGCCGGCGGCGGCGCGATCCTCACCATGACCTACCTCGGCGGCGAGCGAGCCGTGCCGCACTACAACGTGATGGGCGTGGCGAAGGCGACGCTCGACTCCTCGGTCCAGTACCTGGCGTGGGACCTCGGCCAGAAGAACATCCGCGTGAACGCCGTCTCGGCCGGGCCCGTGCGGACGCTGGCGGCGCGCTCGATCGCCGGCTTCCCGACGATGGAGTCGATCGTCGAGGAGCGCTCGCCGCTGCACCGGCCGATCGACGCCGACGACGTGGGCGCGGCGGGCGCGTACCTGCTCTCGGATGAGGCGAAGAACGTCACCGCGACGACGCTCTACGTCGACTCCGGGTACCACGCGATGGGCATGTAGATGGGGCCACTGGGCAAGCTGGTGTTGGTGCAACCATGCGGGTTCAATCGGTTCTATCCGTCGCTAGATGTCGCGCTCGTGTTGACCGGGTGATGACACCGATGTCGCCTGTGCAGGGAACGCAGCCGACGCGTTGACGTCGCACCGTTTAGTCGGAACGCGATGATCCGCGTCGTCGTCGCAGAGGACACCTATCTCGTGCGTGAGGGCATCCGGCGCCTACTCGAGCCCGAGCCGGACATCGAGCTCGTGGCGGCGTGTGAAGACCTGCCGTCGCTGCTCGAGGCAATCGAGGTGGAGCAACCCGACGTGGTGCTGACCGACATCCGAATGCCGCCGACCAGTCAGGACGAGGGTATCGAGGTCGCCGATCGCCTACGGGAGACGAGCCCGGAGACGGGTGTGGTCGTGCTCAGCCAGTTCGCGGAGCCCGAATACGCACTCGCGTTGCTCGAACAGGGCGCCGACCGACGCGCCTACCTGCTCAAGGACCGGGTGGGAGACGCCGCGCAGCTGGCCGGGGCAATCCGCGAAGTGGCACGGGGAGGCTCGGTCATCGACCCGAAGATCGTGGAAGCACTCGTCGCGGCGCGGGGGCGGAGCAAGTCGCCGCTCGACGAACTCACGCCACGTGAGCGAGAGACACTCGAGGAAATGGCGCAGGGCAAGAACAACGCGGCGATCGCTGCGTCACTCGTGATAACGGAGCCGTCGGTCGAGAAGGTGATCCACTCGATCTTCCGGAAGCTAGGGGTCGCGTGGCAACCCGACGTCAACCGCCGGGTGAAGGCGGTGCTGCTCTACCTCGCCGAAAGGGACGCCTAGCGCTCGAGCGGGATCGTCCCGGCGACGCGCGTGCCGCTGTCGAGGGACGAGTCGATCCGTAGGTCGCCTCCGACGGCCCCGAGCCGATCGCGCATGTTCGTCAGTCCGGCACCGAATGTGGTGCTTGCCGGATTGAGACCCGAGCCATCATCGGCCACTTCGAATCGCAGGCTTCCTTCTTGCTCCCAGAGTCGGATCGTGGCGCGGGCGCCGTCTCCGGCGTGCTTCGCGGCGTTCTGGAGCGCCTCCACGCAGCAGAAGTAGACCGTCGCCTCGACCTCCGGGTCGTAGCGACCGACCGTTGGGGCGTCGAGGCGCGCTGAAATGCTCGCGCGTCGTGCGGCGCTCGCGAGAGCTTCGGATAGGCCCCGATCCTGGAGCAGCGGCGGGTAGATGCCGTGGGCGAGATCGCGGAAGTCCCGCATCGCCTCTCGAACCGCCGCGCGAAGCTCGCCGAGAATGGCTTTGGCTCCCTCGGGGTCCGACTCGATGAGCGCGCTCACGGCTCCGAGGTTTGCTTCCAGTGCGACCAGGTGTTGCTGGGCGCCGTCGTGCAGGTCGCGCTCGATCCGTCGTCGTTCGGCGTTGGCCGCGGCGACCACGCGCGCTCGCGAGAGGCGAAGCTCGTGCGCCCGTCGACGAAGTTCCTCGAGCGATGCCTGCAGGTCCGAGTCGAGCCGGGCGTTGCGGAGCGCAAGCGCGACTTGACGTGCCAAGTCGGCGAGGACGCTGTCGGCCTGCTCGTCGAACGGCTCGGAGTGTGCTGAGCGCTCCACGACGATCAGGCCGAAGAGCTCCCCCGCGTGTGCCAGGGGCGCGACGCGCACGTGCGCGTCGCCCCGGTCGCCGAGCAGCTGCGGCAGCCAGACGGCGACTCGGGCTGACCCGGAAATGCCGCTATTCGCGAGGATCGATTCCTCCGACGCGGTCATGTGGAGGGCCGCCGGACCTCTCTCCGGCTCGGAGACGACGCGCGCGAGCACGCCGGCGGAGCAGGTCCAGATCTCGGCCGAATCGAGCGCGAGCCCGCTCCGCAGCGATTCCGCAAGCTGGAGCAGGAGCTCGTCGAGCGGGACGGCGCGGGAGAGCCGCGCTCCGAACGTCCGGAGGAGCTCGTCAGGCACCTGGCGCCCCCCGTGCACGAGCCGGTTCGAGAAAGCAGCGAGCCGCCGGCGCGCCGGTACGTACAGCAGCGCGCTGACGCCGGCGGCCGCGATCGAGAGCGCGAGTACGGTGCGCTCGTCGTGCGTGGGAGGCCGGCCGAGCCCGAGGACGACGACGACATAGACGGCGGCCACGAGCGCCGTCAGGCCGACGACGGAGATCACAGGGGAAACGAGGCTCGTGACGCGAGCCTCGAGCCGCCTCGGAACCCGCACGACCGCCGTAACGAGGACTGCGAGCGTCGCGGCGGTGGCGATCTCGAGCAGCCTCGGGGGCCAGCCGACGAGGAGATGCAGCGTCGACGCGACGACAACAACCTCGACGGCGATCGCGAGCCCGAGTGCGAAGGAGTGCGTCCGCGCACGTTCACTTCCGCGGTGTGCGGGTGCCCGCCGGAGTCGGAGCACGGCGGTAAGGCGTTCGACGTTCGCGGCCATTACTCGGCCCTCAGGACGACGGCGGCGCGCGTGCGCGCCGCGCTCCACGCCGGTAGAGCGGCCACCAGGTTCGCCAGAAGGACCGCGACCGGGACGACGAGCAGGACGAGCGAGATCGGGGTCACCGGCTCCGGGACGACCTCGATCTGCTCCGCAAACAGGTACCACGCCCAGCGTCCGGCAGCGACTCCCAGCGGGAGCCCGATGACGAGCCCGAGCGCCGCGAACGTCGTCGCCTGCCACGCGACGGTGGCGTGCAGCTGGCGACGGTCGAAGCCCAGCGTCTTCAGGACGGCGAGCTGGCGCCGCCGCCGCCGGATCGCGGTGACGAGGGTGTGCGCGAGTGCGGCGGTTGCGATCGCCGCAAGCAGCGCAGACACGATCACCGGCAAGCTCCGCACACCGCCGAAGTCGGCGACGGTCTGCGGCGGCCCCGGTGCTGGATGTGCGTACTGCCGCTCGAGCCGGGCGAGGGTCGCCTGCCTGGCCGGACCGGGCGCGATGCGGGCCTCGAAGTCGCCCACGTGCGCCTGTGGATTCAGCCGCTTGTACGCCTGGAACGTCATCGCCGCATCCGGCCGGGGGCCGACGGCGACGACATTCTCGGGTAGGACACCGCGGCCGACGACCCGCATCCGTACCGAACGGCGATCTCGCGCCTCGACGCTGTCGCCGATGTGGACGCCGAGCCGGTTCATCAGCTTCGACGAGAGCAGGATCTCGTCCAGCCGCTCCGGCGCGTGGCCGTCGGTCACGACCGGTCCGATCCTGCCCTTGATGTCGTCCATCGCGACGACGTGGGCCGTCCGGCCGTCGAGGCGGACCCTCTCATCGCTGCCACCCTCGGCCGCGTCGCTGATCCCGGGGTCCGCCCGGACCCGCGCTGGCGGCGGAGTGACGAAGTTGGTGCGGTAGTCCCAGTTCTGCCCGTAGAGGCGCGGCGTCGAGAGCAGGTGATCCATGCTGGCCGTGAAGGTGAGTGCGACGGCGACCACCGCCACGGACGCAATCGCTCCCAGCAGCGTCCCGCCGATCGGCACCGTCATCGTCCCGCGGCCCCGCGCGAGTGCCAGCCGGACACCGCTGACCGCCGTCGGCGGCAGACCCCAGCGCGCGAGCGCCTCCGCCGGCGGGCAGCCTGCGCGTGCCGCCAGGTCACCGCGCGCCATCCTCGCCTGCAGCGACGCGATGGCGCCGGCCGACACGACGAGGAGCACGACTCCTGCGCCTCCCAGCGCGAGGACGAGCACGTCGAGCGCAAAGCCGGGATTGGGCTCGAGGTCGCGCGCGAGTCCGATCGGCGTCAGCGGCGAGAACGCGAAGGCGAGCACGACCGCGAGGCACGCGGCCACGGTGCCGATCGCAGTAGCTCGGACGACGTCGACGGCGAGGAGCTGGCGCCGGGTCATCCCGAGCGCCCGCAACGTCGGATGCCCTCCGGCCGCGAGGGCGGCCAGCCGCAGGAGCGCCGGAGCGAGGAGGACGAGGGCGAGCAGGGCGCTGAAACCGGCCGCCAGCCAGAGCGCCTGCGCCTCGTGGTCGAGCGAGCGCTGGATCTTCGCGGCGTCGTCGCTCTCCGGGCGAAGTTCCGTTCCAGTGGCCCGCGCGAGGGTGGGGATGTCGGCGGCACCGTGTCGGAGCCTGACCGGGATGACGAAGTCGGAGTAGCGGATGTCGAATCGGTAGATGCGGTCGAACGCCGGCGTCAGCGTGAGGGTCCCGATCGGGTAGGGCTCCGTGGCCGCCTTGATCCCGACGACCCGCAGTCGGAGCAGCGGACCGACCGGGACGACCTTCGTGAGCGGCTCGACGATATGCCAGCCGAAGCCTGTCCGGAACGGGTGCGAGAGCGCGTGCGTGCGAAGGCGGAATGCCACCCGCTCGAAGGCGGGGACGCGTCCCCGCTCGGCCCACAGCTTTCCGCCGGTCACCTTGGCATCAGGGACGTCGGAATAGCGCTGCGCCAGGCGGGCGAGGCTCGCTCCCTTTCGGACGCGAACGTAGAGCCGGTCGATCACGCGCTTCGCCCGCGCGCACTTGGCCGAGCCCTTGCAGGAAATCAGGATCTGCCTGATCTCGCGCCGCTCCGGCAGCCCTCGCTGTGCCGGATTCCGGTTGCGCGGATCGCAGTGGAAGACTGGCAGATCGCTTTCTCCCCAACTCGAGAACACGCGGATCGGGATCAGGCCGCCGGGGCGGACGCCGAAGCGGCGGGCGGCGCGCGTGTCGAGCAGCACTTCGCGCGGCCGGGCGGGATCGGGCGTCCGGCCCGCGAGCACCTTGGGACGGTGGAGGTCGACGCCGTCCCGGCCGTCGATGTTTACGAGAAACTGGACGGCCTGCGGCCCGAGGAAGCTCACGGGCCGGTTTTGCGCGTCCCGGGCGCAGTAGGAGAGGAAGCCGGTGACGGCCGAGGCCTCGACATCTGGAAGGGATCGGATCTCCTGGATCGTCCGCTTGTAGGTCGTGTTGTCGGGGCCGGAATTGCTCATTTGGAGCGATGCGTCGGGAAAGCGGTACGCGACGAGGTGGCGCCCGAGTGCCGAGTGGGTGCGGCGCGCGCCTGCAGCTGCCGTGAGCACTGCACCGCCCGCGACCCCGGCGAGCACTGCCACTACGAGCCAGCCGCGCCAGCGCGAGCGGAGCTCGCGTCGGAACCGCAGCCAGACGGCGGTCACTCAGGCTCCCAACACGGTCGCCGCCGGCGCGGCGATCCTGGCGCCGACCACGCGGCCGTCCTGCAGCTGCACCACGCGCTCCGCCGCGTCGGCGACATGCCCGTCGTGCGTCACGAGCAAGATCGTCTGCCCGGCGGCGTGGAGGCGCCGGAAGAGCTCGAGCACCTCGAGGCCGCCCGCGCTGTCGAGAGCACCAGTCGGCTCGTCCGCGAGCAGCAGCGTCGGCTCGTTCGCGAGGGCGCGGGCGATCGCCAGCCGCTGTCGCTGGCCTCCCGATAGCACGGCAGGCAGTTCGCCGGCCTTGTCCGGAAGCCCCAGCAGGTCGAGCAGCTCGCGCGCCCGCGCCTCGGCCCGCCGACGTGAGGCGCCCGCGATGACGGCGGCGAGGATGACGTTCTCGAGCGCCGAGGTGTCCTCGAGCAGGTTGAAGAACTGGAACACGAAGCCCACGTGCCGGCGGCGCAGGTGCGCCAGCTCGCTCTCGTCCTTGCCGGCGAGCTGTTCGCCCGCGAGGACGATCTCGCCGTCGCTCGGCGTCTCGAGCCCGGCGACGAGGTTCAGCAGCGTCGACTTGCCGCACCCGGATGGGCCGGTCACCGCAACGAACTCGCCGTCGGCGACGACCAGGTCGACCCTGCGCAGCGCCCGGACGGGCACCCCGTCGGACTCGAACGTCTTGCGGAGGCGAAGGGTCTTCAGCACTTCCGGCGCTGCCGCCACGAGCACGACTGTGAACCGTGGCCGCGCCGATCGCAACCAAGCCAGCTGGGCAACGAATACGCCCGGTGGCCGCTGGAGACTCACCCGCTGGCGCCGTTGTGCGGGGCCGGCACCGACCGTAGCGTCAGCGGCGTGTTCGGAACCGCAACTTAGGAGGCAGTCGAAATGACCACCACCGTCGCGAAACCAGACCTGATTCGCCTTCCGTCGACCGCGCCGTTGCGTTCACAACGGAGCTGGCGCAGGCCCGTCGTGCTCGCCGGATGCATTCTCGCGCTCGCCCTGGGCTCCCTCGGCACGTGGCTGATCATCGCGCAACTGGCAGGTGGGGGCGGAACGGACGTCACCGCCGCAACACCCGCATCTGTGTGGACGCCGCCGTCACTATGGGCCCAAGGCCTCGACGTCATCCGTTTGAAGAAGCAGCTAGTGCGCGCGGGCTATTCGATCAAGGTCGACGGGAATCTCGACCCGGTCGCGAAATCCGCACTGGCCGATTTCACCCACTTCGGCAACCTCGCGGCCTGGAACGTCCGCTTCGGCCTCAACCGCCCGACCAAGTTCGTCGAGCGTCCCCTTAGCGGCCCCGGGGGCCAGCTCGACGCCAACGGGAACCTCGTCCGCCGCTAGAGGCGATCCCGAGCCGTCAACGAGCCAAGGCTGCGGGGTGAACGTGAGGCGCCGACTGACGTCCGCTCAATTCGAGAAGGAGGATCGAGATGTGTCGACTCATCTTGTTGTTGGTAGTCATGACCGCTTTGGCGTTGACGGTCTCGCAAGCGTCAGCGACCACAGCGCAGTTCGTAACGATGACGTTTGCCGAGCCCATCCATCCAAGCATCACGTGCCCCGGCTTCCCCGATGTCTCGTGTGGAACAGGTGAGGTAAGTCCACTCGGTCAGGCGACGGAACTCGTCGTGTTCGGTGCCGGTTGTGGTGGAACGTGCGATCTACGCTCGATCAACCTCCCGGGCGGCTCGCTGATCCTCGAGGAGACCGCCAGCGGCGCAACATGCCCGCACGTGTGTCGCCCGGGGCCGCTTGAGGTTGGTCGCGCAGACCTCACTGATGTCGTCGTCGGCGGCACCGGTGCTTACGAAGGCGCGACTGGGACGCTTACCGGCACGGCCAGGTTGGAGGGAAGCAACGCGAGACCGGCCGGGACGAGCACGGTGAAGCTCTCTGGGACGATCCGCTACGACTCGTAGGCGGGTCCCTAGCACGAAACGGGCGGCTTAAGCTTGATGGCCGCCCGTTCCTCTCCGGTAGCCCGATGATCCACTCTGGAGCTCGGACCGCGTTTCGCGAGTGGAGGCACGATCTGCACTGTCAGAGCGCTGGGGCGAAGTGCGAGGGCGCAATGGCGTGCTCGTGATGACGGGGTGATGACAGATCGGTCGGCGTCAGCCACAAACCCTGATTACAGCGTCGATTCTCCGGTCATCTGCTCACGAGTCCAGCGTGATTGCCCTCGCTCGATCCGAAGGTCAAAACATGGCTCACCACGCGATGGCCATGTAGCTGGGCGACTTCGACGCCAAGCGGACGTACGGCGCCGCTTGCTGGGACCCAAGTCCCAAGCCCGGCGTGGCTACCGCGGGGAGACCGTGAGTTCGAGGCCGCGGTCGGCGCGGTCGACGTCGACGGCGACGATGTGCCAGCCCGCGCTGCCGGCGCGCAGCGTCGCGGGGCGCGTGACCAGCTGCGTCTGCATGGGTCTGCGGTCGACGGTCACCGTCGTGCGCACGGGCTTCCGTGTCGTCAGTCGCACGCGAACCGGGCCGCGGGCCCAAAACGCGGCGTGGCGGTAGCGCGGCGAGCGGCCGTTCCAGCCCTCGCAGAAGACGACGTTGCGGGCCGGCTCGGCGACCGGCGAACGGCCGCCGGAGCGTCCGGGCGCCAGCATCGTGATCGCGCCGTCGCGGGCGAGCTGACCGAAGCCGCGGCGCCGGAGCTCGCGCCACGCAAACCAGCCCGTGTCGCCGGCTAGGCCGCGGTGGAAGGCGACGTAACGGACGTCGAGTCGCCGCAGGAGCCCCTCGTCTGCCGGCCGCCAGTCGCCGCAGTTGAGCTCCGAGAGACGCAGCGCCAGGCGGGCGGCGCCCTTCGGCGCGATGGTCGAGTAGCCGCCCGGCCGCTCGCGTCGGGCGACCTGGTCGTACCAGTGGTAGATGCTCCCCAGGTGCACGTTCGGGTGTAGCACCGGCATCTCGAGCAGCCGGCCGGGCGGCGCGTGGCGCAGCGCTTCGTACGCGCCGTTGTCGCGATCGGCCGCGGCCGCCTCGTAGACCCAGACCCGCAGGTCGGCCGCGAGCGCCAGAACCGCGAGCAAGTAACAGACTGTTACTAGCCTCGGGAACGAGCGGGCGATCCGGGCGACGGCGAAGGCGACCAGGGCCGCGGCCGCGAGGCATGCAATCGGCATCTGCCGCTCCGGCACGCGCGGGTAGCGCAGCGGTGGGAAGTGGTGCCAGAGCGGCTCATAGAGCGGGAAGTGCGTCCCGAGCGCGAGGAGGATCGGCACCACTGCGCCGACGGCCAGGGCGGCCGCCAGCCCGTAGCGGCGCGCGAGCAGCAGCACGACGAGCCCCGCGAGCGCGAGCAGCGGTGTCAGCCAGCCGAGGAAGACGAAGCTCTCGAGCCCGTGACGCGGATGGCGCGTGACGAAATCGAGCCCGCTCGCCGAGTAGCGCGCGACCTCGCGCAGCGACCGTCCCCCGGCGCCGATCCCCGAAGTCGAGACCCGGCCGACGACCAGGGCAGCCGCGACCCCCGGGAGAGCTGCCGACGCGGCCCAACGGCCGCCGCGCAGGAACGCGTAGAGGACGAAGAACGGGATCGCGCCCAGCGCGAGGTGGACGTCGGAGAATGGGATCGACGCGAGTGCCGCCGCGGCTCCGGCGAGCCACCAGCGCGAGCCGCGGCGCGAGCGCTCGAACGCCCACAGCGAGAGCGGCAGCAGCGCCGAGATCGGCCCGCGCAGGTGCCCCGCGCTCTGCGCGACACGGTACGGCTCCAGCGTGAACACGAGCCCGCCCACGAGCGCCGCGCCGGCCGGCAGCCGCAGCTCCCGCAGCCACAGGTAGGCGAACCCCCCGGCCGCGAGGTAGGTCAACAGCAGGAACAGGTTCCAGCCGAGCACCGGCCCGAAGAGCGTCGTCAGCGGCCAGAACGGCAGGCCGAACGGCCAGCCGCCGAAGTTCCAGCGCGGTGGGCTCTCCGGACGGAACGTGTACGGGTCGCGCCAGGGCGCCGCACCGCGCGAGAGCTGGTGTCCGACGAGCCAGAGGTGGTACTCGGCCTGGAGGTGGTCTCCGGCCGCCGCCTCGCCGGGAACCGGCGTGCCGCGCGCCAGGAAGCGCGAGCCGGCCTCGCCGAGCTTCGGCGCCGTCGCGAGCAGCCCGGCGCCGAGGTAGAGCGCGACGAGAAGCGCTACAAGGCCCGGGCGGCCGAGAGCAGCTCGTCGAAGTCCGGCACCTCTGCCGCCTCGTACCGCCATGCGCCGCGGACCGTACCGCTCCGATCGAGGAGGAACGCCGTCCGCTCGGCGACGTCCTTGAAGCCGCGGAAGTCATGCGCGACGCCGAACGCGCGTACCGCCTCGGCGTTCCAGTCGGAGAGCAGCGGGAAGTTCAGGTCGAGCGCCTGCATCCAGGAGATGTGGGTCCAGGGCGAGTCCCGCGAGATCCCCATCGCCTGCACGCCTGCCTCCTCGAAGTCCGCTCTCCTGTCACGCAGGAGCTCCATCTCGCTAGTTCAGGTCGCCGACCAGTCGAAGAGGTAGAAGAGCAGCAGTAGCGGCTTCTCCGCCGCGAGGCCGCGCAGCGAGACGGGCTCGCGCGGGCCCAGCCAGACCTGTGCGTCCGGCACTTGCTCGCCTACCTGCAGCACCAGGCGAGCTTACGGCAGCACCACGAGCGCGGCATCCCGAGCCGCGCTTGCCACCTCCGCGCTCGCGACCCTGCGGCCGCTTTCCGTGAGCTCGGTCAGCGTTCCCTGCGTCAGGGACGGCGTGAGCACGAGCCCGCCGCCGAGGCCGAGGTTGAACGACCCCCTCGGCGTCGCCGCAGTGCCGATCAGCCGTCCTGCGTTCGAGAAGACCCGCAGCCGCCCGTCGTTGCCGCTCGTCACGTAGGCGAAGCGGCCGAAGGCGACGTGCTGCGGCGGCGACCCGGCAGCTCGCGTGAAGAGGAGCCGGCGCGTGCGCGGATCGACGACCGAGATGGTCAGGCGGTCGTCGTACGCGATCCAGAGGCGGCCGTCGGGCGCGAACGCGACGTCGTGCATCAGCCCGCCGCCCGGCGGTGAGAACCAGCCCCGCGGTCGCGGCGCGGCAGCATGGGTTGTGTCGACGATGTGAATCGACCGGGCACGCTCGCCCATGACGATCCAGAGCTCGTGATGGCCCGGCCTGAAGCTCATGTGGTGAGCGCCGAAGCCGACGAAGAGGCGCGTCAGGATGCGTCGGCGCGCCAACCCGATCACGACCAGCTGGCCCCGCGCATCGTCCGTCACATAGGCGAAGTCCCCGTTCCGCGAGAGCGCAGCGATGTGCGGCGAGCGGAAGCCGCGGAAGACGCGGATCACCCGCAGCCTGCGCGTGTCCAACAGCGTCACGGCGCCGGCACGGGTGCTCACGACCACGGCCACGTTCTGGTTGGCCTCGACGTTCTGCGGATCGGCAGGCATGCGGAAGCGCCGCTCGATTCGCCCGTCCGGGAGGCCGACCACGAGCAGCTGGTTCTGGCGCTCGGCGGTGACGAGCGCGACGGGGGTCCCACCCTGCCGCGCCGCCTGCGAAGCCGGTACGAGCAGGAGCGCGAGAAGGACCAGCGCGCGCCTCATCGGCAGCACCAGTCCACGACCCGCGCACCGCGCCCGAACTGCTGCGTGATCCGGGCGACGCCGACGATCTTGCGCGGGGTGGTGCGGACGAAGACCCACTGGTTCGCGGTCGGCCAGCTGACCAGCAGCCAGCGACCGTCGGGCGACGCGACGACGTTGTCGAAGACGCCCGTGCCGCGGAAGACGATGCGGCCGCCGGCGACGACCTCGCTCTGCCCTCCGCGGCGGCGGACACGCGGCTCGTTCCGGCTCGCCGGCGCCCTCGTCGGCTGCCGGGCGACGGTGTCGTACGCGAGCGCACGGCCGCCCTTCGAGTAGACGACGATCCGCCCCGGCGCCCAGACGGGCGGGACGAGCGCCGCAGGCCCGACCGCGCGGTCGCCGGTTCCGTCTCCGGCCACGATCCGCAGCCGGCCGCCGGAGAGGTATGCGACGCGCGTGTCCCTTCGAGTGCCCGTCCAGACGGGGAATCGCGGAGCGCGTCTCGCGAGGGTCCAGCGCACCTCGCCCTTCGGCTCCAGCACGACGAGCTGGTTCGCCCGCGTGGCCGCGATGAAGAGCCCGTGCGGGGAGAACGAGGCGTCGCCGTAGTGTCCCAGCAGCCGCTTCGAGCCGTCGGCCCGCACCAGCCAGAGGCCCTTGCGGCTCGTCACCAGCAACTCGCCACGCGCGGGCAGCGAGAAGAGCGCAGGCTCGGCCTGCTTCACGCCGACCGCTTCACGCAGCGAGTGCACGACCGAGCGGCCGGGCGGGCTCAGCGCGGCGGCGACCACGGCCGCGACGACCGCGCCGGCAACCAGCGGACGCAGGTGGCGGCGCGGCCAGGCCACCGGCACCCGCCCGGCGTAGGCGGCGTGCACGACCTCCCAGGCGCGCTCCTCGGCCTCGCGCTCGCCCGGAGCGACGAACCTCACTGCAGCCGTTCCTTCAGCGCGTCGAGGCCCCGGCGCAGGCGCGAGTTGACCGTGCCGCGCGGGAGCTCGAGCAGGTCGGCGATCTCGCCGGGCGTGTAGTCGAGCAGGTAGCGCAGGACGATCACCGCCCGGTGCTCCGGCGAGAGGCGGCCCAGCTCACGCAGCAGCTGCTCGTCGCGCTCCGTCCGCTCGGGCGCGGCGGCGTCCACGGCCTCCCCCTCCGGCCGCAGCGCGCGGGCGCGGGCCCAGTCGATCGCACGGTTGACCACGATCCGGTGCAGCCACGGCCCGAACGGCCGGCGGCGATCGAAGCGGTCGAGCGCCCGGACCGCGGCGAGGAAGGCCTCCTGCGCGATGTCCTCGGCTGCGGCTGCGTCGCGGACGACGAGGTACGCGGCGCGGTAGGCGGGGCCCCAGTGCGCGCGGAAGAGTGCCTCGAAGTCCGAGGCCGACCCGGCCTGGGCCCGCCGCACCCAGGCCCGCTCGTCGCGGCCGGTGCCCGCCATGGCGTGCCGACTATACGAGCGTGCTTGTGCAAGAGGTCCATCGCCGCACTTACGAATCCGGGCCGCGGAGAGGTCCACGGAACCTGCCGCTGCCGGGCGGTGTAGTGAGAGCGTCGGCAAGGAGGAGAAGATGAAGCGCGCGCTCGTGCTCGGGTCGGTCGTGGCCGGCCTTGCGGTCCTGGCCGGATCGGCGTTGGGAGCCGGTCCGTCCCCTGGTGTCACCTTCGGCTCGCCCGGGGTCGTCTCGCACGACGGCAAGCTGCGCTACCTGGCGATGCGCGCGGGCGGCGGCACGCTTGTCGAGGCGGTGACGACGCGGGGCGGCGTCGTGCGCCGCTCGCGGTTCCTGCAGGGCGCCTTCGGGATTCCGCTCGTCGCCTACGACGGCTCCGCGGCCGGACTAACCCGGAATGGGCGCAGGCTCGTCCTCTATCAGCCGGCCAGCCGCGGCGCGACGACACGCTTCGTCGTCCTCGACCCACAGACGCTGCGCCTCCGTCGGCGCATCGCGCTGAACGGCAACTTCGGGTTCGACGCGATGTCGCCGGACGGGTCGCTGATGTACCTGATCCAGCTCAAGGGCGGCGTGAACGGCGGGCTCGACTACGACGTGCGGGCCCTCGACGTGAACGCCGGCCGCCTCTTGCCGGGCACGATCGTCGACCGGCGCGAGCCGGAGGAGAAGATGACCGGCATTCCGATGACGCGCGTCGGAAGCGCGGACGCAACCTGGGCGTACACGCTCTACGCGAAGCCGAGCAGCGGCGCCTTCGTCCACGCGTTGCACACGACGGCACGAGAGGCGTTCTGTATCGACCTGTCGCTCCATCTGGCAGACGGGCAGCTCGGCAAGGTGCGGATGCGCGTCGGCAAGAACGTGCTCATGCTTCGGCTCCGCGGCAAGACGATCGCCAAGATCGACACGCAGTCGTTCCGCGTCACCCGCTGAAGGACCTCCCGGGCCGCCCGGCCCGTACAACCGGTGTCGGCCAAGGGAGGACGAGATGCGACACGCACTGGCGTTGGCGGCGATCATGGCGGCGGCCTGGGCGGCGGTGGCCGCGGCGGACGGAGGCGGGCCTTCGCCTGGCCCGACGTGGGGCTCGCCGGGCGTCGTCGACCGCGTCCACTCGATCCGGTACGTGGCGCTCACTGCCGGCGCCAAGGACACGATGCTCACCGCCGTCAGCACGCGCGACGGCAATGTCACGCGCTGGGCGTACCTCAAGGGCTCCTTCGGCATCCCCGCCGTCGCGTGGGACTGGTCGACCGCCGGCCTGGCGCGAAACGGGAAGCGGCTGATCCTGGTCTCACCGCCCGGGAAGTGGACACGGTTCCTCGTCGTCCACCCGCGAACGCTGAGGGTGCGCGCGCGGTTCACGCTGCTCGGCGCCTGGGCGTTCGACGCTCTCTCACCCAGCGGGTCGCTGCTGTACCTGATCCAGTACCGCGGCAGCCCGTGGGCGATCAACGCGAGCTACGCGGTGCGGGCGTACAACCTGAACACGCACCGCCTCTATTCCGAGGCGATCGTCGACCGGCGCGAGCCCGACGAGAAGATGACCGGCCAGCCGGTGACGCGCGTCGAGCCCGGAGCGTGGGCTTACACGCTCTACTCGCGCACGGGCAAGCGGCCGTTCGTGCACGCGCTCGACACCGCGCACCGGCGCGCGTTCTGCGTCGACCTGCCGTGGCGGAACTCGGCGCGTTGGATCAACCTGGTGCGGCTGCGCGTCCGCGGCGGCGAGCTGCTCCTCCGGCGCGCCGGCAAGGTGATCGCGCGCGTCGACCGGAAGACGCTGGAGGTCCGGACCTGAGGACTCGCCCGAGAGGTCATACAGTGCGCACGTGCGCTTCTCGTTGGCGGTGCTGATCGTCGTCGCGACCGCGAGTGGGTGCGGTTCGGGTACCGGCGATCGGCACGGCGCGACCCCGACGAAGACATCGCAGCCGCAAGCCGCGACGGCCAGGATCAACCGCTGCGTCGATCGGCTGCTGCAGAATGCGACGCAGCCCGTGGCCGACAACGGAGCTGCTCGCCGGTACGTGCGGAGCACGTATTGCGCTCGCTTCGAGGAAAGGGGTTGGATCTACGACGACGGTGCGCTCAGCATCGCGGCCGAGATCTGGCTGGAAAGGGGCGCTAGGTGCGCATCCGGCGGCGAGGGAGAGGCGACGAAAACGGTGCCCTGCCAAGCACACCTCAGCGGCGGCGTTCAGACGCTCGATTGCGCCCTGTTGCATGTCGTCAGAAAGGCTGAAGTCCGCGAGTACGTCGATCGCCTTCGGGCAAGTACGCCGGTCAAGTGCGATGACGGAACGGCGCTCGACACCCTAGGAGTCCCGTGACCCGCTTCGTCGTCGACTGCGAGACGCTGCTCCGGATTGCGGCAGGCGAGATCGACGTCGCCCGCGAGCACCAGCTCGTCGCACCGACACTCGTCCGCTCGCAAGCACTGGCGGCGCTGTACGCGGCGGGCCGTCGGGGTGAGATCTCGGCCGCACAGGGGATCGAGCGGGTGACGCGGATCAACTCACTGAAGGTTCGCTTCCTCGGCGACAAAGTGCTCCAGCGGCAGGCCTGGAAGGTCGCAGACCAGCTGGGGTGGGAGACAACGTACGACGCCGAGTATGTGGCGCTGACGAAGCTACAGGCGGGCGCCTTCGTCACCTCCGACGAGGATCTGGCGCGAACCGTCTCCGGCCTCGTCAAAACGGCGACGATCGACGCGCTACGCATGGCCTGAGCGGCGGGCCCGGGCACGCGCACGCGCCGCCTCGCTTGGGCCAGTGTGCGGGAATGTCACCCGAGCCTATGCGAGAATCTTTGCAGCGATGAACGACTCGCCCGCTCGACCGCTGATCCTCACCTCGGGTGTGCTGTTAGCTCTCTTCGACCTTGTCGCGTTGCTCCCCGGCAATCCCGTCGTAACCAGCGCCCCCGGCTTCGCGCTCGTTGTCGCGGTGCACGCACTCATCATCTGGCGGCTCTGGCACCGGTCAGGCCTCGCGTGGTTCTTTTGGGTCTTCCTGTCGGGCGGCTACGCCGTTGGGTCGATCCTCGTCGGCGGGCCGTACGAGGCAACGCTTGTCGTAACCAGCCTCCTAGCCGTAATGCAGGTTGGGCTCCTCTGTACGCCGCGTGTCCTCGTGTACGCGTGGGGGCGGCACAAGACCGTCGCATCGCACTAGAAGCCGCTGGCCCGGCCGAGCGGACGCAAGAGGCCCTCGTCTGGGCCAGGAATGCGGATCCTGACGCGGTCGGGGTGCGGGTCCTAGAGGTCAGCGGCCATCCGACTCGCTGCCCTGATGAGCCGCGCTCGCTGGCATTTCGACCCTGGTGGCGAGGTCGCTGCCCGTCTGTGCGTGCGTCGTCCCGTGACTGCAGCCCGTGGCGGCCGATAGAGCAAGAACAGTGATCACCACGACTACAGGCCGGAGTCTCATTACCTGAGCATAGGACGGGAGAGGCCACGTGACCTCGGCCAGCGTTCAGGGAATGTCCCCTGAGCACGTGAGGCTGGATCTAGCGGCGCCGGTGAGTTTTCGGTGGAGCGCCGGTCTCTACCGCGTACGGCGTAAGCGCCTAGAACGTTCTCGCTGCAGTAATGACTCCGGGAGGTGGCATGAAGCTTCTTTTGACTTCCGCCGGCATCAAGAACACGAGCATCCACGACGCGCTCGTCGAGCTCCTGGGGAAGCCGATTGCCGAGTCGAGCGCTCTCTGCATTCCCACTGCGGCGTACGGCCACCCCTTGGTCGGCCCCGGCGCCCGGGCCTGGCGGTTCGTCAGCGGAAATTCCGAGAATCCGATGGTCGACCTGGGCTGGAAGTCCGTCGGCTTGCTGGAGCTGACCGCGCTCCCCAGCATCGCTGAAGAACAATGGGTGCCCGTGGTCCGGGAGACGGACGTCCTGCTGGTGGCGGGTGGCGATGCTCTCTACCTGTGCCACTGGATGCGGCAATCCGGGCTCGTGGACCTGCTTCCGTCGCTGAGCAAAACGGTCTGGGTGGGCCTGAGCGCCGGGAGCATGGTGATGACGCCCAAGATCGGCGAGGACTTCGTCCAGTGGAGACCGCCAACCGGTCACGACAGCACGTTGGGCATCGTCGACTTCTCGATCTGTCCACACCTGGCGCAAGAGGGCATGCCGGGCAACTCGATGGCCGAGGCGGAAGAATGGGCGACCGGCATCTCGGGCCCGGCGTACGCGATCGACGATGAGACGGCCATCAAGGTGGTCGCTGGCACCGTCGAGGTCGTGTCAGAAGGGCACTGGAAGCTGTTCGCGCCGTAGGATCACTGACGTGGGCCAGCGTGCGGGAATGTCACCCGACGGCGCTCTACCTGTGCGCGTGACGCTGTTTGAAGGCTTTGAGGCGGCTACAGAATTGCCGGCGTCGTCTGCTGCTTCTGCGGGCAGCGGGTGGAACCCGGTCTTGTCGATCCGGTGACTCTCGTGGTGAAGGCTCGCTCGGATCGTCCACGCGAGGACGGCCTGGGCGCGCAGACGATGTGGGGCCATGCGGAGTGTCTTGAGGCGACTGGGGCCGGAGAGCTTCACGTCACACGTCCTGAGTTCTGGGAGGACGCAGACTCAGAGGCGTAGTTGCCACGCCTGGGCCAGTGTTCGGCAATGTCCCTAGAGGCGAAGGCCAGCCGGGCCGACGCCCGTTAATCGCTTGAACACGCGGTAGAACTGCGGGTAGCTGCCGAAGCCGGCATCGAGCGCGGCTCGCGTGAGCGTGGGGGCGTCGCCTGACTCGCGAAGCCGCATGAATCGCTCGAGGCGCTGCTGGTTGCGAAAAGCAACGATCGTCGTACCGATCTGCGACTTGAAGAGGCGGCTGAGATGCGCCGGACTCATGTTCACCCGGGCCGCCAACTCGTGAACGGTCGTGGGCGCAGCGTCGTCACGCAGAAGACGAGCGGCGTGCTCGACCGCCGGGTGAACGCGGCGCACCGGCTCGCTACGCGAGGCCGCTCTGTGTCGATTCCACGCGTCCAGCAATGCGAACGCAAGGCCCGCGTTGAAGGTCGCTGCATCGGCATCCAGGTCGGCACGCGTCGATTCCACGCGCTTTAGCAGGGCATCGAGGGGATCCGGGGCGACCACGCGAGGCGCTGGGTCGTCCGGCAGCTTTGCCAGTGCCGGGCGTGCGCAGTCACTGGTACACGTCCGCTCCACCAACTGGCGCCGAAACACCGCGATCCACATCTCGAAGTCGGGCGACTGGTTGATCAGCAAGTGCTGCTGAGCAGGAAAAAGCCAGATCGAGCTGCCGCGGCCGAGGTCGTAGCGGGCGTCGTCGACGACGTATGCGGCCCTGCCACGCAGCACGAGGTTGAACTCGAGCTCCGCATGGCTGTGCATGGCGAGATGCTCGCGCGAGGGTGCGAAGGTATGTCGCCAGACCGCGCCTGCGTACTCCGACGGCGCAAGGACGGCCCTCGTCACGGCAGCAGAAAACGATCACTAATCATCACAAGATGAGCAGCCATGGTGGCACGTGGCCGCCAGACTACCCGCGTCGTAAGTCGAAACGAGAGGAGCGAGCAGATTGGGGACGTATCAGGAAATGATCACCGACGAGCAGCGGCAGGCATACGAGCGTGAAGGTTGGTTCGTGCTCGAGCGTGTGCTTGGGGACGCCGAGCTCGCCGACCTGCGGGGCGAATGCCAGCGCTTCATCGACAAGCGCGATGCCGAGATGGATGCCGCGGGCACCGACCACATCGATCTGTGCATGCGTGGCCGACGCTACTTCGTCAACAGCTGCTCGACGGAAAGCGGGGTGCTACGGCGCTTCGTCCTCGGCGAGCGCATGGCCGACATTTGCCGCGTGACCCTGGGCCCGGACGCGTACCTCTTCAACGACCAGTACGTCGTGAAGGGGACTGAAGGTGAGACCAGCTTCTCGTGGCACCAGGACTCCGGTTACATCCCTTACCCGCACTCGCCTTACCTGACGTGTTGGATCGCCCTCGATGACGTCGACGAGTCCAACGGCACCGTGTACGTACTCCCATACTCGCGCGCGGGTACGCGTGACGTGGTGCCACACCGCAGAGACGAGGCAACAGGCGACATGATTGGGTACTTCGGCGACGACGTCGGCATACCGGCCGTCGTCCCGGCGGGCAGCATCGTGGGCTTCTCGAGCACGGTCTTCCACCACAGCGGAGCGAACACGACGCCGGCGATGCGCCGGGCGTACGTCGTTCAATACTCGCCCGAGCCGATCCTCAGCGAGGCCGGGTCCGGGCCTCGGATTCAGTCGGTTCCGCTCCTGCGTGACGGTGATCGCGTCGCTTAGTCGCACCTGTCTCTCGCCTGGGCCAGTGTGCGGGAACGTCACCAGAGCGAGGGTTGCGTTCAGCTGAGGCCGGGTCATCGCCGGTGCAGAATGGTCACATGGATCGGTCACGGCTGACCCCGATGCTCGTCGCCGCGACAGCGTGCTTTGCGCTCGGGGGTTGTGGCGGCGACAACGCGACGCTGCTTAGCTTCGCCGGGCGTTGGCAGGCTCACGCCCGCTCACTCACCATCACTCGGACTGGTCACGGACACGAGTGGCTCTCCTTAGGCCTTAGCGACTTCATCGTCGACCTGCGTTTCCGCCTCTCGCGGCCCAGCGGAACGCCTCACAACGCGACGGCGACAGCGAAGGTCACCGCCGTCCGCATCCGTGACAGGAGCTTCTTCACGGCGGCGCATCCGCCACCACGGGTAGGCGATTCCTTCAGGATTCGCCTTAGAAACGGCGTTATCACCGAGCTCCATACTGGAGCGAACTACTGCGGCCCGGGCGTTGACTGGCCAAAGGCGGGCTGCGGCGCATAGCCAGCGTGGTCCAGGTGGGCTCGCGGCCAGTGTTCAGGAATGACGCCTGACGGCGGTGCGAGAACGCGGGTTTGATCCCGCGGACTCCATCTCCTCTTGATCGAAGTTTGTCGACCCACCGTTGGGAGAGCCAGCCTCTACGGCAGTACGCTGCTGCGGTGAGAGGCATCGGCGTAAAGGCCGCTCTGATTG
This sequence comes from Gaiellaceae bacterium, assembly GCA_045806105.1. GTDB lineage: Bacteria > Actinomycetota > Thermoleophilia > Gaiellales > Gaiellaceae > AC-32. The sequence goes on along the minus strand of JBJMJY010000060.1, from coordinate 27,689 downwards.
CTCTAGCGACTGCGGCGTCGTTCGCGATCATCATCGGCGGTAGCGCCCTCCGAAGCGGCCCGGCAAAGCCGTCGGCGGACGACGTCGTCGACGCAGGGACTCCGGGCGCACTCGTTCTGGTCGACGACGGCTCTTCGCGTCGGGAGAAGACCAGCGGATTCGCCGTCCTTAAGGGGCGTGTACCGCTTGATGCTCACGATCGCTTCCGTGTGGGGAGCATCACGAAGACCTTCGTCGCGGTCGTCGTGCTCCAACTCGTCGGCGAGCACCGACTGGCGCTCGGAGACACGGTCGGGCAGTGGTTGCCCGGGCTCGTCCCGGACGGCGGCCGAATCACCGTGCGACAGCTGCTCGCACACACGTCCGGGCTCGCCGACTATGCAGACAACCCGGATTTCGTACGCCGGACGGTTGCCCAGCCGCGGCGCCGGTGGAAACCCCGCGAGCTGGTAGCCGTCGCGCTCGCCGAGGGATCCGTCGGGCGGCCCGGCGGCCGTTTCGCCTACGCCAGCACGAACTACGTCCTCCTCGGAATGGTCGTCGAGCGTGCCACCGGGACGAGTCTCAGGCGCCAGCTCCGCCGGCGAATCTTCGCGCCGCTCGGACTCAGGGACACGAGTTTCGCGTCGGAGATCCCGAACACCCGGCGGTACGCGCATGGCTATGCCCCGAGCGAGCACGACGGTATCGTCGGCAACCTCGCCACCGCTCGCGATCGCAGCACAGTGAACTCGTCGTGGGCCTGGGCGGCCGGGTCGATCGTCTCCACGGCGTCCGATCTTTCGCGTTTTCTCGGGTCTCTTCTCGAGGGCCGGTTGCTTCCACCCCGTCTGCTCGCCCTCATGCGCCCAGCGCCCGGTTCGCGCTACGGGTTGGGGCTCGCCGCTTTCCGGACACCGTGCGGCACCGCGATCGGCCACACCGGCGCCCTGCTTGGGACCGTCTCCGCCGCGTGGAGCAGTCCTGACGGCCGCCGTCGTGTAGTCGCGATGAGCAACAGTCTCCCGATCTTGCCGTCGGCCGGGGCTGCGCTGAGGCGGCTGCTGGATGCGTCTTTTTGTGGCGCCTAGGGCTGGCGCCAATAGGGTTTGGAGACGTGACGGTCTATTGGAGGGCCACCCACGAAGCGTCCTAGCTGACGGGGAGTCGCCTGGGCCAGCGTGCGGGAATGTCACGAGAGGGCGACTGCTAGGCCTGCGACTTGTGCGCCTCGTAGTAGAAGACAAGATCGTCCTCCGTGCCGTTGAGGAAGCGCTTCTGGGCCTTCGCGGGCGGGGACGTCCACGTTCCGGAGGGGAGGTGGACTGCGGCCACGTCGAACTCCGGCATCCAGCCCCACTGACCACCGAGGTGGCGGATCATCACCTCGCCGAGGTAAGCGCCGACCAGTGATGCGATCGGAAGGTTCTTCTTCGCAACCTTGCCGCTTCGCCACGGCCGCCAGTCTTCGAACTGCCTCTCGATCATCTCTTCCAGCTTCTGGACGCTCTGCTCTGAATAGTCGAGTTCCCAGTCGAGGTCGTGCATCAAGCCGACGAACTCGTCCGCGAGACGCTTCATGTCCGGCCCCGGATTTGGGCGAGCCATCGGTCGGTCGTTACCCAGCGGCGCCAGCTACCAAGCGCCTCGGGTCCGTTGCTCTCGCGTGGGCCAGTGTGCGGGAATGTCACCAGAGGTCTACGCGGTCGAGCGTGCCGCAGCCTGCAGTGCGGCATGGCCGAGATCAACGTCTGACGGGCGAGCGAGACGAATCCATTGAGCCTCCGGAGAGGGCTCCCAATACCCGCGCTTCCTGAACGACGGCGTCACCAGAATCTCGCCAGAGGCACGGACGTCAAAGTTCACGAGTCGAGCGCCGCGCTCGAACGTGCCGCGATTTTTGACCCTGGCGAGCCGAGCGGGTGCGATGGCCCGTTCGTCGGCGAGGCGAGCGTACTCGTCGCCGGAGGTGCTCTCTTCGATGGAGGCCTCGAGCGCCAAGCGGATCGTCCGGCCCAACTCTTCGGGCGGCGGGCCAAGGATGGTGAAGTCCGGCGTCTCGCTGTAAGGGCCGATGAAGTACCTGCTCGCTCGCAGGTTTAGCCAGTCGCTCTTCACGAGCGCGAGGATAGGTGGACTCGCCTGCGCCAGTGTGCGGGAATGTCACTTGAAGAACGAACGCTCCTCGATGGCTCGGCCTCCTACACTTTCCTCGTCTAGCAGGGAGACCGATGGGCTACGGGATAGCGGCGGTGGTCGGGGGCTTGGGGATCGTTGCGGCCACGGCGCTGGCCGCCGCAACGCCGGTGACGCCCCCGCCAGGTGCCTTCATCGACCCGCCATCTCGTCCGGTATTCAGCTGGACGCTGCCGGCTAACGAGCAGTCGGACGGGCTCTTCATCGCTAACAGCCCGGACACGACAGCGGCAGGGATGTTCCCGGAGGGAAACCTCGTCCGAGATCACTCCTTCACGAACGGCGAGACGACCTGGTCGCCGAGCGCACCGCTATACGCGGGCTCCTACTGGTGGCTGGTCTCCTCGCACGACCGAAATACAGCCCAGCGCTTCTACAGCGCCCCGCGTGATTTCAGGATCGGGCTCTCGTTCGAGTTCGACCGCGCCAAAGTCCGCCGCTCGCTCTCACAGCACTGGCTGCGTCTCACTCCTCACTGGAAGGGGAATATGCGTGTGGTGAGGGTCAAAGTCAGCCTTCTCCTCCGCGGACGGATCATCTGGGCTCGGAGCGGACTGAGGAGGAACCACATCGGCTCGCGTGGCTCGGTGAGCTTCACCTGGCACCGTCCAAACAGCATCGAGCGAGGCAGCGTCCTTCATGTCCTAGAGGGGTTCTCCGTGCCCGGCGCGACTGCCGGGGCAGGCGACGGCTTCAGAGTCAGGGCTCCCTAGAGCTTCCTGCGGACGCAGAAGAGAAGCGCCCACGGACTCCACATAGCCTGCGCCATCCTGAGCCGGAAGAAGACGCGCAACACTCGGCTGCGCCAGCGTTCGGGAATGTCCCCTGAACCCAATCCTGCTCTAGTACCGCCAGCGATTTCCTAGTCGGCGCCGGCCGGGAGGGTCGGATGGTCGGTGGGATAGACGCCGACCGCGAATCCATAGACGGTCTCGCCCGACCGCGGAAGCTGGTCGAACTCCGCCACCAGCTCCGCCATCCGCTTCCAGAACTGCGAAGCCTGCACCTCTGAGATCCGGGCGTGTCGGATGAAGCCCCACAACTTCCCGTCCCGGTAAGCCGCCGTCGACTCCCGAGCGGCGACCTCGAAGTCGTTGAAGTCTCGAGGCATATCGTCGCCATCCGGGCTCCGCTCGACGCCGACATAGAACATCCGTGCGGTGCGGCCGTAGAACCGCTCCTCGATCGCCCGTACCCGCCGGGTTCTCACCACCTGCACCAGCCCGGCCTCGGTGAGCACCTTGACGTGATGGGCGACCGTGCTCTTCGGGCGCTCGACCGCGCTCGCCAGCTCGGTCACCGTCGCCGCCCGCTCGTGGAGGAGGCTCAGGATCGTTGTGCGGAGGGGATGGCTGATCGCCTTTACCTGGGACGGCGTCGTGAGGCCGATCCGCTCGTCGAGGTCGTAGTCCGGGGGAGTCGGGTTGCGAGACATCGGCGAATAGACTAGCATTGCCGAATGTTCCAACTTATTGGATCAATGGGTGGGAGGATTGGAGATGACCGAGATCGCGTTGTACCACCACGTCCAGGGGCTGACTGAGGGAGTGCGGTCGTTCGCCGACGATTTGCGGCGGGCCGGGCACACCGTGCACACGCCCGACCTGTTCGACGGGCGCACGTTCGACACGATTGAGGAGGGGATGGCTTTCGCGCGGGAAGCGGGATTCGGCGCGCTGGCCGAGCGAGGGGTCTCCGCGGCCGAGGGGATCCGCCCCGAGGCCGTCTACGCCGGCTTCTCCTTCGGAGTCATGGTCGCCCAGCAGCTCGCGCAGACCCGGCCCGGCACCCGCGGGGCCTTGCTCATGTCCTCGTGTCTCCCAGTCTCGGAGTTCGGGGACGCCTGGCCCGAGGGTGTCCCCGTGCAGGTGCACGGCAAGGACGCCGACCCGTTCTTCGCCGAAGACCTCGAGGCCGCGCAGGCCCTCGTCGAGTCGACCGACCGCGGTGAGCTGTTCCTCTACCCGGGGGAAGAGCACCTTTTCGCCGACCGTTCGCTCCCGGCATACGACGCGGCCGCTGCGGCGTTGCTCACCGAGCGCGTGCTGGCGTTCCTCGACGAGATCGAGGTCGGCAACATGCCAATGAGGGACTGATGGAGCAGGCAGCGCGTGGCTCGTCTGGCCACGGGAACAGCGAGTAGCGTCGCGTGGGCCAGCGTGCGGGAATGTCACCAGAGGAGACATACGATCCGGACATGGATCGCGTCCCGGAAGAGGATCCTCGACTGGTGGCCCGCGCCAAGGCGAAGGAGATTGCAAGCTTGTCGTGGGACGAGCTCGACGCTTACGGGAAGCGGTCGGAGGAAGTCGTCACTCCGTCGGGTCGGCAACTTCGCGTGAAGTCCATCGCGTTCTGGGATATGGAGGAGTCGGCGTCCGGAATGTACGTCGTCGTGAGGGTTCGTCCCGGCAAGGGCTGGCGACGATTCGTTGGAGAGAGCGCCGTCGAGACGCGTGGCGATTACGACGACCCGGTTCCGCGACACCCGACCGCCGGCTAGGCAGTCACCGACTCGCCTGGGTTCGCGAATGTCGGCCGAGCGCTTAGCGGATCAATGACAAACCGGAAGGTGGCCGACGTGCTCGTCCGCGCCGGCGCGAGCTTATCGCCGCGGCGGGCTGAGGACGAGGAACACCAGGACCAGGGCTGCGAGCGCTGCGACAACGCCGATGACGCCGCCGAAGATGCCGGCGACCACGACGACCGGTACGGCGGATCCGATCTCCTTCGGCCTCAGGCTCAACCCGTGTCCGCTCCGCTTCGCGAGGCGCTCCTCGACCCGGCGATCGATCTCTTTATCGATCCGATCCAAGAAGCCCGCGATTAGGGGCTCCTCATGCTCTACTCCGAGTTCGCGCCGTGCGGCGACTGTGGCCTCCAGCTCCTTCGCGACCCCTTCGTCCACGGGCGAATTATTGCGGACAGGCCTTCCTCTCCACGCCTCACACGACCGGTCACGTGCGGTGGCTGGAGCTTCCAGACGGCGGGAGCCCCCAGCGGGGACGGCGCTGAGCCAGTTTCCTGGCGTGGGCCAGCGTGCGGGAATGTCACCCGACCGCGGGCCGCGGTGGGAACCGCCGAAGCTGCTCCCTGAGATCGGCGGCCACGCGCGTTAGTTGGTCCGATGTGACTACTAGATCCGCCGCGAAGTCACGCTCACCTGCAGTGTCTGACGCTGCCCACGCGGGTCGAAGCTCCAGTTCGAACCAAGCCCGAACGTGAATCTGCTCGCCACCGCGGCCAGCGACCTCGAAGGACAGGTTCGGCTCCAGAAAGTCGACGGGTATGACGTCGACGCCGTCCGCCAGGCACGCGAGCCAATCGGCTAGCCGCGAGACCTCATTAGTGAGGAGGCATGGATCGGTCGCCTCCCACCCCCTACCGTCGACCTCTGCCTGGACGCGGACTTGCAGCCATTGGCATCCCACGCGTCGGCCGCCTGCTCGAACTGGTAGCCAAGAAGTTCCAGCTCAAGACGATCGCCCGAGTCGCCGGCAAGGCGCATACGGGAATCGTTCCAGGTCAATGAACTACTCGCTCGGTTGCGCCAGCCGAGAATGAGAGTGACTGCCGGAATGTCACCCGAGCGGCGAGGTGATGTGAGTCAGGGTGATGTGGTCGGCGGAAGGGTTACGGAGCATTCACCTGAGTTGTAGGTCCCGCTGCAGGTAAGAGTCTGCCCATTAGTAACCGTCGTGAAAGTTCGCGTCCCGGCGTGACTTTCCCGGGGCATGCTGACCTTGAAGCGCGCATGACCCAAAGTGACCACCGCCAAAGAGCGCGCTGGCGAATATCGCCGCGAGGATCTTCATGGCGCGAGTCTAGGCATGGGGCTTTGGGCTGGCCCAGCGTGCGGGAATGTCACCCGAGGGGTATTCGACACCGGATGGGAAATGTGACTGAGCTGATCCAGCTCCTTCGCGAAGAGGGGGAGCACGAGACGTACGAGGTCGCGTCTGCGGCCAACGTCGAGGCAACTGAGTCGGCGATTGGGTGCTCGCTGCCCGCGTCATTCGGAGAGTTCGTCATGACGTTCAGCAACGGCGCGTACTTGTTCGGCGTGCAGGAGGTCAGTGCCGTCGGTCGAGGGAACGCGCAGATCGTCGCGATCCAGGACATCGACCGCATAGCTCGTCTCGATCCTGGCGCTGAGCTGCCGTTCAGAGAAGGAGGCGAGGCTCGGTTTGGACAGCTCGTACCGTTCGGCCTCGACTCCAATGGCAACGAGTGGTGCTTCGTTCGGGACGGGCAGCGCCCAGATGCCGAGTACGCCGTCTCCTACTTCGATACGCAGGGGCGACGGCTGTACGGGAAGCTCGCGGGCTTTACGGAGTGGCTCACGATTCTTGCGAGGGAACAAGACGAGGTCATCCGCACGCTGTACGACGACGACATCATCTACGACGAGTTGATGCTGGGCTGACGCAGGCTCGCTCGGGCCTGTGCCCGAATGTCACCCGAGCAGGCCGGTGACTTTGTACGCTGCTTAGCGTTTGGTGCTACGCCTGACAGCCACCTGGACAGAGCAGCCCAGCAGCCGCCTCTTCAGGAGACGCCGCCCGAGGTACATCGACGTGGATCTCGAAGGCGACACGGAGGGCTTGACGAGCGTACAGGCGAGTCTGGCGAAAGCGGCCGAAACGGGAATGTCGCATCTGGACGTGACCGAGCCGCAGGGGAGCCGGATCGAATTCATCCTCGGCGTCGGCGAGCTGCAGGTGCTCCCACTCGCCGATGGAATCGCGATCTTCGGCGATGATCGAGCGATGAGCGAGGTCTCGCGCGCAGTCGGATACTGCCTTCAGAACGGGGCCGCCGGCACTCCTCTAGACGGCTATCACCACCACATCGACCTTCACAACGAGCTTGACGACGACCCTATTGGAGACGTGACGGTCTACTGGAGAGTCAGCAACGAGGCGTCCTAGCGGATGGGGAGAGTCGCCTGGGCCAGTGTTCGTAAATGTCCCTCGGCGGACGGTTCATTCCGAAGGCGCGCACACGGCGGCCAGCACCCGACGAGCCAGTACCCGCGAGTCACCCGCGGCACGACGACAGCCATGCTGGCGGCCCCAAACGCAACAACGCGCGGGGTCTTACCGTCACCCGAGCGCCGTAAGTGCTTGGCGAGGACGTGAGCCGGGGCGGGCGCGAACCCGCCCCGGTTAGACGGCTTCTAGATCAATCGCAGTCGTTCTGACTGGCCGGCGGCCCTGCGCCGCCCGAGGTACCGAAGCCCATCGCCAGAGCGCCCATCGCGCCCGGGCCGCTGGTGGCGATCGACTGTACAAACGCTCCATTCGCACCGCCGGCATTCGCCTGACCAAGGCAATTGGCTTGTGGTGCCGGGCTCCCGCCCGCACCGGCCCACGCCGCACCGCTCGCGCCCAGAGCGCCCAAAACACACACGGCAAAAATCGATGCCGCCCATGGTTGTTTCCGTGGCATTGGCGTACCTCCCCATCTCCCGTTAGCCGCAGACGCAGATATTTCCATCGATGCAGACGAATTTCCACCTTCCCTGTTCGACGAAGCACACGTGAAAGGCCCTCGACTTCGGGACATGAAGACCCCGGCCGTTCCTTCCGCCGCGCCCCACGGGGCAGGAGGCTGACGGGTACTCGAAGCACGGAGAGGTGGCGTGAGCCAGCGTGCGCGAATGTCACCAGAACTAAGGTGCTGGCCATGGAGCCCGATCGGCTATCACGTTCCCCCGAACTTGTGGCCATTCTCAGCCAGGCCGGCGAGCAGTCAGCGGCACGCGCTGCATGTCACGTCGCGCTGGACGCAGCAGGGCTCGACGATGCACGCGCGATCGATGCACTGAGGGTCCTTACGGAAAGCGGGCCGGCGCTGTCGCGGCACGAAACGGCGAAACGTATGTGCGAGGAGTTCGACGCCGCAGCGTGGAATGCGAACGATTCGGATGACTACGACCTGTGGTTCCGGCGCGCCCGCGCCGCCGCCGCTCTTTCGCTCGCTCATGAAGACGCCGCTTCTGAGGCGGTTTATGAAGCGGCTCACGCCTTCGGGGACGTGGACGCGTTTGAAGACGCTCTGCGCGACGAGCTGGCCCTCTAGCGCGACATTGGCCGCCTGGGCCAGCGTGCGGGAATGTCACCCGAGGACGAACGGGTCTTCTACCCCGATGCGCGAGTCCGCGCGGGCGCGAGGTGTTGTGAAAGGCCGAGGTGTGATGCTGTTTCTTGGCGCCAGCGTTCGAGCACCGCGAGAGCATCCTGGGCGCTCACGGCGAGAGCGTCACAGAGCTGAGTAGTCCGTTCCCGCACGGTCAGGAGCGGATGCTCCTCGTTCTCAGCGTAGAGCCCCTCGTCGATGTCCCGGCGGATGTACGCGCCCGCAGTCTCCGCCGTAAGATCAAGCCAGCGTCTTGCGACCTCCGCTTGGCCGGCCAGCAGCCGCGAATAGGCCAACGCCTCGAGCGCGAAGGGATCTGGCCTGTGCCCTCGTTCCTCGCGCTCGAGCCAATCCGCAAAGTCGGCGGGCGTCCGCAAATGCTCGAAGAATGTGCGCCCCGCGCCCGCCACAAACGATCGAATCTCCCCGAGAGCGTCAGTTCCCGGGAATCTCGGTGAGCGCTCGCTGAAGGTCGGTACGACCTCGTCGCTCGGTATGTAAAGGGGCTGGATAAAGGCGACCAGGTAGAAGGACGTCTGATCGTACGAGGAGCCCTGGAACGAAAGGCCCCGAAGCAGATCAGCGATCGGCACCTCGAAGACCAGACCCGTCGCCACGGCGAAATCCGGCAGCAGTGTTCGGAGTTGCTCGCGGGCTAGCTTGTCGAACTCGCTTGTTCGCATCGCGGACCGGCATTGTGATCCCCAGTTGAAGCCGACGCCGGAGAATTGGAAGGGGTACGGAAGCTCGCCTGGGCCAGCGTGCGGGAATGTCACACGAAGTCGTAGCATCGATAGGTGAACCCGTTCGGCCACATCGATCTGCGCGTCGCAGACATTGCGCCGGCGCTCGCTTTCTACGACGAGCTATTGCCGGCTCTCGGCTTCACGGAGAGACACCACGGCGACGACTGGAAGGTCTGGGCCGCGACCGCCCCACTTCCGTCAACTGCGTACTTCGCGATCACCGAAGAAGCGAAGCACGTCCCGAACAGCAACCGCGTCGCGTTCTGGGTCGAGTCCGGACCTGAGGTCGACCGTGTAGCGGAGGTGGCACGGCGAGCCGGAGCCGCCGACCTGAGCGGCCCGAAGTCCATGCCGTACGGGCCGGGCTACTACGCCGCCTTTTTCGCCGACCCTTCTGGAAATCGCCTCGAGGTCTACGTCCGTCCTGAGTAGCCCCGAGCGTTCTCCAAAGACAGCCACATCGCGTGGACCAGGGTGTTTGTCGCTCGAGGCGCCGCTACGCCGGGACCGGCGCCTGCTCGGTGGCGTCGGCGATCTCGCGGACGACCTCGGCGATGTCGTGGTTCGCGTTCCACACGCGCCGCTGCCGGTCGGAGCCGTTGCCGCGCGAGAGGATCTCGCGGATCCCCTCGAGCTCGCGGTCGGAGCCGAGCTCGCGCGCATGCGGCTCGATCTCGCGGAGCGTGCGCCGCACGAGTTGGGCGACCGGCACGCGGTTGCGGCGACCGGTGGCGAGGTCCATCACGGGCGCCTCGAGCCCGTAGCGGGCGGCGAGCCACTTGTTCTCGGTCGTGAGGATGCGGTGGAACGACGGAATCTCCTCGCCGGCCTCGTGCCGCTCGGAGTAGAGCTTCACGAGCGCCTGGCAGAACGCGGCGAGCGCGACTGCGTCCTCGACGCGCGTCACCGCGTCGCATACGCGGATCTCGATCGTGCCGTAGCGCGGGTGCAGCCGGATGTCCCACCAGATGTGGGTGTAGTCGGCGATGCAGCCGGTCTTCTCGAGCTGGCCGACGACCTCGGCGTAGTCGGCGTAGTCGCGGAAGCGCGGCGGCGGCCCCGAGCGCGGGAACGCGGCGAAGACCATCTGGCGGCTCGAGTCGAGCCCCGTCAGCTCGCCGCGCCAGAACGGGGAGCTCGCCGAGAGCGCGAGCAGCGACGAGAGGTGCCCGAGCAGGCCGTTCACGACCTGGACCGCCTTCTCGGCGTCGTCGACGGCGACGTGGATGTGCAGGCCGAAGATCAGCTCGCGACGCGCTACGTACTGGAGCTGGTCGACGAGGTGGCGGTAACGGTCGCGTGCGGTGATGCGCTGCCGCTCGAAGAGCGAGAACGGGTGCGTTCCCGCCGACCCGACGCGCAGCTCCCGCTCCGACGCCAGGCCGGTGACGTAGGCGCGCAGCTTCCGCAGCTCCCGCTCCACGTCGGCCGGGGTGCGGCAGACGGGCGTCGCGATCTCCAGGACCGACTGCATCAGCTCCGGGTTGACGCGCGGCTCGAGCTCATGGCCCTCGGTGGCGGCGAGTACCGCCTCGACGTGCTGGACGAGGTCGAGCGTCTCGCCGTCGAGCAGCATGTACTCCTCCTCGGCGCCCAGGGTGTAGGGGTCGCCTTTGCCGAAGTTGTGGTCGAGCACGCTGCCGCCGGGCGCGAAGCTCTTGCCCGTGATCGTGGCGGGGTAGATCTGCTTCATTCGGGCACCAGCGCCTCGAGCTCGATCTCGAGCAGCCAGCGCGGGTCGAGCAGCGCCGCGACCACGTAGCTCGTGTTGACCGGGCGCACCTCACGGAAGACGTCCCCGTGGGCGCGGGCGATCTCGGGGAAGTCCTCTGCGCGGGTGAGCATGATCCGCGTGCGGACGACATGGTCGGCGAGGACGCCCACGTCCGTGAGGGCGGTGAGCGCGATCTGGAGGCAGCGCCGGGTCTGGCCGTATGCGTCGGGCGGAGGATCGCCGTCGTCCGGCATGATCGGCGCGGTCCCGGCGACGTACGCGTGCGGCCCGATCCGCACGACCCGCGCATAGCCGGCGGCCTCGGCGAATGGGGAGACGGCCGGGACGGTTCGGCGCTCCATGAATCTAGTATCGCGCGCCGTGGAGGCTCTTCGGCAAGTCGAGGGCTGGCCGGCCGAGACCGTGGCGGCCGCGGTTCTGCGCGCAGGCGAGGAGCTCGCGTCGTTCGGCCCGCGCGAGCACGTGTTCGCGTGGGCGTCGGTGACGAAGCCCGCGACCGCGCTCGCGACGCTCGTGGCGGCTGAGGAGGGCATCCTCGACCTCGACGACGCGGCAGGCCCGGAGGGCTCGACGGCGCGGCACCTGCTTGCGCACGCGTCCGGGCTGCCGTTCGAGGGCCGCAGGCCGATCGCCGAGCCGGGCCGGCGGCGGATCTACTCGAACGCCGGCTTCGAGGTGCTCGGCGAGGTCGTGGCCGCCGCGGCCGAGATGCCGTTCGCGGAGTACCTGCGCGCGGCCGTGCTGGGGCCGCTGGAGATGGACACGACCGAGCTCCGTGGCTCGCCCGGCGCTGGCCTGCGCGGCAGCCTGGACGACCTCGTGCGCCTCGCCGCGGAGCTGCAGCGCCCGCGCCTGGTCGCGCCGGAGACGCTCGCCGAGGCGACCTCGGTCCAGTTCCCCGGCCTCGTCGGAGTGCTGCCCGACATCGGGCGGATGGAGCCGAACGACTGGGGGCTCGGCTTCGAGCTGCGCGACGCCAAGCAGCCGCACTGGACCGGCTCGCGAAACTCCGGCCGCACCTTCGGCCACTTCGGCGGCAGCGGCGCCTTCGTCTGGGTCGACCCCGACGCCGGGCTCGCGCTCGCGTGCCTGGCCGACCTCGACTTCGGCCCCTGGGCCCTCGAGGCGTGGCCGGCGCTCTCGGACGCCGTTCTCACCTCTCGCTAAGCCTCCGCCGCTGAGCTCGAAGCGCGCCGCTCACGCTCCAAGTAACAAACTGTTACGAGAGGTGCGCGGCCGGAATCACAGGACGGCGGGCCGTGAAGGCAGCAAGTAACAGACTGTTACCTGTCGTCCGCGAACAGCGGGCGCAGGAGCCGGTCGAACGACTCGCGGTCGCAGCTGGCGACCACCGCCGGGGTCAACGCCCGCACCGACGCGGTGCGCGGGATGCTCATCGCGAGGCCGACCTCGCCGAAGTAGTCGCCCGGCTGCAGCACGCGGCGCGGCCCGAAGTCCTCCTGGCTCACGGCGAAGAGCCCCGAGAGGACGACGTAGAAGCGCTCGGCGTCGTCGCCCTCGCGCACGACCGCGCGGCCGGGCGGCACCTCCTCCCGCTCCATGTGCCGCGCGATCTCGCCGAGCTTCTCGCCGGGAAGCCCCGCAAGCAACTCGACGCGCGAGAGCTCGGTGACCGTTGCGGGGACGAACCTAGGCGTCGTGCACCTCCGACTCCTCCTGCGGGTCGACCTGCGATTCGGGGTCCTCATGCCCCTGCCCGCTCATCGCCTCCTCCTCGGGGACGCGCTCCGGCGCCTCCTCGTGCTCCCCCTCGGTCGGCTCCGGGTTGTCGTGCATCGCTCCTCCTCGCTCGGGGCTGGCTCCTATTGTTGCGGCGTGGGCGAGCTTGCGGGGTGGAGGTACTGTCCGCGCTGCCGGAACGAGGTGCGCGGCGACGAGCAGCGGGTCGAGTGTCCGGAGTGCGGCTTCGTCGCCTACGCGAGCTCGAAGGCGACGGCTGGGGCGCTCGTGGAGGACGACGGACGCGTCCTGCTGGCACGCCGCGCGCTGGAGCCGTTCAAGGGCCGCTGGGACATCCCGGGCGGCTTCCTCGAGGAGGGCGAGCACCCGCTCGACGGGTTACGGCGCGAGCTGCGCGAGGAGACCGGCCTCGAGGTCGAGCCGCTCGAGTTCCTCGGGATCTGGATGGACCGCTACGGCGGCGACTCGACGGCCGAGGCGACGCTGAACCTCTACTGGACGGCACGCGCCGTCGGCGGGGAGCCGAAGGCGGCGGACGACGTCGACGACCTGCGCTGGTTCGCCCGAGACGAGCTGCCGGGTCCCGACGAGCTCGCGTTCGAGAACGTGCCGCTAGTCCTGCGCGCGTGGCAGGAGCACGCGCAGGGCGCCCCGCTCGACGGCTAGCTCCACCGGGGTCTCGAGCTCGGCCGGCTCGCCGTCGATCGCCACGCGCAGCCGCTTGGCGGGCGCGTCCAGGTGGAGCCGCTCGACGGCGCGCTCCTCCCACGCCCGCGGCAGCAACCCCTGCGCCGCGTAGAGGTGGAGACGGCCCTCGTCGAGCCGTGTCCGCTCCCCGATCGAGAACAGGCTGAGCTCGTACGCGTTGTTCGCGACGAGCAGCACCCGGGCCCGGATCGGCTCGCCGTCGATGCGCGCCCAGGCGTCGGGCCGCTGCCGGAGGCCGAGCCAGAGCGCCCGCAGGCCGGCGAGCGCCTCGCGCCGCCGCCGGTGGTGCTCGCGCCGGTGGACGAGCGCCGCGTAGAGCCCGAGCGAGACGTTGTTCAGGAAGTGGCGCTCGCCCGCGCGGCCGACGTCCACCCGCCGTTCCACGCCGTCGAAGGCCTCGAGCGCCGCGAGAGGGTCGTCGCGGTCGAGGCCGAGGTCACGCGCGAAGTGGTTCCGCGTTCCGTAGGGGACGACGACGAACGGCAGGTCGCGCTCGACGGCGACCGCGGCGACGCTCGCGACCGAGCCGTCGCCCCCAGCAGCCGCCAGCACCTCCGTCTCGGCCGCGCGGGCCAGCTCCACGGCGTCTTCGCCATCGCGGAGAACGTGCGCCTCGACGCCGTGCTCCCGCACGGCGGCGGCCAGCTCGTCGGCGGTGGGGCTCTCGGTCCCGGCGCGCGGGTTGATCAGGAGAAAGCCGCGCACCGCCGGGCAGGCTACTAGGCCAGCCCGTCCCCAAAGTTAGGCCGTTCGGCTCATTGCGGCCGTCCGGCTGCGTCCCGATCATGCATTCATGAGCGACCGTGGCCTCCACCGAGTCGAGGACGAGCTCGGCGAGCGCTGGCTCGAGCGCTGGCTCGAGAACGGGCTCCGCCAGCTCGAGGCGTACCTCGAGAAGCACGCGGCCTTCCTCGCCTATCTCGACACCGCCGAGCACCACTAGCTACCCGCTCTAGCGCGTACCCGCATCCGATTCGGGCTCCGCGTCGTACACTCCGGCGCGCATGAAGCTCAACTACCTCTGGCGCGGCCTTCCGGGGCACCCGATCCACCCGCCGCTGACCGACGCCACGATCGGCGCCTACACCGCCGCGACCGCGATGGCGCTCGCGAGCGTGATCGGAGTCGCCGAGAAGGCAGCGGCGTACGGCTGGTGGCTCGCGCTCGTCGTCGCTCTGGTCATCACCGCCGTTACGGCGCTGACCGGCTTCGCCGACTGGCTGACGCTCACGTGGGGCTCGCCGCTGTGGTGGACGGCGACGTGGCACATGGCGTCGATGCTGACGGCGACGGTCTTCTTCCTGATCGCTGCACTCGTCGGCCACTCCGGCTACTCGCACGGCGCCGTCGAGGCCGGCCCGTTCGTCCTGACGCTCGCAGGCTTCGTCTTCCTGACCGTCGGCGGCTGGCTCGGGGGCGCGATCGTCTTCGTGCACGGCATGCGGGTGTTGAGCCTGGTCGACGAGCCGCCGGAGCGTGCAGCCGCCCCGGCGCCGCATCCGGAGAAAGAAGAAGCGGAGGCCTAAGACGGCCGCAGCGGCGAAGCCGCTACGGCTTCTACGGTCGGCGTCGCAAGCGCCGCCTAAGACGGCCGCAGCGGCGAAGCCGCTACGGCCTTTCTGGTCGGCGTCGCAAGCGCCGCCTAAGACGGCCGCAGCGGCGAAGCCGCTACGGCCTCTCTGGTCGGCGTCGCAAGCGCCGCCTTAGGCTGCGGCCCCGGCGAGGCCGAGGCGCTCCTCGAGCATCGACTTCGGCATGGCGCCGACCGCGGCCGCCTGCGGCTCGCCGTCCTTGAAGAGGATCAGCGTCGGGATCGACATGACGCCGTAGCGCTGCGCGATCGACGGCTCCTCGTCGATGTTGAGCTTCACGACCTTGAGGTCGCTGCGCTCCTCGGCGATCTGGTCGAGCACGGGCGCGATCGCGTGGCACGGCCCGCACCACTCGGCCCAGAAGTCGACGAGTACGGATTGGTCGCTCTCGAGGACTTGCTTGTCGAACTCGTCTGTCTTGACGTTGTCTGCCATTGAGGGTCCTTTCTTACCTCAGGTTCCGGGAGGCTGAAACGCGGGTGCCAGGGTCATTGTTCCCGGTCGATACGATCGACCGCATGTTCAAGCCGTTGCCGCCCGTGCCGGACCATCCCGCGCTCGAGCGGGAGGTTCTGGCGCGCTGGGAGGAGGAGCAGACCTTCCGACGCCTGGGCGAGCAGAACGCCGGCGGCCCGCGCTTCAGCTTCATCGACGGCCCTATCACCGCGAACAACCCGATGGGCGTCCACCACGCCTGGGGCCGCACGCTGAAGGACGTCTTCCAGCGTTACCGCGCGTCGCGAGGCCACGACGAGCGCTACCAGAACGGCTTCGACTGCCAGGGGCTCTGGGTCGAGGTCGAGGTCGAGAAGGAACTGGGCCTCAACTCCAAGCGCGAGATCGAGGAGTACGGGATCGCGGAGTTCGCGCAGCGCTGCAAGGAGCGCGTCGCGCGCTACGTCGGCGTGATGATCGGGCAGTCGAAGCGCCTCGGCCAGTGGATGGACTGGGGCAACGACTACTTGACGTTCTCGGACACGAACATCGAGTACATCTGGCGCTTCCTCAAGGAGTGCCGCCGCCGCGACTGGCTCTACAAGGGCCACCGCTCGACGCAGTGGTGCCCGCGCTGCGGGACGTCGCTCTCGCAGCACGAGCAGGCCGGCGAGGAGAACTACCGCGAGCTCGAGCACCCGTCGCTCTTCGTCCGCTTCCCGCTGAAGGACCGCCCGGGCGAGGCGCTCGTGATCTGGACGACGACGCCGTGGACGCTCCCGGCGAACGTGGCCGCGGCGGTGACGCCGGATGCGGAATACGGCCTGAGCGACGGCGGCTGGCGGCTCGCGACCGAGAACGGCGAGTACGACAACGTTGTCCAGGGCGAGGACCTCGTCGGGCTCGAGTACGAGGGGCCGTTCGACGACCTGCCCGCGCAGCGAGGCGTCGTGCACCGCGTCATCCCGTGGGACGAGGTAGCCCTGGACGAGGGAACGGGCATCGTCCATATCGCGCCGGGAGCAGGCGCCGAGGACTTCGAGCTCTCGCGCGTCCACGGCCTGCCCGTGCTCGCGCCGATCGACGAGTCGGGCCGGTTCCTGCCGGGCTACGGGCCGTTCGAGGGCAGGGACACGAACGAGGCGGCGAAGCCGATCGTCGAGGCGCTGAGCGAGCGCGGCCTGCTCGTCGACGCCGGCACGATCGTCCACCGCTACCCGATCTGCTGGCGCTGTAAGACGCCGCTCCTCTTCCGCGTCGTCGACGACTGGTTCATCCGCATCGAGGACCTGCGTCACCCGCTGCTCGACGCGAACGACCAGGTCGCCTGGACGCCGCCGCAGTACAAGAAGCGGATGGACGACTGGCTGCGCAACATGGAGGACTGGAACATCTCGCGGAAGCGCTACTTCGGCCTCCCGCTGCCTTTTTACCCTTGTGAATGCGGCGAGCTGAACGTGATCGGCTCGCGCGAGGAGCTCGAGGAGCGTGCGACGGGCGGCCTCGAGCAGCTGCAGGAGCTGCACCGGCCGTGGATCGACGAGGTCCCGATCCGCTGCGAGCGCTGCGGCGAGGAGGTTCTGCGGATCCCCGAGGTCGGAGATGCATGGCTCGACGCGGGCATCGTTCCGCTCTCGACCCTCGGCTGGGAGAACCCGGAGTGGATCCCGCATGGCTACGGGACCGGCGCCGCGAAGGGACTGACCGGCGCCGACCTGCCCGACCACGCCTACTGGGAGCAATGGTTCCCCGCCGACTGGGTCTCGGAGAGCCGGGAGCAGATCCGGCTCTGGTTCTACGCCATCAGCGTCATGTCGATGACGCTTGCAGGCCGGCTGCCGTACCGCGCGGTGCTCACCTATGAGCGCGTCCACGACGAGCACGGCCGCGAGATGCACAAGTCGACCGGCAACGCGATCGGGGCGGACGAGGCCTTCGAGCGGATGGGCGCGGACATCGTGCGCTGGCAGTACTGCGCGCAGAACCCGAGCCAGAACATCAACTTCGGCTACGGGCCCGCCGAGGAGGTGAAGCGGCGGCTGCTGAAGCTGTGGCACTCGACCGGCTACCTCGTCACGTTCGGGAACATCGCCGGCTGGACGCCGGAGTGGGGGACCAAGCCGAGCTCCGGCCATGCGCTCGACCAATGGCTGGTCGCACGGACGGGGCAGCTTGCCGCGGAGATGGAGTCGGCCTACGAGCGCTACTGGACGCCCGCGTTGACCACCGCCTTCGAGGCCTACGTCGAGGATCTCTCGAACTGGTACATCCGCCGCTCGCGGCGGCGTTTCTGGGACGGCGACGCCGACGCGCTCGCGACGCTGTGGTGGTCGCTCGTGCAGGCGCTGCGCGTCGCCGCGCCGGTGCTGCCGTTCCTCGCCGACCACCTCTGGCAGACGCTCGTGCCCGATGGGCCGGACTCGGTACACCTTGCCGGCTGGCCCGACGAGGCCGAGGCGGACGGGGCGGTGCTCGAGGAGATGGCGCAGGTCCGCCGGGTCGTCGAGCTCGGCCGCCAGGCCCGCTCGCAGTCCGGAATCAAGCTCCGCCAGCCCCTGCGGCGGCTCGTCGTGCAAGGGGCGGCGGCCGCCCAGCCGCACGCGGGCGAGATCGGCGACGAGCTGAGCGTGAAGGAGGTCGAGTTCGGCCCGGTCGAGGCGACTGAGTTGCGCGTCAAGCCGAACCTGCCCGTGCTCGGGCCGAAGCTCGGCAAGGAGCTCGCTTCGGTGCGTGCGAAGCTCGAGGCCGGCGAGTTCGAGGAGCTCGAGGGCGGGCGTCTCCGCGTCGACGGCCACGAGCTCGCGCCGGACGAGGTGCTGGTCGAGCGGCGCGGCAAGGAGGGCTGGGCTGTCGCCGGCGAGGACGGCCTGACGGTCGCGCTCGACCTCACCCTCGACGAGCAGCTCGAGCTCGAGGGCCGGGCGCGCGAGGCGATCCACACCGTGAACACGATGCGCAAGGAGGCGGGCCTCGAGATCACCGACCGCATCGTGCTGACGCTCCCGCCCGAGCTCGCCTCGCACCAGGAATGGATCGCGCGCGAGACGCTCGCCGAGCGCGTCGAGCCCGGCGACGAGCTGACGATCGCGAAGGCCTAGCCGGCGCGGAGCCCGTCGACGGCACGCCTGAGGAGATCCCTCAGCGCCCGTTGGTCGGCGGGCGGCAATGCGGCGATCGCCTCTGGCGGCTCGCTCATCAACGCCAGGACGTGCTCGCGCAGCTCGACGCCGGCGGCGGTCAGCGTCAGCGCCTTCACGCGGCGGTCACCTTCGGCGCTGCGGCGCTCCACGAGACCCCGCGCCTCGAGGCGGTCGACGATCCCGGTCACGTTCGAGGCATCGCAGAACAGCCGCTCGGCGAGCGCGCTCATCGGCCTCGGCTCCTCCGGGTCGAGCATCCGCAGGGCATGGGCCTGCGCGAAGCCGAGCCCGAGCTCGCTCAGCGCGGCGCCGACCTTCACGCGCTGCGTCATGCCGATCTCGAAGAACAGCTTCTGGGCCTCGTACGCCGCCGAGGGCTGCGGGGGCACTTTCACCGCCATCACCACACATGATAGTTGAGACAGTAGGTATTTGACAACCTCAACCATCTCGGTAGGCTACCGCGATGGCCGAAGCCGCGATCCAGGCGGAGCAACTCGTCCGCCAGTTCAAAAAGGGCCCGCGCGCCGTGGACGGGATCGATCTCGCCGTCTCGCCGGGCGAGATCTACGGGTTCCTCGGACCGAACGGCGCCGGCAAGAGCACGACCGTCCACATGCTCACGACGCTGCTCCCGCCGACCTCCGGGACGGCGCGCGTCGCCGGCTTCGACGTGGTGCGCCAGGGCTCCCAGGTCCGCCGGCGCATCGGCGCCGCTTTGCAGGAGGCCGCGCTCGACCCGCTCCTCACCGGCCGCGAGCACCTGCGCCTGCAGGCCTCGCTCCAGGGCATCCCGCGCGCCGAGCGCGTGCGCCGTGCCGAGGAGCTGCTCACGCGGGTCGGCCTCGGCGAGGCCGCCGACCGGAAGGTGCGCGGCTACTCGGGCGGCATGAAGCGCCGCCTCGACCTCGCGATGGCGCTCGTGCACCGGCCGCAGATCCTCTTCCTGGACGAGCCGACGACCGGTCTCGACGTTCAGAGCCGCACCGCCCTCTGGGGCGAGGTGAGCCGGCTCGCGAGCGAGGACGACGTGACCGTCTTCCTGACGACGCAGTATCTCGAGGAGGCGGACGTCCTCGCCGACCGCGTGGGGATCATCGACCACGGGCGGATCGTCGCCGAGGGCACCCCCGCCGCCCTGAAGGCGCAGGTCGGGCGGCCGACCGTCGAGGCGATCCCCGCGTCGAGCGACGACTTGCAGCGGACTGCCGGCATCCTCGAGCGCTTCGGCGAGCCCGTGGCATCGACGAAAGGTGTCGCCGTCCGGCTGAACGACGGGCAGTTCGGCCTCTACGAGATCGTGCGGGCGCTCGATGCCGACGGGCTCGAGGCCGAGAACATCCAGATCCACCAGCCGTCACTCGACGACGTTTTCCTCGCCAAGACCGGCCGCTCGCTCGAGGGTGCCGAGGCGGAGGACGAGGAGCAGCGCGGCGGTCTCGCGATGGAGCCGGCCTGAGCGCCTTCGCCGACCAGGTCTATCTGCTCGGTCGCCGCTCCGTGGTGCGCACGGTCAGGCAGCCCGCCAACATCGTCGGTCCGCTGGTCTTCCCGATGCTCCTGCTCGCGGTGAACTCGGGCGGGCTCAAGGCCGAGACGCAGCTTCCCGGCTTCCCGACCAACTCGTTCTTCGCCTTCGCGCTCGCGGTGCCCTTCATTCAGGGCGCGCTGTTCGCGACCATGAACACCGGCACTGACCTCGCGCGCGATATTCAGACGGGCTTTCTCAACCGGCTCTCGCTGACCCCGATGCGCGGCGTCGCGCTGCTCGCCGGGCAGCTCGGCGGCGTGGTCGTGCTGAGCATCGCCCAAGCCGCCGTCTACCTTGCCGTCGGCTTCGCGGTCGGCGTACGCCTCGAGTCCGGGCTGGCGGGCGTGGTCGTGATCTTCCTCTTCGCAACGCTCGTCGGCCTCGGCTTCGGCAGCCTCGGCGCGTTCGCCGCGCTCCGAACCGGCTCGGGCGAGGCGGTGCAGAGCCTGTTCCCGGTGTTCTTCGTCTTCTTGTTCATCTCGTCGATGAACATCCCGCGGAACCTGATCGAGGCGACGTGGTTCCGCGAGCTCGCGACCGCGAACCCCGTCTCGTACCTGCTCGAGTGCGTCCGCAGCCTGATCATCACCGGCTGGGACGGCGAGGCGCTGGCGCTCGGTTTCGGGATCGCCGCGTCGATCACGGTCGTGGCGACGGCGGCCGCAAGCTGGGCACTGCGCGAGCGGATGGCGCGCTCGTGAGGACGCTCGCCGTCGCGAGAGGGGTCGCCTGGCGGACGCTGCACAACGTGCTCACGAACCCGTCCCTGCTCCTGCCGTCGCTGATCTTTCCGCTCTTCTTCTTCATCGCCTTCGCCGGCGGCCTCTCGAGCGTCTCGAACGTCCCGGGCTTCAGCTTCCCGAGCGGCTACACGGCGTTCCAGTTCGCGTTCGTGCTGCTGCAATCGGCGGTCTTCGGCGGCGTCTTCACCGGCTTCGGGATCGCCCGGGACTTCGAGAACGGCTTCGCGCGGCGGCTGCTGCTCGCGGCACCGAACCGCACCGGGATCGTCCTCGGGTACGCGCTCGCAGCGTGTGGGCGCTGGCTGATCACGGCCGCCTTCCTGACCGCGGTCGCGCTGGTCGTCGGGATGCACATCGACGGGAACGGCATCGACGTCGTCGGCCTCTACACGCTCGCGCTGCTCCTGAACGGCGCGGCCGTGCTCTGGTCGGCGGGAGTGGCGATGCGGCTGCGCACAATGCAGGCCGGCCCGATCATGCAGCTGCCCGTCTTCCTGGTGCTGTTCTTCGCGCCGGTGTACGTGCCGCTCGCGTTGCTGAAGGGCTGGATCCACGGCGTCGCGACGGTGAACCCGGTGACGCGCGTGCTCGAGTCGGCGCGCGGCTTCATCTCCGGCGAGCCGACGGAGGTCGGGCTTGCCTACGGCACGGCGCTCTGCCTCGTGCTCTTCTTCTCGCTGTGGGCGCTGCGCGGGCTGCGCAGCGCCGAACGCGCCGGCTGACTTTCTGAAAGATCGGAGGGAGCCCGCCGCTCGGGGGGTGGTGGCGACGGGCTCTCCCCAGTGCTCGCCGCGGGCCACAAGGCCAGGTGCAGGGCGCCGCGGCTCGCATCGCCCAGTTCCAAGAAGCTAGCCGCCCAGCGGCGCGATTCCAATAGGCCGTCCGGCCCATCTTTCCAAGTTGGAAAGGCGGGTCGTGCAGGCGTTTCGGTCGACGCCGCCGGAAGGTCTCCGTATCATCCTTGACGCCCAGTGACCCCCGAAGACCAGGCTGTCTACTTCAACGCTGTCCCGCTGTTCGCGCTGGCGGGTGCGTACCTGATGGTGGCGGCCTTGCTGGCTCCGACGCTGTGGCGTGAGCGGCGCCGCGTTTCGACCACCGACGTGGCGCTGGCCGCGATCTTCCCGGGGATCGCCATCCCGGCCGCGATCTTCGGCGCCGTCGTGCTGCACGACCGCTCGCCGATCGGCGGGCACGTGTGGCCGCCGTTCGTCGCGACCCTGATCGCCCTCGTGCCCGCGCTGATCTTCCTCCGGCGCTGGAGCGAGCCGGCCGTCGTCGTGATGAGCGGCCCGAGGGCCCGGGAGGCGGAGGAGCTCGTCACCGTCCGCGACCGCGAGCTGGGCGCCGTCACACGGCTCGTGACCGCGCTCGCGCGGATCCAGGACCCGGCCGAGGCGGCGCGGACGGTGCTCGACGAGGTCGAGTCGCTCGTCGGGACGGACTTCAACGCGATCGCGCTCGTGAGCACGGACGAGGACGAGGCGACCGGGCTGGTCGCGCGCTCGGGCGGGGACGAGCTCGCGTGGTGGAGCGAGATGCGCGTCCACCTGCACAACGAGCCCTCGGGGATCGCGAGCGCGTTCTTCGAGGCGGCGCCCGTGACCGTGTACGACGTCGACTCCTCGCCGCTCGTGAACCCGCGTCTGGCGAAGCGCGCGCAGGCGAAGAGCGCGTCGTTCGTGCCGCTGATCGTCGACGAGCGCGTGATCGGCGTCCTGGTCGCGGCGACGACACGGGAGCGGCGCGCGTTCGCGCCTGAGGACTTGCGGCTGATGGAGGCGCTCGCCGGCGAGGCCGCGATCGCGCTCGACCGCACCCGCTCGGCATCGGCCCTCGACCAGGCCCTTGCGCGCGAGCGGCTGGTCGCGAAGATCTCGCGCCGCGTGCGCTCGGTGCACGATCTCGACGCCGTCACACGTGTGGCCGTGACCGAGACCGGCCGCGCCCTCGAGGCCACCCGCTGCTTCATCAGGCTCGGCGAGCACGGCGGCCCGATGCCGATTCGCGCCGAGTGGTGGGGGGAAGGGCTGAAGCCGATCGGCGCAGCCTCGGACGGCCTCCCGGTCTCGAACCTCGCGGCACGCGAGCGGCGTACGGTGGCGATCGCGGACGTGCTCGAAGCGCCCGAGCTGCACGACGAGTCGCTCGGTGACATCGCCTCGCTGACACGGCTAGGGGCCCGGTCGGCGCTTGGGACTCCGATCATCGTCTTCGAGCGGATGATCGGCGTCCTCGGATTGCACCGTCCGACGGCAGGCGCCTGGGCTTCGGCCGACGTCCTGCTCGCGGAGGCCGTCGCGCGCGAGCTCGGCCTCGCGCTGCACACGGCGCGGCTGCTCGACGAGAACGAGCGGCGGCTCGGCGAGCAAGCAGCGCTCCTCAAGGCGGCGCAGACTGTCACGAGCGAGCTCGAGCTCGAAGCCGTCCTGCAGCGGCTCGTCGACGAGGTCGCGGCGCTGCTCGATGCAGACGCGGTCGACTGCTACCTGCTCGAGCCCGAAAGCGGGCTGCTCAGGTGCGCTGCCGTGCACGGCCTGGTCGAGGGCATCGTCGGGTTCGAATTCTCGCCGGAGCGCGGGCTGGCGGGGCGTGCGATCTCGCGCGGGCGGCCGGTGCTCTCGGACGACTACGGCTCGCTGCCCGATGCCGTGCCGCACCCGGTTTACGAGGGCTTCCGCAGCGCGATCGTCGCGCCGATGCGCTGGTCGGGCGAGGTGATGGGCATCCTCGGCGTCGGCACGCGCGACGGGGACCGGCGCTTCACCCAGGCCGATGCCGGGCTGCTGGAGGCGTTTGCGAACCTCGCCGCGCTTTCGCTGCGCAACGCGGAGAGCTTCGCCGAGCGCTCGCGGCAGGCCCAGATCCAGCGAGGCTTCTACCGCATCGCCGCCGTGCTCGGAGAGCCGATCTCGCGCAAGGAGACCTTCGACGCGCTCGCGCAGGCCGCGGCCGAGGCGCTCGGCGGCGGGAGCGCCGCCGTGCTGATGCCGGGGGACGACGACCTCCGGCTCGCCGGGCTGCACGGGCTCCCTGGCTTGCTGGTGCGGTTCCTGGAGAATGGGTTGCGCGACCCGTCTGGCCCGCTGCGCACGGCCGCGCGTGGCGGCCGCGTCCTGGCGGCGGCCAACCTCGCCGACGACGACCGCTTCGACGACGAGTGGCGCTCGGCGACGCACGAGTCCGGGTACTCGGGGCTGCTGGCCGTCCCGGTCGAGGCGCCGCGCAGCGAGGAGGGCGCGCTCGTGCTCGTGTTCTTCCCAGAGGAGCGGCGCTTCACGGACGACGACCTCGAGCTCGCCCGCAACCTCGCCGGCGCGGCGCGCGGCGCGCTCGAACGCAGCGAGCTGTTCGAGGCCGAGCGGCGGGCACGGGCCCTCGCGCAGCAGCTCGCGCGCACCGGCACGCTGCTCGCAACGGAGCTCGACCCCGGGGCGGTCCTGGACCAGGTCGTAGGCCACGCGCCGGCGTTGCTCGACGCGGACGCGGCGGTGATCCGGCTGCTCGAGGGCGACGAGCTCGTCGCGGCGGCCGGGGTGGGGGACGAAACCGGCGGCGTGCTCGGGTCGCGGATGCCTTCGACCGCGAGGCTCGCCGGCGACGCGGTGCAATCACGGTCGGCGGTGGCGGTCCCGGACTCGCGCGACGACCAGCGCCTGCTGCAGGCCGACCCGATGCTCGCCGCCGGCTACGCGTCGTGCGTGGCGGTGCCGCTCGTCGGCACCGAGGGCTCGGTGCACGGCGTCCTCTCCGTCTACTGCCGGACTCCGCGTGCGTGGCGCGAGGAGGAGGTCGAGGCGCTCGCGGCCTTCGCCGGCAACGCATCCGCCGCGCTCTCCAGCGCCGAGCTCTATCAGAGCGTCGCGCTCGAGAAGGAGCGCAGCGTCGCGATCCTCTCCAACATCGCCGACGGCATCGTGGCGGTCGACCGCGACGGGGAGGTCGTGCTCTGGAACGCAGCGGCCGAGCGCATCACGGGCGTGCCGGCGGAGGACGCCCTCGGCCGCCCACCCGGCGAGGTGCTGCAGCGGGATCTCGAGTCAGGCGAGGACGTCCCCGCGGGCGAGCGGCTCGTGTCGCTCCGGCGCGGCGGCGAGGAGATCTGGCTCTCGCTGACGGAGGCCGTGATGCGCGACCCGGCCGGCGCGATCGCGGGCCGCATCTTCGCCTTCCGCGACATCTCCGCCGAGCGCGTGGTCGAGCAGATGAAGTCGGAGTTCGTCTCCAACGTCTCCCGCGAGCTGCGCTCCCCGCTGACGTCGATCTACGGCTTCGCCGAGACGCTCCTGCGCCAGGACGTGCTCTTCGGCGAGGAGGAGCGGGCGACGTTCCTTCGTTACATCTCGTCCGAGTCGGAGCGGCTGACCGCGATCGCGCCCGTGTCGAGCTGGGCGACCGAGAGGAGCCGGTCGACGATCGCCGTCAGCCGCTCCGACTCGGAGGAGATGTAGCGGAGGAACGTCGCCCGCTCCTCCTCGCCGAAGAGCACGTCCTGGCGGAGGAGCGTCTCGGCGAAGCCGTAGATCGAGGTCAGCGGCGTGCGCAGCTCGTGCGAGACCGTGGAGACGAAGTCGGTCTTCATCTGCTCGACGCTCCGCTCGGCCGAGATGTCGCGGAAGGCGAAGATGCGACCTGCGACGGCCCCGACCGGGTCGGTCATCACGGCCTCGCTGAGCGAGAGCCACACCTCTTCGCCGCCGCGTCGGATCGGCAGGAGCCTGCTGCCGCCAAGGGTGCCGCCGGCGGCCTCGAGCGGGCGCCCGAGCGCCTCGGTCGGCGTCTTGCCGAGCGCGTCCCGCTGCGAGACGCCGGTGATCCGCTCGGCGGCCGGGTTCCAGAGCACGACTCGGCCGTCGCGGTCGACGGCCACGATCCCGTCGGCGACGTTCGCAAGGATCGCCTCGCCCCGCTGCTGCTCGTGGCTGACGCCCTGGTAGAGCTCGGCGTTGATGCGGGCGGCGGCTGCGGTCGCGGCGAGCGCGTGCAGCGCGTCGTCCTCCTCCTCGCGCCACTCGCGCGGCAGCCGCGAGTAGACGGCGAGGATGCCGTGCGCGCTCGCCTCCGGCCCCACCATCGGCACGCCGAGGTAGCCCGCGTAGCCGGCAGCGAGCATCGCGTCGGCCTCGGCCACCCGCGGATCGCCGGACGCGTCCTTGATCGCACGCGACTCCCGCGTCTGCACGATGTCGCCGACGAGCCACGCCGTCGAGGGCGCTCTCGTCTCGAGCGCGTCGGCAGCGCCGGGGCCGGCGGCGGCACGGACGACGACCTCGTCGCCCTCGAGGAGACGGACCGAGGCCGCGTCGCAGCCGAGCAGATCGACCGCGTAGCGGGCGACCTGGTCGAGGACGTCGTCGGGGTCGAGCTCGCCGGCCAGCTCGCGGCCCGCCCGGGCGAGTCGCTGTGCGAGATGGCGCGAGCGGCGCTCACGCTCGTAGAGATCGCTCCGCTCGAGGGCACCGCGAGCGGCAGCCGCGACCTGTCCCGCCAGCTCCAACTGGTCGTCGCCGAAGCTGCGCTCGCCTTCGAAGAAGACGAGCACGAGCCCCGCCTCCCTGCCGCCGGACTGCGGCAGCGGCACCGCGATCAGCGCTTCTCTTCCGGCCGCGGCCGCAGCGTCGCCGAGCCCCGGGCCGAACCGATCGTCGTGGCGCAGCCGGCGCGAGGCCAGGACCTTGCCGCCGTCGAGCGAGGCCGCGAGCGCGCCGCCTGCCCCGCTGAGATGCCGCGCGAGCCCCTCCGACAGCTCGTACGAGCCGACCAGCTCGAGCTTCGCACCCTCCGGCCGGAGCACGGCCGCAGAATCTCCCCCGAGCGACTCCGCTGCCGCCTGGGCGACGGCGTCGAGCGTTTCCTGCTCCGACAGCGGCTCGCTCAGAACGGCCGCGATCCGGTAGAAGCCGCGCTCGACCCGCGTCTGTCGGGTGCTCTCTTCGTACGCCTCGGCATTCCGGATCGCGATCGACGCGAGGCTCGCGAACGCCTCGAGCAGACGCAGATCGGAGTCCTCGAAGCGTCCGGCGTGGCCGGAATACACGCCGAGGACGCCTCGGGTCTCCCCGGACGAGAGGATCGGCGCCTCCATGACCTGCGCGAACTCACGGCGGAGGACCGGCTCGGCCGCCGTGATCGCCTCGCCGATCGTGCCCACCACGGGGACTCGGCGGCCGATCTCCGTCTCCGGCAGCCCCAGTACGGCGCGGCAGACGAGCTCGGCGCCGCCGGGCACCAGCGTCCAGCAGTCCACCGCGTCGGCGCTCACGAGCGCCCGGAGCTCCTCGACGAGCCGCTCGATCACGGCGTCGAAGCGGAGGTCGCTCGTCAGAGCCTCACCGGCCTTCAGCAGCGCCTCCTGCTCCGCGAGCCGGCGCTCGCTCTCCCGCAGCAGACGCGACGTGTCCAGCGCGACGGCGGCCTCACGTGCGACCGCCTCGACCAGGGCGATCTCGCCAGGCCGCCACTCGCCCGCTTGTGCTCGATGACCGACGAGGATGCCGAGGGCGCGGTCCTGCGCGACGATCGGCGCCGCCAGCACGGAACGCACACCTCGGCTCGTCAGCTCGCGCAGGTCGCCGAGCGTCGCGTCGCCGAGCTCCGGCGCCTCGAGCACGTCGGCGACGGCGACCGTCCGGCCGGTCCGCGCGGCGAGGTTCGTCACGGGCAGGCGCTGCGGGTCGCCGAGCGGGCCGAGACCTTCCGCGTGCCACTCCGCCGCGACGACGGTGTCGCCCGGCTCGCCGACGCAGACGAAGCAGCGAACGGCGGCGAGCGCACGACCGAGCTCCGCGACGACCGTCGGGAGAACGTCGTCCAGGTCGCGCCGCGAGCGAAGGCCCAGGGAGATGCGCGAGACCAGCCGCTCGCGCTCGAGAGCCTCTCCGAGGGCGACCGTCGCACGCGTGCGCTCGAGTGCGAGCCCCGCCTGGCTCGTGACCGCCTGCATCCGCGCGAGCTCATGCTCGTTGAAGACCCGCGGGTGCCGAACTGCCCCGAAGACGACTGCGATCACCTCCTCCCCGGCGCGAACGGGAACGAAGACGCA
>JBJMJY010000059.1:0-12494 GCA_045806105.1 Gaiellaceae bacterium | reverse complement strand
CGTCCTGAACGGCTCGAAGATGTTCATCACGAACGCCGGGTACGCGTCGTGGTTCACGGTCTTCGCGTCCACGGAGAGGTCGCAAGGCCACCGCGGCCTGAGCGCCTTCATCGTGCCGGCGTCGCTCGACGGGGTCGTCGTCGACAAGCACCTCGACAAGATGGGTCAGCGGTCGACCGACACGTCGGCGCTGTCGTTCACCGACGTGCGCGTTCCGGTGGAGAACCGGCTCGGGGAGGAAGGCGAGGGCTTCAAGATCGCGATGAAGACGCTCGACTTCACGCGCCCCGGAACCGCCGTCGGCGCCGTCGGCGTCGCCCGGGCGGCGTTCGAGTACGCGGCCCAGTACTCGAAGGAGCGTGTGCAGTTCGGCATGCCGATCGCGATGAACCAGGGAATCAACTTCCTCATCGCGGACATGGCCACGAAGATCGAGGCCGCGCGCCTGCTGTGCTGGCAGGCGGCGTGGATGATCGACCAGGGCCTGCGCGCGACGTTGCAGTCCTCGCATGCGAAGCGCTTCGCGGCCGACATGTGCATGGAGGTGACGACCGACGCCGTCCAGATCTTCGGCGGCTACGGGTACATGAAGGAGTACCCGGTCGAGAAGCTGATGCGCGACGCCAAGCTGTTCCAGATCTACGAGGGCACCTCCCAGATCCAGCGGCTGGTCATCGCGCGCGAGATCTATCTGCCGCGTGGTGACTCGTAAGGCTCATGGGCGGCGGCTTCAGACGGACGCCCGGCAGAGCCGTGCGTCCTGACGTTGGCACCGTAAGCGGCGCCTTGGTGCCGCGCGGCGACTAGCGTGGCGCTCGAGATCGATCTTTCGGGACGGGTAGCCCTCGTCACCGGGAGCTCTCGCGGACTTGGCCGGGCGGACGCGCTGGCGCTCGCGCGCGCCGGCGCCGACGTCGTCCTCGCCGACATCCAGCTCGAGTCAGGCCCGGAGGCCGACGAGTACGGGCTGCTCGCCCAGGCGGCGCGGGCACAGGGGCTCGTCTACACCGAGCAGACCGCGGCCGAGATCCGGGAGCTCGGTCGCCGCGCCGTCGCGGTCCGGTGCGACGTGACCGACCGCGCGCAGGTCGACGCCGCCGTCGCGACCGAGCTCGGCGCGCCCGACATCCTCGTCGCGAACGCCGGCACGCTCGACCACGTCGCGCGGCTCGAAGACCAGTCCCCCGACCTGTGGGAGCGCGACCTGCGCGTGAACCTGACCGGTGTCTTCAACTGCGCGCAGGCCGCGTGGCCGGCGATGGTCGAGCGCGGCTGGGGCAGGATCGTGACGATGGCCTCGGTCGCGGGCGCGCTCGGCGGGTTCGGCCAGGCCAGCTATGCGGCGACGAAGGCGGGCGTGGTCGGCCTCACGAAGACGCTCGCGCTCGAGGGAGCGCGCCACGGCATCACCGCGAACGCGGTCGTGGCCGGGATCATCGGCACCGAGGCGTTCGGCTTCGGGAACCCGGAGATGAACGAGCGAATGGTCAGGCGCACAGCGCTCAGGCGCACCGGGGAGCCCGACGAGGTCGCGAACGTGGTCGCATTCCTCTGCTCCGACCTCGCCTCGTACATGACCGGCGCGGCGATCCCGGTGACCGGCGGAATCGACCTCTTCACCTTCTGACCACGTCGCTACACTGCGGGCGCGTTGCGCGTCGAGGCAGGGACTGGAGCGGTCCGAGTCCGCAGCCGGCGCCGCAGCCGTTCCCGGACGCTGCTCGTGCAGCGGCTGGCCGTGCTGGCGGTCGTGGCCGTGGCCGGCGGCGCCGTGCTCGGATTCGTCTTCGCCGGCTCGCCGAGCCGGATCGCCGCAGGGGTTCGGATCGACGGCGTCAACGTCGGCGGGATGACGTCCTCGGAGGCGCGGGCAAAGCTCGAGAGACGCGCCGCAGCCCTCGCGCAAGTGCCCGTCACGTTCACCGCGGCCGGCCACGAGTGGCGCCTGCGGCCGGTCAGCCTCGGCGTCGAGGCCGACTGGGGAGCGGCCGTAAAGGTCGCGCTCGACCAGGGCGACGGCCTCCCCCCGATCCGCGGCTTCCGGCGAATCGGCGTGCGCGTCTTCGGCGCCGACGTCTCGCCGCCCACGCGGGTGTTCGGCAAGGCGCTCGCGTACGAGGTGGCGCGCATGAGCCGGGTCGTGAACCGCCCGCACCGCGACGCCGCCCTCGCCCTCCGGAAACTGCAGCCCGTGGTCGTCCCCTCGCGGGCGGGCTACGTCCTCGACCGCCCGGCCGCGAGCGACGTGATCGTTCGCGCACTGGCCGGCTTCCAGCGCGGTCGCGTCGCGCTGCCCGTGCGCACCGACGAGCCGAAGGTGACAGGCGCGGACCTGGTGCCGGTGGCGGCGAAGGTGCGGAGGGCGCTCTCGCGGCCGGTGCGCATGAAGCTGGGCGTCGCCTCTTGGTGGCTGCCCAAGCGCCAGCTCGCGGCGGTCCTCGCGCTGCCGCACGACGGCACCCGCGCGCTGCGCGTCGGTGGGCCGGGCGCGACCCGCTACTTCGCGAAGCTCGGGCGCGGGATCGACAAGCCTGCGCGGGACGCCACCTTCCGCCCGCTCTCGAGCGGCCGCGTCGTGGTCGTCCCGTCGCGTCCGGGCCGGGCGGTGCACGCGCTCGCGACCGGGCGCAACATCCTCGCCGCGGCGCTCTCGCCGACCGACCGCACGGCGCGCGTCGTCGTCATGTACGCGAAGCCGAACCGGACGACCGCACAGGCGCGAGCACTGGGGATCACGACGCGGGTCGGCCGCTACGAGACGATCTACGGCGGCGACCCGAACCGCATCCACAACGTCCAGCTCGTTGCGCACCTCGTCGACGGGAAGCTGATCGCCCCCGGCGCGACCTTCTCGTTCAACCGCGCGACCGGCGCGCGCACGGCCGACAAGGGGTTCCGCGAGGCGCCGGTGATCATCAACGGCGAGCTCACGACCGGCCTGGGCGGCGGCGTCTGCCAGGTCTCGACCACGGTCTTCAACGCCGCCTACGAGGCAGGCCTCGGCATCAAGGAGCGTACGAACCATGCGCTCTACATCAGCCACTACCCGCAGGGCCGCGACGCGACGGTCAACTACCCGGACGTCGACCTGAAGTTCGTCAACGACACCGACCACTGGCTGCTGCTGCGCACCTACGTCGGCTCCTACTCGCTCGACGTCGAGCTCTACGGCGCACCGCTGCACCGCCGCGTCGTCAGCGAGACGAGGCCGCTTGTCGACACCGGGGCGCCGCCGCTGCAGCGCGCGCCCGACCCGACGATGTTCGTCGGCTCGACGGCCGTCGAGGAGAGCGGCGAGCCGTCGCGCTCGACGAGCGTCCGCCGGCGCGTCTACGCGGGGAACGGCCGGCTGCTCTACGACAACACGTGGTACTCGTCCTACCGGGGCGAGCCGCGCGTCGTGCACGTCGGCACGAAGCCGAGGCCCAAGCCGAAGCCGCCCCCGCCTCCTCCGCCGCACAAGAAGGGCCCGTCGGGGCCGAGCGGCCCGGCCGGCGTCACGCCTCCGCAGTAGCGATCTCGTCCGCGAGCCACGTCGGCACGCGGGTCGGCCGGTGCGTCCGCGCGTCGACGCACGCGTGCGCCGTCCACCCGTCGGCGACCGGCTCGCCCTCGCGCTCGACCGCGTAGTCGAAGCGGAAGCGCGCGCCGCGGAGCTCGCCGCAGCGGGCGCGGATCGTCAGCCGGTCGTCGAATCGCGTCGGCGCGAGATAGCGCACGTGCGACTCGACGGTCAGCGCCTCGATCCCTTCGGCCCGCAGCCCGGGGTAGCCGCCGCGGAAGCGCGCGAGGTAGTCGATCCGGGCGAGCTCGAACCAGACGAGGTAGACGGAGTTGTGCGCGATCGCCTGCGCGTCGGTCTCGGCGAAGCGCACGCGCACCTCGGTCTCGAAGCGGAAGTCCACGGCGGCTGAGTCTCTACGATCGGAGGCCGTGAGCGCCGAGGCACTCGCCGAGCTCATCCGCAGCAGCCAGCCGTGCGTCGTCCTCACCGGCGCGGGCATCTCGACCGAGAGCGGCATCCCGGACTTCCGTTCGCCGACCGGCCTCTGGGCCTCGTTCGACCCGCTCGAGTACGGCTCGATCGAGGCGTTCCGCCGCGAGCCGCTCAAGGTCTGGAGCTTCTACAAGCCGCGCGTGTCGATGCTGACCGAGGCCGAGCCGAACGCCGCTCACCTCGTGCTTGCGGAGCTCGAGCAGCGGGGCCTCGTGCAGGCGGTAGTGACGCAGAACATCGACCTTCTGCACGGACGGGCCGGCAGCCGCGAGGTGGTCGAGGTGCACGGTTCGATCCGCACCGCGACGTGCCCGGGCTGCGGTGCGCGGCACGGGCTCGAGGCGGTGCTCGAGCTGCTGGCCGAGGCGGACGCGCCGGTATGTCCGGCCTGCGGGACGATCGTCAAGCCCGACGTGGTCTTCTTCGGCGAGCGGCTGCCGCCGGCGGAGATCGACCGAGCCTACGAGCTGGCGCGCGGCGCGGCGCTGATGCTCGTCGTCGGCTCGGCGCTCGAGGTCTACCCGATCGCCGGCCTCCCGGAGGAGACGCTCGCCGGCGGCGGCCGGGTTGCGATCGTCAACCGCGGTCCGACACCGTACGACGCGAGAGCGAGGCTGAAGATCGACGGTAGTGCGGGCGAGGTGCTGCCCGCCGTGCTTGCCGCCCTTTAGGCGGCTGCGCGCTTGACCGGCCGCTCGTCGAGCACGCGTCCGCAGTCGGAGCAGAACGTGCGCTCGACCTCGTACGGCACGCCTAGGCGCTGGAGCAACACATGCGTCTGCACGCCCGTGTGCCGGTGAAGCCGCTTGCGATGGGGGAAGAGCTGACTCATGGACCTCGATTTGAGCGTAGCTGGGCTGTCGGAACATACGACGCACAAAAGGGTGAACAAGTTGTGACGTTTCGGATGCGGGTCGCGGCGGTTACCCTCGTGGGCGTGAGAAGCCCCCGCTTCCGGCTCTTGCTCGCGCTCCCGCTGGCCGTCATGGTCGCCGGCTGCGGCGCGACGGCCCACGAGGCGGCGAGCCAGCGGCCGCCGGCCGACGCGCCGCACTGCAAGACCGGGCCGGCGCGGCTCGGCACCCAGCGCGTCGCCGTCGCCGCGGTCGTCCGCACGCGGGCCGTTGCGTACCGCCGCCCGGGTGCGCGGCCTTTCGCGCGTTTCGGCCGGCTGAACGTCAACAGGTTCCCGACGGTCTTCCGCGTCCTCTCGGCGCTCCGCGCCCGCGACTGCAGGGCACGCTGGTACCGCGTGCAGCTGCCGATCAAGCCCAACGGCGTCACCGGGTACGTCCGCGCGGCCGCGGTCCACACCGGCCGCGTCCGCTCGCGCGTGCTCGTCGACCTCTCGGCGAAGCGGCTGACGCTCTTCCGCAACGGCAAGCGCGCCCTGCGGACGACCGTCGCGGTCGGCTCACCGGCCACGCCGACGCCCCTCGGTCGCTACTACGTCAACCAGCGGTTGATTCCCGCCGACGCGTCGGGGCCGTTCGGCCCGGCCGCGATCGGGATCTCGGCGTACTCCACGGTGCTCACCGGCTGGACGCAGGGCGGCCCGATCGCGATCCACGGGACGAACGAGCCGTGGTCGATCGGCCACGCCGTCTCGAACGGCTGCATCCGGGTCCGGAACGCCGTCCTGCGCCGGCTCTTCACGGTCACGCCGGCGGGGACACCCGTGCTGATCCGCCGATGAGATGCGCCACGGCTGGACGTGCCCCGGCCGTGACCGGCTGAGCTGCTACGAGGTCGTCTACCGCGCCGAGCGGGTCGGTCGGGTATAACAGCGCCGTGGCTCAGCAGCGTGGACAGGACATTCTCAGCCGGCTGGCCGATCGCGGCGAGGACGTGATCGGCCGCATCGCCGAGATTCCCGGCGCGCAGCGCTTCGTGGAGAGCGCGAACCAGCTGAAGGAGCGTGGGGACGAGTTGCAACGGCGGCTGCGCGGGCTCGATGCGCTCGAACGGCGCGTCGACGCGCTCGAGCGGAAGGTCTTCGAGCTCTCGAAGGCGAAGGGATCCGCTTCCGCGAAGACGGCGAGGCGCCGCTCGACGGCAGCCAAGGCGAAGCCCAAGCCGAAGCCGAAGACACCCGGCTCAGGCGGGAACGCGTAGCCGCAGCGCCCGCGGCACGACCTCGAAGCTGACGGGCGTCGTCCCCGGCTGCTCGCCGTCGAGCTCCACCGGCAGCGGCTCGGGCGCCTCGACCTCCACGTGCGCGCCGCGCAGAACCGTCGCCTTCGGGTGCGGCAGGTGCGTTCCCCGGTAGGTCTTCGGCAGGGTCAGCAGCAGGTCGCGTTTCGTCAGGTCGCCGATCAGCAGCACGTCGAAGCGGCCGTCGTCGGGCTCTGCCTCGGGCAGCATCTTCATCCCGCCGCCGAGGTAGCGGCCGTTGGCGACGATCACGTCGTGCATTCGGCCGGAGTGCCGCACGCCGTCGACGCGCACGATCACCTCGTCGTTGCGCCAGCGCGCGAAGACCGCCAGCGTCGCCCAGACGTAGGAGACCTTGCCGCCGAGCGCCTTCGAGGTCTCGTTCGCCCGCTGCGCGATCGCGCCGCTCATGCCGGCGCTCGCGATGTTCGCGAAGAGCGACCCGCGTTGCCCGCCGTCCCACGTCCGGTAGGTGGCGCGGCCGAGGTCGATCTCGCGGGTGCGCCCGTTCAGCGCCACCTCGACGGCGTCGTCGAGCTTCCGCGGGATGCCGTACGTGCGGACGAAGTCCCAGCCGGTGCCGCGCGCGATGACGGCGAGCTCGACCTCGAGGCCGGCGATCCCGTTCGCGACCTCGTTCACCGTGCCATCGCCGCCGACCGCGACGAGCAGGTCGGCCGTGCCCGCGGCCTCGCGCGCGAGCTCCGTCAGGTGACCGGGCCGCTCGGAGAGCAGCGCGTCGCCGCTCAGCCCCAGCGCGGCCGCGCGATGCGCGAGCTCGGGCCAGCGCCTGCCCGCGGCGCCGTTCTCGGCGGCGGGGTTGACCAGGAAGACGGTTCGCTTAATCCGAGGCACCGCTTGCGGTGCCGTTCTCAGGACGCGCGGACTCTGCCCGTGTGTCCGTCTGAGACCGATCGATGCCCATCGGCTTTACCACAACCGCTCTAGGAAGTGACCGTGGCGAGCGCCACGCGCGTTATGCGGTCGACTGCCGCGCGCAGCTCGTCGTCGGAGATGCGCGTGAACTCCTCGCCGAGCACGATGTCGCTGACGGTCAGCAGGCAGCCGGCCTGGACGCCGCGCAGCGCGCCGATCGTGAACAGCACCGCCGCCTCCATCTCGACGCCGAGGACGCCGCGCGCCGACCAGCGCCTGTGCCGCTCGGGGTCGGGGTCGTAGAACGTGTCGCTCGAGGCGATCGCCCCAACGCGCAACGGCTGGTCGAGCTCCTTGGCCGCGTGCACCGCGGCATGGACCAGCTCCCAATCAGCCGTGGGCACGTGCGGCTCCTGACCGACGTAGTGGCGGGCGGTGGCGTCCGCCGGGACCGCCGAGACCGCGACGATCAGATCCCCGAGCTCGAGGTCGTGCTGCAGCCCGCCGCAGGTCCCTACACGCAGAAAGCGCTTGACCCCGAGCTGGACGAGCTCCTCCATCACGATCGCCGCCGAGGGACACCCCATCCCGGTCGCCTGCACCGCGACGGGCTTGCCTTCCCACTCGCCGCTATAGCCGAGCATCCCGCGCTCGCCGTTGCGCTGCACGGCGTTGTCGAAGTAGGTCTCGGCGATGTACTTGGCGCGGAGGGGGTCGCCGGGGAGGAGGCAGGCCTCTCCGTACTCCCCGGGTTCCGCGCGGATGTGGATCGGCACGGGCGAGAGCCTAAAGTTGCTTTCGTGGCCGCGCTGAGCGAACCGGCGCTGGACGAGATCCTCGCCTTCTGCGCCCGGGACCCGATCGAGCGCGTCTTCCTCGAGGACGTGGCGCGGCGGGGTTTGGGACGGTTCACGGGGCTCGTGGAGGCCGATACGCTCGTGGCGCTGTGCCACGTCGGGACCAACCTCGTCCCGTCGGGGAGCGGCTGCGGCGCGTTTGCCGGCGTCGACGGGGCGAGTCGCGCTCGGCTGGTGATCGGCGAGGAGAACGCGGTCGGCGACTTCTGGGCCGCCGCCCACGAACGGCTGCCCTCGCCGCGGGAGGACCGGCCCGGACAGCCGGTGTACGTGCTCGAGGAGCCGCCGGAACCCGGCGAAACGCCGTTGCGCGCGGCGACACACGATGACTTCGAGTTGCTCGTGCCGGCGTGTGCCGAGGCGCACCGAGAGGAGCTCGGGATCAACCCGCTGGAGCGCGACCCCGAGAGCTTCCGCTGGCGGACGCGGGCGCAGATCGAGGACGGCCGCTCCTGGCTCTGGGTCGAGGACGGCACGATCCTCTTCAAGGCGGAGGCCTCGGCGTGGACGCCGTCGGCCGTGCAGCTGCAGCAGGTCTGGGTCGATCCTCGCGCCCGCGGCCGAGGCTACGCCCAGCGCGGCATGCGCGACCTCTGCCGGCTGCTGCTCGAGCGGGTGCCGGCGGTCTGCCTGTTCGTGCGCGCCGAGAACGCTCCCGCGATCCGGGTCTACGAGAAGGTCGGCATGCGCCACACGATCTCGTATCGCAGCCTCGTCTTCGTCTAGGAGGTTCGGCGGAACGTCGCACAGCCGTCGCTTCGTCGAGCCCTCACTAACCCGAACGGGGGACGACGTGCGCGCCGGGCCTGCGGAAAATCCGCGCGTGCGGATTGGCCTCACTGCGGCCGGCCTCCTTGCCGTGCTTACGCTCGCCCTGACCCTCGCGGCGAGCGGCCGCGCACGCCCGAATCTGGTCCACACCTGCTCGGCGACCGACCGGCAGTTCATCGAGACGGCGCGAACGAACATGACCGCGCTCGAGCTCTGGAGCGAGCAGTACCAGAGCGGCGACGCGACGGCGGAGGACGTGATCGGGCAGGCGCGGTCGGCGGCGAGGATCATGCGAGGGACGGGGCCGACGGACTTCGCGCTGCAGCAGGCGCGGCGCCTCGTCGCGGGGATGCTGGCCGAGTACGCGAAGGCCGTGCAGGCGGACCGGCGCCATCGCGACGCAGGGCCGCATATGTACCGCGCGTACGGCCTGGCGAACTTCGCGCACACGGTGCTCGTGCGGGCCAGGGCGCCGCTCGCCGACCTCGGCTGCGACGTCTCGCCCCTGCTCTGACCGACCTGGTCTAGGGACGGTTCGCCCGGCCTCCTCCCCGAGGCGAGGGTAACCGGGAACAGCGCACGTGTCTGTGCCTGGATCGTGCCGGGTGTGTGTCGCTTGCCAGACTGTGGCGTGATGGCTGCAGAGGACGTCGACACCGCCGCGCTCCGCAAGCGCGTCGAGGAGCACGTTCGCGCGCACGACCTGATCGCGCGTGGGGGCGAGGTCGTCGCCCTCGTCTCGGGAGGCGCCGACTCGACCTGCCTCTGGCACGTCCTGCGTGAGCTCGGCTACCGCGTCTCCGCGCTGCACGTGAACCACGGGCTGCGCGGCGCGGAGTCCGAGGAAGACGCGCGCTTCTGCCGCGAGGTGCTCAGCGCGGACGTCGTCGACCTCGAGCCGCCGCCGCGCCCGACCGAGGATGCCCTGCGCGAGCTGCGCTACTCCGTCGCGACCGACCGCCTCCGTGCCACCGGACACACCGCGTCGGACCAGGTCGAGACAGTCCTCTACCGCCTCGTCTCCAGCGGCGCCCCCGGCGGGATCAAGCCGAGGCGCGAGGACGGCGTCGTCCGGCCCCTGCTCCCGCTCTGGCGGGAGGAGACGGCGGCGTACTGCCGCGCCGAGGGTCTCGCCTACCGCAGCGACAGCTCGAACCCGGAGACGCGCCGCGGGCTTATCCGCCACGAGATCCTGCCGCTCCTCAACCGCCTGCACCCAGGCGCCGAGAAGAACCTTCTGCGCCTGGCAGAGCAGCGCCCCTCGAAGCTCGACGACCTGCTCGCCGCGACCGCCGGCTCGCGCCGCGTCGACCTCGGCGGCGGGCTCACCGCCGTCCGCGAGTACGACCGCGTCTGGCTCGAGCAGACCCCGGTCGCGCTCGAGGGGCGGGTGCGCTGGGGCGAGTGGACGATCGAATCGGAGCTCGCAGGGCTTAAGGTACGAAGCTGGCGCCCCGGCGACAGGCTCGCCGGCCGCCGCAAGAAGGTGCAGGACGTGTTTGTCGACGCGAAGATCCCGCGATCCGAGCGAGAGGCGTGGCCTCTCGTCGTAAAGGGGCGCGAGGTCGTCGCGGTGCCCGGCCTGGTCGACGCCCCCGGCATCAAGGCGGAGCGGGGATGAGCACGCAGCTCGACGCGGCGATCGGCGAGATCCTGATCGACGAGGAGACGCTCGCCGCGCGCGTCGCGGAGCTCGGCGTCGAGGTCTCCGCGGACTACGAGGGGCGCGACCTGCTGCTGATCGGCGTCCTGAAGGGCGCCGTCTTCTTCATGGCCGACCTGATGCGCCACCTCACCGTCGCCTGCGAGGTCGACTTCATGGCGATCTCCAGCTACGGCGACGCGACCGACTCCTCCGGGATCGTCCGCATCCTGAAGGACCTCGACATCAACATCGAGGGCCGCGAGGTCCTCGTCGTCGAGGACATCATCGACTCCGGCCTCACGCTCTCGTACCTGATGCGCAACCTCGAGTCGCGGGAGCCCGCGAGCCTCGAGGTCTGCGCGCTGCTGACCAAGCCGACACGGCGGGAGATCGACGTGCCGGTGCGCTACGTCGGCTTCGAGATCCCCAACAAGTTCGTCGTCGGCTACGGCCTCGACTTCGCGGAGCGGTACAGGAACCTGCCCTACGTCGGCGTACTGGACGAGCACCTGCTTCCGACAACGCTTTAGACGGCCGCACGGGCAGAGCCCGCACGGCCTCCCTGGTCGGCGCGGCCGAGTCCGCGCCTTAGCACTACCCAATCCGGGTACCGGTGATGCTCATACTCATTGGTACTCTGTGCCGATAGAGGGCTCGTGAACCGATTCTTCCGCTCAGCGCTTTTCCCGCTTGTCGTCATCGTCCTGCTCGTGTGGCTGGCGAGCCAGACGCTGATCCCGCACGGCAAGAGCGAGACGAAGTTCACGTACTCGGAGTTCATCCAGAAGGCCAAGGAAGGCAACGTCGGGAACGTCGAGTTCAACCCGAGCAAGCGCGCGATCACGGGCACGATCACGAACGACGGCGACAAGAAGTTCACCGTCCACTATCCCGCCGACCAGTCCGTTCCGTTCATCACGGACGTGCTCGAGTCGAAGGGGGTCGAGTTCGACTCGAAGGGCACAGGAGGCTTCTCGTGGGTGAGCGCATTCTTCTCGCTGCTCCCCTTCATCATCCTGATCGCCTTCTGGATCTTCCTGATGAACCAGGTCCAGGGCGGCGGCTCGAAGGTGATGAGCTTCGGCAAGAGCCGCGCGAAGCGAATGGCGCCCGACTCGCCGAAGATCGGCTTCAAGGACGTCGCGGGCGTCGACGAGGCCGTCGAGGAGCTTCAGGAGATCAAGGAGTTCCTCGAGAATCCGAAGAAGTTCCAGGCGCTCGGCGCGCGGATCCCGAAAGGCGTCCTGCTCTACGGGCCGCCCGGCACCGGGAAGACGCTGCTCGCGCGCGCGGTTGCGGGCGAGGCGGGCGTGCCGTTCTTCTCGATCTCCGGCTCCGACTTCGTCGAGATGTTCGTCGGCGTCGGCGCGTCGCGCGTGCGCGATCTCTTCGAGCAGGCCAAGCAGGCGGCCCCGTGCATCGTTTTCATGGACGAGATCGACGCCGTCGGCCGGCACCGCGGGGCGGGTCTCGGCGGCGGCCACGACGAGCGCGAGCAGACGCTCAACCAGCTGCTCGTCGAGATGGACGGCTTCGAGCTGAAGGACAACATCATTCTGATCGCCGCCACGAACCGGCCTGACATCCTCGACCCGGCGCTGCTGCGACCGGGTCGCTTCGACCGCCAGATCGTCGTCGACCGGCCAGACCGGATCGGCCGACGCAAGATCCTCGAGGTGCACGCCAAGGGCAAGCCGATCGCGCCCGAGATCGACCTCGACACCCTCGCCGCCGGCACCCCCGGCTTCACAGGCGCCGACCTCGCGAACCTCGTCAACGAGGCCGCGCTGCTCGCCGCGCGCCGCGGCAAGAAGACGATCGAGCAGGAGGAGCTCGAGGAGGGGATCATGCGCGTGATCGCCGGCCCCGAGAAGAAGACGCGCCTGCTCTCCGAGGAGGAGCGGAAGATCACGGCGTACCACGAGATGGGCCACGCGATCGTCGGGCACTACCTCGAGCACACCGATCCGGTGCACAAGATCACGATCGTGTCCCGCGGCCAGGCGCTCGGCTTGACGATCTCGCTGCCGACCGAGGACCGCTATCTGACGACGAAGTCGGCGCTGATGGACCAGCTCGCGATGACGCTCGGCGGCCGCGCCGCGGAGGAGCTCGTCTTCCAGGAGGTCACCACGGGTGCCGCGAACGACCTCGAGAAGGTCACGAGCACGGCGAAGCAGATGATCATGCGCTT
>JBJMJY010000058.1:0-25072 GCA_045806105.1 Gaiellaceae bacterium | reverse complement strand
CGATCCACAAGGAGGCGCTCTGCATCATGTGCGGCTGCTGCGTCTCCGAGTGCAACTCGATGGAGTCCGACCCGGAGTTCCTCGGGCCCGCGGCGCTGGCAAAGGGCTTCCGCTTCGTCGGCGACGTGCGCGACCAGGCCGACGTCGCGCGGTTGAACGAGTACAACCAGGAGCACGGCATCTGGGACTGCACACGCTGCTACTTCTGCAACGAGCGCTGCCCGAAGGGCGTCGACCCGCGCGACGCGATCGCAAAGCTCGGCGCGGAATCGATCCGCCTCGATGTCGACCACGACATGGGCGCGAAGCACGCGAGGTGGTTCGTGAAGTCGGCCGAGACCACGGGCTGGCTGCGCGAGACCGAGCTCGTGCCGAAGACGCAGGGCGTCGTCTCGGCGGTGAAGCAGATCGGGTTCGCGCTCAACCTCGCCAAGCACGGCAAGGTGCCGCCGCCGTTCCCGCCCCACGTGGCGAAGAACGTGCGCGAGGCGCGTGACCTGCACGACCTCGTCCGCGAGCAGGGCCGAGAGGGCGCGCAGGGGATCGTCCAGGGGGAGCACGCGCTCGCGCAGATCGAGCACGTGCTCAGCGCCGACCCGGACCACGCGGCGGCCAGCCGGATCGCGCCCGAGAAGTCCGGAGGCAAGAGTGGCGGCGACTGAGACGACGCGCGTCGCGTACTACAAGGGCTGTCTCGCGTCGCTCTCGGCGAAGGAGCTCGACACCTCGACCCAGGCCCTCGCGCCCCAGCTCGGGCTGGAGCTCGACGAGCTGGAATCGGTGACCTGCTGCGGCGCCGGCGACATCCACGAGGCGGAGCCCGACTACTACCTCCACCTGAACGCGCGCATCCTGGCCTATGCCGAGCAGACGGGCTGCGAGACGTTGATGACGATCTGCAATGTCTGCACGCTCAACCTGCGACAGGCGAACTGGCAGCTCAAGAACGACGACGACCTGCGTGCGCGCGTGAGCCAGAACCTCGAGACGGTCGGCGCGCCGCCGTACGAGGGCACGGTCGAGGTGAAGCACCTGCTCTGGCTGATTGCCGAGGGCGACGGTTACGAGCGGTTGAAGACGGTCGCCCACAAGGGCCTCAAGGGCCTGAAGGTGGCGCCGTTCTACGGCTGCCAGATCCTGCGGCCCTCGAAGATCCTCGGCTTCGAGGACCCGGACCGGCCGTGGTCGCTCGAGGCGATCATCGAAGCCTGCGGCGGCGAGCCGATTGACTACCCCGCGAAGATCAAGTGCTGCGGCTTCCCGATCATCCAGGCGCGCGAGGAGACGGCGCTCGGGGAGCTGATCCAGCCGATCGAGCAGGCGAGCGAGGCGGGGGCCGACGCGATCGTGACGCCGTGCCCGCTCTGCCACCTCTCGCTCGACGCGTGGCAGTCGAAGCTGCGCAAGGCGACGGGCAAGGACTTCGCGATGCCGATCCTGCACCTCTCGCAGCTGATCGGCGTGGCCGCCGGGCTCGAGGAGTCGGAGCTGAAGTTCAAGCGCCATGTCGTCTCGGTCGAGCCGGTCGTCGAGAAGCTCGAGGCCTGATTGCGGCTGATACGGCTCGGCGGGGCCGGAGCCGCGGCCGGGCTGGCGTGGGGGCACTTCGAGGCGGGCTGGGTGCGGCTGCACGCGCTGCCGTGCTCGCTGCCGGGGCTGCCGCCCGAGCTGGCGGGGCTCCGGATCGCGCACCTCTCCGACTTCCACCTCGGCGTTCCCTCGCGCGGGCAGGCCGCCGTCGAGCGGGCGGTCGAGTGGGTCGAGCAGCGCCAGCCTGACCTGACGCTGATCAGCGGCGACCTGCTCTCAAGGCCGAGGGCCGAGGCACGGCTGCGTGCGCTGCTCGCGCGGCTCCCACGCTGCTTCGCCGTGCTCGGCAACCACGACTTCGCGCACACGCGCGACCCCTTTTCCCACCCGGCGGGGCTCGCCGACCTCGAGTCCGCGACGCTGCTCTCGGACGACGGTCGGACCGTCGAGCTCCGCGGCA
This sequence comes from Gaiellaceae bacterium, assembly GCA_045806105.1. Lineage (GTDB taxonomy): Bacteria > Actinomycetota > Thermoleophilia > Gaiellales > Gaiellaceae > AC-32. The sequence goes on along the minus strand of JBJMJY010000058.1, from coordinate 23,082 downwards.
AGCGGGTGCAGGTCGTGGGCGTCGACCCGCGCTCCTACCGGAGGCGGCGTGCCCGCCCGGAGCAGTTCGCGGACCCGGACGCAGACCTGCGGATCCTGCTCTGCCACTTCCCGAGCGTCGTCGACCGGATCCCGGAGGGCGTGTTCGACCTCGTGCTGTCGGGTCACCTGCACGCAGGGCAGATCTGCCTGCCGTGGCCTGGCGGCCGCTTGCGCCTGGCACACATCCGCTGGACATACATCCAGGGTCTCTACCGACGGCCGGCCGCAACGCTCCATCTCTCAGCCGGTCTCGGCACGACCTTCGTGCCGTTTCGCTTCCTGGCCAGGCCGGAGGCGACGGAGCTCGTCCTAGAATCGGAGTGATGAACGGCAGCGCGAGCGTCGCGACCGACGTGCTCGCCAGCTACGCGGCAGACGCGGCCCGCGAGGTGGAGGGCGTCGCCGGGCTGGTCGAGGGGCGGCTGCCGCGGCAGGGCGCGGTGCGGATCAGCGGCGACGGCGCGACGATCGTGGAGCTGCACGTCGAGCTCGCCTGGGGGGCGCCGGCGCGGGAGGTCGGCGAGGAGGTGCAGCGGCGCGTGGCCGACTACCTCGAGCGCATGGCCGGAGCGAGGCCGCGCGCGGTGGACGTCGTCGTCGACGAGATCAGCGCGCCGTGAGCCTGCGCATCGCCGGCCTGACCGGTGCGACGCTCGAGACTGCGCCTTCGGTCTGCCACGGCTGCGTGTGGTGGCAGTCGCGCACCGGCGGGCGTGCTCCCGACAAGCGCCGCTGGATCGAGAAGGCCGAGACCGAGTTCGGGGCCTGGGGGACGATCTATTACGACGACGATGGCCGCGCGCTCGGGTCGATGCAGTACGGCACGGCGCGGCTCTTCCCGCGCGCCTCGGAGATGCCGGCGGGCCCGCCGTCGGACGACGCGGTGCTCGTCACGTGCGCGTACCTCGTCGACCGAACGAGCCCGTGGGTGCTGCAGTCCCTCTTCCTCGCGGCGATCGGCGAGGCCAGGGACAGGGGCGCGGCCGCCCTCGAGGCGTTCGCCTACCACTACCCCGAGGGCGAATCTGACTACGAGCGCTTTCTCGTTCACCGCACGGTCTTCCCGCAGGACTTCTTGACCGACTTCGGCTTCCGCATCATGCGATCGGCCGGGCCCGTCGGGCTGGCGCGCCTCGAGCTCGGCGGGCTCGTCCCGGTCCTCGACGAGGGCCGGCGCGCGAGGGCGCTACGGAGGCTGCGCGAGGTGCTGTTGCCCGAGCCGCAGCCTGTGCCCAGGCGTCCCTAGCGCCGCGGGTACGCGTTCGCCCAGGCCGCGCGCAGCGCGGAAGGCGTCGTCACGAACAGGCGCACGTCGCGCCCGCCCAGCGCGAGCTTCAGGCTCGGGAGGAGTGACTCGTCCGTCGGATCGGCGACGGCGACCGAGACGCTGTCGTCGGGGTGGAGCCGGATCGGGATCGCGCGGAGCTCCTCGGCCTGCGCCCATGACAGCAGCCCGACCGCGCGCAGGTCGACCGAGGTGATGCCGATGTCGGCGAACTCGACGTTCGCCTGCTCGGCGAGAACGCGCGCGATGTCGTCCTCGAAGCAGATGCGCAGCCGCACGAGAGCCTCGCCCAGCAGCTCGCCCTGCTCGCGCTCCTCGAGCGCGCGGTCGAGCTCGTCGTTCGTGAGCAGCCCCTTGCGCAGGAGCAGCGCGCCGAGGTGCGAGCGGGGCTCGTTGTCGAAGAAGGTGTGGTCGAGACGTGCCGGCCGCATTACGCCTGGTATCGGCTTGTTACGGCTGTGTCTTGAGGATCGAGCGGGGTCCGCTTCTTCAGGCGGCGACCGCGCGCTGGGCGAGGACGAGCTCGGCGATCTGGATGCCGTTCAGCGCCGCCCCCTTGCGCAGGTTGTCGCACGCGATGAAGAGCGAGAGACCGTTCGCCGCCGCGGGATCGCGGCGGATGCGGCCGACGAACGCCTCGTCGGCTCCGACGGCCCCGCGCGGCGTGGGGAAGTCCTCGGCGCGCACCGACGGGGCCGCGGCCAGGAGCTCGCGCGCCCGCTGCGGCTCCAACGGCTCCTCGGTCTCGATCCACGCCGACTCGGCGTGGCCGACGGGCACCGGCACGCGCACGCAGGTTGCGCTGACCAGCAGCTCCGGGAGCCCGAGGATCTTGCGCGTCTCCTCGCGCAGCTTCACCTCCTCGTCGAACTCCTCGCCGTCGAACTCCCAGTCGGTCGAGAGGTCGTGCTCGGCGGGCGGCTCGTCGAGCAGCCGCTGCAGCCGCTGGGCGCCCTTCCCGGACGCCGACTGGTAGGTCGCGACGCGCACCGCGCGCAGGCCCGCTGCGTCGTGCAGCGGCTTCAGCACGAGCGTCAGCGGGATCGCGCAGCAGTTCGGGTTCGCGATCACCCCGGCGTGCTCGCGCGCCCGCACGCCGTTAACCTCGGGGACGACGAGCGGCACGCCGTCCTCGAGCCTGAACGCGGCCGACTTGTCGACGCAGACAGCGCCGCCGCGGACGGCGTGCGGGACGAGCTCGCGGCTCGCGTCCGCGCCCACGGAGAAGAGGCAGAGGTCGAGGTCGCCGGCGGCCAGCGCTTCCGGTGTGGCCTCCTCGACCACGCGGCCGTCGATCTCGGTGCCGGCCGAGCGCGCCGAGGCGAACAGGCGCACGTCGTCGAAGCCGCGCCCGGAGAGCAGTTCGACGACCACGCGCCCGACCGCGCCGGTCGCCCCCACGACCGCGAGCCTAGGCATGCTGGCGCTCCGCCTCCGGCGCGTCCAGCTCGAATGCCCGGTGCATCACGACCACGGCCTCGTCCACCTGGTCGGTGCGGATGTGACAGGAGATCTTGATCGGCGAGGTCGTCACCACCTCGGGCTCGATCCCGGCCTGCGCGAGGGTCTCGAACGCCTTCGCCGCAACGCCGGGATGGCTCTTCATGCCAGCGCCGATCACGCTGACCTTGCCGAGGTCGTCCCGGGACGTCCATTCCACCGAGAGCCCGTCGAGCACCTCGACCGCTGCGTCGCGGTCGTCGGTAGGTGCGGAGAAGACGATCTCCGGCCCCGTCTGGACGATCGTGTCGACGTTCACGCTCGCGGCGGCGAGGGCCGAGAATAGCCGCGACGCCGTCGTGCCGGTGACGCGGTAAAGCGTCTCCTCGCGCGTGTGCGTGACTCCGGAGATGAGCGCCTTCTCGAGCATCCGATCGTCCTCCTCGCGAATCCAGGTGCCGTCCTCGGACGAGAACGTGGAACGGACGTGCAGCTTGACGTCGTGGTTTCGGGCGACCTCGACCGAGCGTACCTGCAGCACCTTTGCGCCCGAGGCGGCCAACTCGAGCATCTCCTCGTAGCTGACGGCGTGGAGCTTGCGCGCATTCGGGACGAGCCTCGGGTCGGCGGTGAAGACGCCTTCCACGTCGGTGTAGATCTCGCAGACCTGCGCGCCCAGCGCGGCGGCGAGCGCGACGGCTGTCGTATCGGAGCCGCCGCGGCCGAGCGTCGTGATGTCGAAATCGGTCGAGATGCCCTGGAAGCCGGCGACGAGGACGATCTTGTCCTGGTCGAGGGCCTCGTGGATGCGGCGCGCGCGGACGTCGACGATCTTCGCGCGGCCGTGGACCGTGTCGGTGACGATCCCGGCCTGCGAGCCGGTGAGCGAGATCGCTTCGGCGCCGAGGTCGTGGATCGCCATCGCGGCGAGCGCGCAGGAGATCCGCTCGCCGACCGAGATCAGCATGTCGAGCTCGCGCGGCTTCGGCCGCGGCGAGACCTCGTAGGCGAGGCGGACGAGGTCGTCGGTCGTATCTCCCATCGCCGAGAGCACGGCCACGACCCGGTTGCCGGCTGCGCGGGCCTCGACCAGCCGCCGGGCGACGTCCTTCAGCTTCTGCGGGTCGCCGACGGAAGTGCCGCCGAACTTCATCACGAGCGTGCCGAGGCTCGGCTCTGCGGCCGCGAGATCGGGAAGCGGCTCGAACTGGGTCGTCGTCACGGCGGGAATTCTAGGTGGCCTGCGGGTGGGGCCCGCGCCGGCGTCGCGGGTTGGTTTCTTCTTCGGCGGAGCGGCGAGTAGGCCTGTATGGCTACGAAGAAGCAGACGCGAGCGGCGAAGCAGAACGTCCAGAAGGCGCAGGCGGCTGCGAGGCGGAAGCGGACGATCGCCAACCTGCCTAAGAGCACGCGCCGCGGGCTCCAGGAGCAGGCGCGCAAAGGCGCGCGCCGGGGTGGGAGGCCAGGGCACGCACTCGAGGACCGGAACCGCCAGCAGCTGTACGAGGAAGCCGCGCGGATGGGCATCCGCGGTCGCTCGAAGATGGGCAAGTGGGACCTGATCGACGCGATCAGGAAGGCTCGCTGAAGCGCTCCGTCGGCTGACGGCTACATCTCGCGGCGGCCCGAAAGCGCCCTGCCGAGCGTGACCTCGTCGGCGTACTCCAGGTCGGCGCCCACCGGCAGGCCGCTCGCGAGGCGCGTGACGCGCACGCGGCCGCGCAGGCGGTCGGCGAGATAGGCGGCGGTCGCCTCGCCGGTCATGTTCGGGTTCGTCGCGAGCACGACCTCCTCGACGCCGTTCCGCTCCACGCGTCCGAGCAGCTCGTCGATGCGCAGGTGCTCGGGCTCGACCCCGTCGAGGGGCGAGAGCGAGCCGCCGAGCACGTGGTAGAGCCCGCGATACTCGTGCGTGCGCTCGACCGAGATCAGATCGGCCGGCTGCTCGACCACGCAGACGATCGTGTGGTCGCGCCGCGCGTCACGGCAGATCTCGCAGGTCTCCTCCTCGGTCAGGTTCCCGCACTCGCGGCAGAAGCGGACGCGCTCTTTGACCTCCTCGAGCGCGTGCGCGAGTGCGAGCGCCTCCTCCTTGGGCACGCGCAGCAGGTGAAACGCGAGACGCTGTGCCGTGCGCTGGCCGACCCCGGGCAGGCGGGTCAGCTGCGCGACGAGGTTCTCGACCGCCGGGCTGAACACGCGAACCAGCGTACCGAGGCGATGCGGACGCAACGTCGAATCCCCAGCCGTGTTCGACTCGCTCGCGCTGTCGTGGCAGGTCGTGATCTTCCTCGCCGCAGCGGGCGCGATCTGGGTCGCCGGCATCCGCCTCTCCGACACCACGGACGTGCTCTCCCGGCGGCTCGGCCTCGGCGAGGCGCTCGGCGGGCTGATCCTGCTCGCGATCGCGACGAACCTTCCTGAGCTCGCGATCACCGTCACGGCGGCCGCGAGTCACAACCTCGGGATCGCGATCGGCAACATCCTCGGCGGGATCGCGATTCAGACGGTGGTGCTCGCGCTGCTGGACGGTGTCGGCGTGCCGCCTCGCCGCTGACCTACCGCGCCGCCTCACTCGTCCTCGCGATCGAAGGCGCGCTCGTGATCGCGATGCTCGTCGTCGTGGTGATGGGCACCCGGATGTCGCCGGACGCGATCGCGCTGCGAGTCACGCCGGTCGGGCTCGCGCTCCTCGCGCTCTGGATCGCCGGCCTGTGGCTGGTCGGCAGGGCCCGGACGGGTCTCCCGTGGCACGAGGCGGGCAATCCGCCCGACGGGCAGAAGGAGCCGCGCGGGATGGCCCACGCCAAGAAGGACGAGGTGATGACGAGGAAGGGCCGCTCGACGGTGTGGGTCACGACCGTGTTCGGACTCGCGGCGCTGGTGACGCTCGGCGGCGGCATCGTGCTCGAGGAGTCGAGCAGCGGCATTGCCGGGCACGTCGGCCTGAGCGGCGTCCTCTTCGGGGCGACGGTGCTCGCCGCGGCGACCGCCCTGCCGGAGGTCTCGACGGGCCTCGCGTCGCTGAAGCTCGGCGACTACCAGCTCGCCGTGTCCGACATCTTCGGCGGCAACGCCTTCCTGCCGGTGCTGTTCCTGCTGGCGACGATCGTCTCCGGAAGCGCGGTCCTCCCCGCGGCGGAGGACAGCGACGTCTACCTCACGGCGCTCGGCGCGCTCCTGACGGTCGTGTACGTCTGCGGCCTGCTGTTCCGGCCCGGCCGGCAGTGGTTGCGGCTCGGGCCGGACTCGATCCTGGTCGTCGCGTTCTACGCGCTCGGGATCGTCGGGCTAGTCGCCGTGACGCACGGCTAGTCGTCTGAGACGCCGGCGTTCTCGGCGAGGCGGCCGAGGGCGACCTCGATCAGCGCCGCTGCCACCTCCGGATGCGTCGCGACGAGGCCGCGGAAGCTCGCGCGGTCGAGCGCGAGACAGCGCAGCGGCGTCTTGGCTCGCACGCGGGCGGTGCGGATCGCGTCGGGCTTCATCAGCGCCAGCTCGCCGAAGAACTGGCCTGGCCCGAGCTCGACGTGCTCGCGCTTCGTCTCGACGACGGCGGTTCCCTCGGCGATGAAGAACATCCCGGTGCCCGCAGTGCCGGGCTGGACGAGCAGCTGACCGGGCGGGACCTCGAGCTCGTTCGCCGCCTCCGCGATCGCGGCGAGATCGTCGTCGGCGAGACCGACGAAGAGGGGCACGCGGCGAAGGGCGTCGACGCGGCCGTCGCTCACAGGCCCGGGAGGCCCAGCCCGTGCAGGCCCCCCAGCGCCGGGCCGAGCTTCGACTCCATCAGGCTCTGCGAGGAGCGCAGGGCCTCGTTCACCGCGGCGACGACCATGTCGGCGAGCATTTCCGGATCGTCCGGGTCGATCGCCTTCGGGTCGATCTTGATCTCCTTGATCTCGCCGCCGCCGGTCGCGATCACGGTGACGATCCCGCCGCCCGCCGTCGCCTGGACGGTCTCGTTCTTCAGCTCTTCCTGGGCCTGCTGCATCTGGGTCTGCATCTCCTGGACCTGCTGCATCATCTTGTTGAAGTCCATGCTCATGGCTCGTCCTTCACCTCGCGGGCGTCGAAGGTCCCTTTCATCAACTCGATGATCTCCTCCTCGCTCACCGGCTCGTCCGGCGCGGGCTCGTCGGCCTCGCCGCCGTTCTCGCCGACCTCGAAAGCCAGCTCGAGGTGGCGGCCCGTGACCTCGTAGAGCGCTTCGGCGAGGAGCGTCGCGTTCTTCGGCTCCTCGGCGAGCTGCCGGTGGAACGACGCTGCGCTCGGAAACTCGACCGTGAGCGTGTCGCCGGCGAGGTCTTTCGGATGGGCCTCGCGTAGCACGGACGCGGTCGGGATCGACTTCTCCTCGACGGCCGGCAGGATCGTCCGCTGCCAGGCCTCCTGCAGCTGCTCGAGCTCGAGCGCCGGCGCCTCGGCCGAACCGCCGGGGACAGTCCCTGCGTCTGTCCCTGCGTCTGTCCCCGGGTCTGTCCCTGGGTCTGTCCCCGCGGCGGCCGGGACATGGCCGGAATGGACGGGACGCTCCAGCAGCTCCAGCCGGTGCGCGGTCGATTCGCGCGACAGGTCGGCGGCCGGGCGCGTCACTTTCACCAGCGCGAGCTCGAGCGGCAGGCGCGGATCGCCTCCCTGGCGCATGTCCTCGACCGCCACCGCGAGCAGGTCGCAGAGCCGCAGCACCGTCGCCTCGCCGAGCTGGTTCGCCTGCTCGCGCAGCCGCTCGCGCGTCTCCTCGGTCACCGGCAGCGACTCCGGCACCTCGCCCATGTGCTGGACGAGCAGCAGGTAGCGCAGGTGCTCGAGCAGGTCGGTCACGAGCCGCCCGAGGTCCTGGCCCTGCTCCGAGAGCTCCTCGACGAAGGTGAGCGCGCCGGCGGTGTCGCGGTCGACGACGAGGTCGCAGAGCCGGAAGAGCGCCTCCTCCTCGACCGCGCCGAGGAGCTGCAGCACCGCCTGCACGGTCACCTGCTTCTCGGTCGCCGCGGCGAGCTGATCGAGCGTCGAGACCGCATCGCGGTAGGCGCCGCGAGCCGCACGCGCGATGAGCGACAGCGCCGCATCGGGCGCCTCGATCCCCTCCCCGTCGGCCACCCGCCGCAGCACCTGCACGAGCTCCGGCAGGCGCGGCCGCGAGAAGGCAAACGTCTGACACCGTGACCTGACGGTCGGGAGCATCTTCCCGAGGTCGGTGGTGCAGAAGACGAAGACGAGGTGGGGCGGAGGCTCCTCGATCAGCTTCAGCAGCGCGTTGAAGGCGGCATCGGTGAGCTGGTGCGCCTCGTCGAGGATGTAGACCTTGTAGCGGCCCTCGACCGGCTGCAAGATGACGCGCTCACGGATCTCGCGGATGTCGTCGATCCCGCGCTGCGACGCCGCGTCCATCTCGATCACGTCGAGCGAGCTGCCGTCGGCAATCGCGCGGCAGGCGTGGCAGGTCTTGTCTGGCGTCGGCGTCGGCCCGTGCTGGCAGTTGAGGGCCTTCGCGAGGATGCGCGCGAGCGAGGTCTTGCCGGTTCCGCGCGGGCCTGCGAAGAGGTACGCCTGCCGGATCTGCTCGTGTGCGATCGCGTTCCGCAGCGTGCGCGTCACCGCCTCCTGGCCGACGACCTCGTCGAAGTCCTGCGGGCGGTACTTCCGGTAGAGGGCAGCCACGTGCCGACTCTACCGAAGGGCTCGCTCGCCGAAGGCAGCCGCTACCCGAGCAGGGACGCCTTCGCCCCGTCGAGGTACGCGAATGGATGGTCGAATGCGTCGAGCGCGTCGGCACCTGCGACCTCGACCTCGAACGCCTCACCGGTGCCGGCGTCGCGCACGGAGACGGTCACGGCCGACGTTCGGTCATACCAGTAGAGGACGACCTCCAGACCCGCGGACCATCTACGGCTGAGCTCGCGCTTCTTCGGCCACGTTTCCGGTTGTCGGCGCCGCTCCATCTCCTGCCTCCGCTTTGGGATCGCGCGCCGCCAACGCTAACCGAGCGTTTGCGAAGTCCCGATTAAGCCTTCGCAAAGGTTTCGTGGGCCCGGCGGGCCCGCCAAGAGACCCCGGGCCGGAGGCACCGCGCGCCTGGGAGGCGTTCCTTAGCGCTGCTTCCTCCCGGATCTGACGCGGTTCGGAAGCTCCCACCGCACGGGCCCCGGCCCGAGAACGGCGATCGTAGCAACGGCTATCCTGCGCGTTCGAAGGGCGTGTAGCTCAGCGGGAGAGCGCCCGCTTCACACGCGGGAGGTCACTGGTTCGATCCCAGTCACGCCCACTGCTGCTGGACGCGGCAGCTAGGGCGTGTACAGCTCGGCGGTCGCGGAGGGCTCGCTGCCACACCCCTTCGGAGTGCAGTTGGCGAGCCTCTCACCGCCGACATTGAGGACCTGTCCGCTGGGAAGCAGGGCAACGGCGGAGCCCCCGACCTGGGGATTGACCATCGGGCCGGTCGCGGTCCAGGTGCCGGTAGCCGGGGAGTAGACGTCGCCTGCGGAGCCGCCCCCGGCGACGAGCACGCGTCCGTCCCGCAAAAGCACGGCCGCAGGGCCGTGGTAATCGGTCATGCTGCCCGTCCGAGTCCACGTGCGCGAGGCCGGGTCGTAGAGCTCGGCGGAGAGGGTCGCGCTCGGATTGCCCCCGCCGGCGACCAGCACGCGGCCGTTGCCGAGCAGGGTCGCGCTCGCATGCTCGCGGGCCGTCGTCATGGACGCGGCGCGCGTCCAGCGCCCCCGGGCCGGGTCGTAGAGCTCCGCGCTCCGCAGCCAGCCGCTCGAATTGGAGCCTCCGGCCACCAGGACGGTGCCGTCGGCCAGCAGCGTGGCAGTGTGATTCTCCCGGGGCGTCCGGAGGGAGCCGGTCAACGTCCAGCGGCCGGTCGCCGGGTCGTAGAGCTCGGCGCTCGTCTGCACACCCGTACCGTCGGCGGAAAGGCCGCCAACGACGAGCACGCGCCCGTCACGGAGCAGGGTGCCGGTCAAGGAGATCCGGCCGACGTTCATCCTCCCTGTCGGTGTCCAGCTGTTCGTCGCCGGGTCGTACAGCTCGGCGCCGGCGCTGTACCGACCGCCGCCGGCGACGAGCACGCGCCCGTCTGCGAGGCGCAGGGCGACGTGCCCCCAGTGCGATTCGTGCAACGTTCCGCCCGGGAGCCACGTGCCCGTCGGCGAGTCGTACACCTCGGCGGTGGGCTCGTCGACCCCGCCCGCGACGAGGATGCGCCCGTCGCCCAGCGGTGTCGCGGTCAGGTGCGCGCGCGCAGTCGACATGCTCGCCGTCGCCGTCCAGCTACCGGCCGGTGTGCTGACGGACGAGTGCTGCGGGGGTACCGGCCGAGCCGAGCCCGAGGCGAGTGCCGGGGCCGCAAGCGCAAGCACTGCGCACACGACGAATCCCACCGACCTGATGCTCATGACGACGCTCCCTCTCGCCTGCCTGAACGAGGCCGAGGATAGGTGTGGAACCCCGCTGTTGCCCTTACAAGATCCTTAAATCAGGCATCGTGCGCCGGTTCCGGGGGGTTGGCGTCCGCCGCCGCGGGTGGGATTGTGAGTGGTCCTCTCGGGCTTCCTGATCACCTCTGCCAGCGCGGGAGGAGCGGCGCGACCTCCACGCCGAAGCGGCGGGCACGATCCTCGAGGTCCTGAGCCTCGTGGTCGAGGTTGACGACGAAGCCGTCGCAACCCGCGTCGACGTACTCGGAGAGCCGCTCCGCGATCCACTCGGGCGGCCCTTCGATCGCGTGGCGACCGCGCTCGTCCTCGCCGACCTTCGGCTCCGCCGCGAAGTAGGTGCTGATACGGAGGACGATGCGGCCGTCGAAGCCCTCGCCCAGCGCGCGCAGCTCGTCCGGCTCGAGTGCCACCGGGTGCCAGACGCCGGTCTTCCGGGCCCGCCGCAGCGTCGCCCGCGAGACGCCGGCCACCCAAAGCTCCGGCGGCCGGGCCGGTGCCGGCGCCAGCCAGCCGTCGAGAGAGAGCAGCTCGCCCTCGTAGCGCACGCGGCCGGGCATCCGCTCGAACGCCGCGGCCGCCAGGTCGAGCCACTCGTCCAGCAGCCGGCCTCGTTGCTCGAACGGCGCGCCGAGCGTCCTGAACTCACCCTCCATCCAGCCGGCCGCGACCGCCGTCACGACGCGGCCCCCGGACAGGTAGGCGAGCGTCGTGAGCTGCTTCAGCGCGACGAGCGGGCTCCTCGCCGGGACGATCAGCGCCGAGACGCCGAGCGCGAGGCGCTGCGTCCTGCCGGCGAGGAAGCCGAGCGTGACGAGCGCCTCGGCAATGGAGCCGTAGATCCCGGCGTGCTCCTCCGGCACGACGAGGTGGTCGGTCACCCAGCCGGAGTCGAAGCTGGACTCCTCGGCCGCGAGCGCGCATGCCGCGAGCCGCTCCGCCTCGAGGCCTGCGCCGTAGTTCGGCAGGATCAGGCCGAGGTGGAGCGGCATCTCGCGGACGCTATCGCCTAGAAGGAGGGCTTGACGAAACACCGGCTGTGCCGCCGGAACGCGCTGCTCGCCCCGATGCTGCGTCCTCAGTCGCACCCGTAGCCTCCGGCTACGGGCACTCCCTGCGTCCTTGCCTCGGAACGACCATCGCGCCCCGGCGGCGAGCGCTGTTGCGCCAATCCCTCCTAGAACGAGCCGCTGACGATCAGGACGCCGCCGGTGGTCTTGACCTTGACCGCGGTCCCGTTCGAGACGGCGGGGACGAACTGGCCGCGCTCGCTGTTGCGGTTGATCTCAGCAGCGCCGAGGCGGTTGACCTTCTTGGTCGCGAGCTTCTTGCCGCCGACGAAGAAGAGGACGCGCTTACCCGCGAGTCGGCGGATGTGCTCGACCTCGACCTGGAGCTCGCGCTCCTCGGCGGTCGACTTGAACTTGGCGGTGCCCTTCGCGGCCGGGAACGCCTTCGACGCCTTCAGCGTGATGCGCGTGCCCTCGCCATCCTTGGCGAGCACTGTCGGGACGGAGACCGTCAGCAGCAGGGCCGAGGCGGCCAGCAGTGTCGTGATGCGCTTCATCTCGTGACCTCCCTGGTTGTCGTGTGAACCTCTGCACTCGACGGTACGGGGAGGCCTCCCAACCGCGGGACAAGCCAGGGCAAGGCCTTTTCTCACGTTGGGTTAAGCCTTGGTAGCCGGGCAGGGGCCCGCTGCTTAGGCGCAGCTGCCGCGGCCGTTTGGGAGGCGAGGCGCGGGGAAGGATCGCGATCCGTGGCGCAGGTGCAGACGCTTTCGGAAGTGGAGCTCGCGTTCGCGCGCTCGCGCAGGCGCGCCGCGGCGCGGAGACGAATCGCACGCAGGCGCGGTCCGCTGGGGTCACGGAGCGTGCGTGCGGGGATGCTCGCGCTCGTCCTGCTCGCCGTGCTCGCGGAGTCGACGCGGCTCGAGGCGTCGAACGCGAGGCCGACGGTTCGCGGGTCGGCGCAGCCGGCCTCCGCGCCGGCGCCGTGCCCGGTGCCGGGGCTGTACCGCGCGGCCTTCACCCGCGCGGCTGCGCTGACGGGTGTGCCGCTCCCGCTGCTCGTCGCCACGGCGTACGAGGAGTCGCAAATGCATCCCGGTGCGCGCTCGGACGCGGGCGCGACGGGGCTTCTACAGGTGATGCCCGCGACGGCACGCGCGCTTCGCCTCGACGGCGACGATCCCGCGGCGAACGTCCTCGCGGGTGCGCGCTATCTGCGCCAGATGCTCGATCGCTTCGGGTCGGTGGAGCTGGCCCTCTCCGCCTACAACGCCGGACCGACCGCGGTCGAGGGTGCGGGCGGCGCGCCGACGCTGGCGACGCCCCGCTACGTCAAGAACGTCGAGCTACGCGAGAGCCGGCTGACCGGCTGCTAGCGCCGCGGCTAGTGGGCCGCGGCGATGCGCAGGTTCAGGTTCGCGACAGGGAAGTTGCGCAGCTTGCGCTTGAGGATGTCCGCAGACATGGGCCGCCTTTCGTTCCGCAGTAATACGCCGAGTAGAAAGTCGGCTGCGCGGGCCGGCCGCGGCATCCCTCGAACTGGCGGCGTCCGACCCTCGATCTAGGGTTTTCGCGTGCGATCGGACTTCCTGCAGCGCGGGGTCGCGGAGTTCGTCGGGACGTTCACGCTCATCTTTGTCGGCGCGGGCTCGATCATCGCCACGCAGGGCGGAAACCTCACCGCGATTGGCCTTGCCCACGGCCTGGCAATCGGCGTCATGGCTTCGGCGGTCGGCCACATCTCCGGCGGGCATTTCAACCCTGCCGTGACCCTCGGCTTCGTCGTCACGCGGCGGATGGAGGCGCGCCTGGCGGCCACGTACTGGTTCGCGCAGCTCATCGGCGCCGTGCTGGCCGCGTTCATGCTGACGTGGCTCCTGCCAGAGAACCAGGTCGACGCGGTCAACCTCGGCGTGCCCGCCGTTGGCAACGGGATCGGCGCCGGCAGCGCGGTCGTGATCGAAGGCGTCCTGACCTTCTTCCTGGTCTGGGTGATCTTCGCCACCGCCGCCGACCCGCGCGGCACCTTCGCCTCGATCGCCGGCCTCGCGATCGGTCTCACGATCACGCTCGACATCTACATCGGCGGCGTGTACACCGGCGCCGCGATGAACCCCGCGCGAGCCTTCGGCCCCGACCTCGTGCAGAATGTCTGGAGCGACGCCTGGGTCTGGTGGGTCGGTCCCCTGGTCGGCGGAGCGCTGGCAGCCCTGCTCTACGAGTACCTGTATCTGCGGCCGGTATCGCCGGAGCCGGTCGGTCCGCCCGAGACGGGGCTCGAGGAGCCTCGGCCGGGCGATGCCGCCGCGATGTAGGTCCAAACACGGTACGTTCCCGCCGTGCTGCTCCTGGCCCTCTCGACCGGGCAGAAAGTGGGGCTCGCGCTCGCCGTCGCGGGTTTCGCCGGGTTCTCGCTCGTCGTCTCGATGCTCGTGCCGCGCTACCGGCCGCAGTTCCCCGGCCGCGGCCTCCGCGTCTTCCTCGTAACGTGCCTGTTGCTCTTCGTCGGGATGATCTGCGCGGTGATCTTCATCGCCCGGGAGAGTTCGGAGGCGGAGGCCGGCGGCGAGCAGACCACCGCTGAGACGACCGGCACGACCAACGAGCCGTCCACGACGCAGACGGCCACCACGGCCACGACGCGGGCCGCGGAGAACGTGACCGCGAGCGAGACGGAGTTCAAGATCGCGCTCCAACCGGGCTCCCTTTCCGCGGGCCGCGTCACGTTCGACGTGAAGAACGACGGCAAGGTCCCGCACGACCTCGTGGTCAAGGGCAACGGCGCGGAGGAGAAGACGCCGCTGCTCGACGCGGGCGAGTCGAAGACGCTCACCGTCGACCTGAAACCGGGCACGTACGACCTCTACTGCTCGGTCCCCGGCCACAAGCAGGCGGGGATGGACCTCAAGCTGACCGTCTCCTGAGCGGTTCGCGGCCTACTTCGACAAGCGCGACGTCTTCGGCCACCGGAGCTTCATCGAGCGCGCTGCCAAGGGCGATCTGCCGGCCGTCTCGTGGATCGACCCGAACTTCTACGACCTGACGTTCGGTCCCGCGGGCTCCAACGACCGCCCTCGGATCTGCGCGCCGGCCAGAGGCTCGTCCCGCAGCTCGTCGACGCCGTGATGCAGAGCCCCGCCTGGAAGAAGACGCTGCTCGCGCACCGTTCCGCCAAACCCCTCCCCTGAGGCGGAGAAGGAGGGATTCGAACCCTCGAGGCAGGGATTCTCCCCACCTAACGCCTTAGCAGGGCGCCGCCTTCAGCCACTCGGCCACTTCTCCGCGAGCGAGAAAGGATAGCCGAGGCTCCCGGCCGCTACCCTATGCCGCGCACCTCGGAGGGGTGGCAGAGCGGTCGAATGCGGCGGTCTCGAAAACCGTTCGGGGCGGTTTCGTCCCGCGAGGGTTCAAATCCCTCCCCCTCCGCCTGAACAGGCCGATCCCGCTCCTGTGGCGGGATTGGCTTGTCTTGCCGACTCGGTTCCACACCTTGACCGTGCGCTCCTACGAGGACGAGGATGGCCGGTATGCCTTGGAGGAAACACGACCGACGGTAGGAGAACGTGGTTGTTCTTGGGGGTCGGCGGGGCGATCGGGCTGGCGCTCGGGATCCTCGTCAGCATGACGACGGACGTTCCTCTCGCGCCCGAGGCCGGATTGGGAATCGGTTTGATCGTCGGCTGGCTCTTGCGTCGCGTAAGCACCTAGCTGCGGGCTGAGCTCAGATCGAGCGGCTCCCCGAGCTATGCGACTCGGTCTTGAGGCCGGGCGAGCCCGAACGCGCCTCGACGTTATTCCTAAGATGCTGGCGTGGGAGACGAACTCACGCGCGACGAGCTCGTTAGGCATCTCGCCGAGGTGTCGCACAAGACCTGGATCAAGCAGAAGGTTCGCGACCAGGGCGCGTTCGAGGCAGATCTTTCGGTCGAGGTTCACGAGCACGACCTCGAACGTGCCGAGGACACCGTTCAGAAGCTTGAGCGGCTCGGGGTTTGGCCGCGCTGAAGGCCGATGACGTCGCGCTCGTTCCCTGTTGCGCCGAGTGCGAGGCCGCGTGGCTGCCTGCCGACGAAGACGGTGGCGCGCAATACCTCCCTGCCCTAAGAACTCCTAACTCAATGAGGTCGCCGGCGTTCGCTTCGAGTCTTAACCTCGGATGCGTCCTGGGCGGAGGGGGCGGGCGTGGGCGCTGAGTTTCTCGAGTGCGCGGGTGAGTGCTTTGATGTCGGTGCCGGAGAGGTGGCGAGAGAAGTGCTGTTCGATCGCGTGCTGGTGGTGGCGGCGCGCTTGCTCCGTCGCAGCGCGGCCCTCGTCGGTGAGGACGACGAGGATTGAGCGGCGGTCGTTGTCGGGGCGGACGCGCTTGACGAGGCCAGCCTCTTCGAGTCGGTCGACGACGCGAGTGAAGCCGCTCTTGCTGTAGAGGATCTGCTCGGCGAGCTCGTTCATGCGCAGGCCGTCGGGTGTCTCTTCGAGGTGGACGAGGGCGTCGTACCAGCGCAACGGCATGCCGGCGTCGCGCTCGAGCTCGGCATCGAGGATGTCCTGGAGCGCGAGTGCGCTCTCGAAGTAGAGGCGCCAGGCGCGCAGCCGTTCCCGGGAGGGACTTGACAGCGATTGTCCCCTCTGAGACAGTCCTCTTAGCAACTGTTTGCTCATGAACTGTTGCAGATGATATCAGTTCCCGACAGGAGGGAGTGAGATGACCGCCGTTGCTGCAGAGCATGCGAAGGACGGCTACCTGCTTGGCAAGGACGAGGGGGAGGCGCACTGGCTGCTGGGGATGCTCGAGATTGTGAAGATCAGCGGCGCCGACACGGGCGGCGCCTACGGGTTGCTCGAGGTCACCGTGCGTGTCGGCGAGGGCTCGCCCTGGCACGTCCACCCCGACGAGGACGAGTGGTTCTACGTGCTCGAGGGTGAGTTCACCGTCTACGTCGGCGAGCGGCGCCTGTCGCTTCCAGCGGGCTCGTTCGCGTTCGGCCCCAAGGGAGTGCCGCACACCTTCATCGCCGAGACGGACGGGGCGAAGGCGCTGATCGGCTTCCAGCCGTTCCACTTCGAAGGCTTCCTGCGCGAGGTCGGCGAGCTGGCAACCGAGCGGGTGCTGCCGCCGCCGCTCGAGGCTCCCCCGGACATGGGTCGGCTGCTCCCGATCGCCGCCCGCAACGGGATGGAGATCCTCGGCCCTCCCGGCCCGCCTCCAGGCCACTAGCCCGCTTAACCTCACCTACGAGCGCCCGCTCGCACACCGGGCGGGCGCGCAACCACTCAAGGAGATTCGCCATTGCAGCGCGGGTCCCTCATTCAGTTAGAGCTTCTAAGCCCGTCGTGGGTGGCGAGGGCGCTGGCCACAGACTGTTCGGTAGACGAAGTGAAAGCCGGAGCTACCCGAGCTTGCGTTCTGAGCACGGTCCGGAAAACGAAAGCCCTCTCAGGAGACGACCGCCCACCTCGGGGAGACGGTGAGCGAAGGCGCTCCGGCTCCCACGCATGGTCTACCCCTTCGCTTGGACGCAGTCATCGGGGGAAACACTGAAACACGTAGGCCTTGCGATCCCCGGCCCAGGCTGCGGCGTCACCCACGAGCCGCAGCACGTCTGACACCGTGCGCACCCTCGCCGCCGCGGACAATGGGGCCGGCGCTCAGCTGGTCTAGTGTTTGCCGCAAGCGAACAGGAGATGGCAATGGCGCTCGGGGACGAAGTCGACGAGGTCTTTCGACGAGAGGTGAAGTCTCTGCCCGCGTACGCGAAGGCGCAGGCTGCAGGTGGCTCTGGCGTCGCACCGCCCGTCGACGAGATGAATCAGCTGCTCATGGGCCTTGTGAACGCGACGCAGCGTTCGTTTCACCTGCTTGCCAAGCGCATTGAGGACATACAGAAGGCCTGAGGGACCCTCGTGGCGATTTGTGTTCAGGTCGCCGCCGGCCCGTCCAACTAGACGCTGAGCGGTCGACCTGCAAGGTGCTGGTCGAGTCTCACGAGAGATCGCCGGGCCCTCCTGATCCGCATCCTCTCGATGAGGAGCGGCTCGCGTAGAGCTTCTCGGCGTAGGCGACGCGCTCGTTCTGCTCGAGTAGGACCGCACCGTCGACCTCGTGACCAGGCACGGTGAGGTAGCGCTGCGCATGGGATCGCAGCTGCTCGTACTCCTCGAGGGTCAACTCGACGCGCGCAAAGCAGCGCCGCTCGCTGCACTCGCAGAGGAACGGGACCGGAAAGCGCCAGCCAAGCTCACGACCCTTCTCGGCAATCCGATCGTTCGCGCTGCGGAAGACATCCTCCGCCTGCAAGCGGACTCCCTCCTGGACTCCCTTCCTCGTTGGGGCACCTGCCCACGAGGAGGGCTCCTAACCCCTTGCCTAGCGAGGCGGGGTATCGGAGAATCGCGCCGTGGGAGCTCGAGACGAGCGCCTTGCCGGAAACGAGGCACTGTTCCGCGAGGTCAACGAGCGCGTGGCCGAGGTCGCGGAGGATTTCGTGGAGATCGAGACGACCGCCGATCCGGTCGAGTTCAACTGCGAGTGTGTTAGGGCAGCCTGCACTGAGCAGATCTCGATGACGCTCGTCGAGTACGAGGCGATCCGGGCCGTGCCGACCCGCTTCGCCGTCGTCGCCGGGCACGAGTTGCCGGAGATCGAGCGGGTCGTCGAACGCCATCCGTCCTACGTCGTCGTCGAGAAGGAGGACGAGGACGCCGAGCAGGTCGCCCGCGAGACTGATCCGCGAGCGTGAGGACGGACCTGCGTCACAAGAGCCCGAGCCGCGCAGCTCGCGCACCCGCTCGGCCGCGCGCAGGATGACGTCCTGCATCCGCGTCCCGCGCGGGTTCACATCCCTCCCCCTCGCTGCCAGGATGGATCCTGCTCCCGCGGAGCGGGATTCGCCGACGCGGCCGCTGTAGGGTCGTCGAAACAAGCAAGGAGGCTCGCATGGCGCTCGCACGCGTGGTGACGTTCGAAAACGTCGACAGCAACCGGATGGCCGAGCTCGAGCAGGAGATGCAAAGCGGCACACCGCCGGAAGGATTGGAGCCGCAGGAGATCCTCATGCTCCACGACGCCGACGCGTCGACCTCAATGGTGATCCTGTTCTTCGAGAACGAGGACGCCTACCGCCGCGGCGACGAGGTCCTCAGCTCGATGCCCGCGGGCGACACTCCGGGCCGGCGCACCTCCGTCGCGAAGTACGACGTCGCCTTCCGCCAGACGATGTAGCGCGGCTCCGCAGAGCACGAAGGGCCTCCTGCGGGGGGCCCTTCGTATGCCGGGCCGCGGTACCCTGATGCGGCTGGGAGAGTGTCCGAGCGGTCCTAAGGCGGTGCTTGCGACGCCGCTTTCAGGACGTGCCGCTTGCGGCGCGTCCGTCTGCCGTCGCCAAGACGAGCGCCTATCCGGCAGGCGATACCCTTGCCCACGCTGGAGAGGTGTCCGAGCGGTCTAAGGAGCGCGACTGGAAATCGCGTATGGGCCGAAAGGTCCATCGCGGGTTCAAATCCCGCCCTCTCCGTAGGTGATCCAGCGGGCCCGGGTGACCGGGCCCTTTCATACTGCGCCGCGTGAGGGTCGGGCGCCACGAGGTCGCGATCACCAATCCGGACAAGGTCTTCTTCCTGGAGCCGGGGCTGACGAAAGGCGATCTCGTGGCCTATTACGTAGGCGTCGCGTCCGTCGCCCTGCATCACATCCGGCGGCGGCCGTTCCATATGAAGCGCTTCCCGAACGGCGTCGCGGGAGAGTTCTTCCACCAGAAGCGCGTGCCGTCGCATCCGGACTACGTGGGCGAACAGTTCGTGCGCTTCCCGAGCGGTCACTCGACGGTCTTCGCGGTCGTCGACAACCCCGCGGCGCTGGCGTGGGTGGTGAACCTCGGCTGCATCGAGCTGCACACCTGGCACTCGCGCGTGGACGACATCGAGCGGCCGGACTACATGCTGATCGACCTCGACCCGAGCGAGGGAAACCCTTGGAAACTCGTTCGTGAGGTCGCCCTCGTCGTGAAGGAGGTGATGGACGACCTCGGTCTCGCGTCGTACCCGAAGACCTCGGGCGCCACCGGCCTTCACATCCTGTCGCCGATCCGGCCGGAGCTCGCGTTTCCGGAGGTGCGGCGGTTCGCGAAGGCGCTCGCGGAGGAGGTCGAGCGGCGCGTCGGCGACCAGGATGTCGCGACGACCACCTGGCGAGTGGCCGACCGGAGCGGCGTCTTCGTCGACTTCGGCCAGAACGCGCGCGACCGGACGATCGCCTCCGCGTACTCGGTGCGACCGACGCCGGACGCGCGTGTCTCGGCGCCGCTGCGCTGGGACGAGGTCGCGCGTTCCGATCCGTCTCGCTTCACGGTGCCGACGATGCCGAAGCGGCTCGAGCAGGTCGGTGACCTGACGGCCGGAATGTGGAGGCGCAAGGTCAGCCTGCTGCCGCGCTTCGAGCAGCTGGACCTGCCGCCGGGCGACACGTCGATCGGGGAGCCGCGCCCCCGTGCCGGCGCGCGCCGGTGGGTCAGCGACCAGCGCGGCCGCGGCTAGCTGTGGAAACGGGGACAGACCCAGGGACAGACCCGGGGACAGGCGCAGGGACAGACCCAGGGACAGGCGCAGGGACTGTCACTGTTCGGTGGCGAGCAGGCTCTCGACGGTCGGGTCGCCGCGTTTGCGCTTCGGCCTGACCTGGTCCCAGGTGCACGCGGAGGGATCCTTGTCGGGCCGGAAGCGGAGGAATCGCGTCCCGTGGCGGAAGCGGTTGCCTTCGAGCTTGTCGAAGCGCACCTCGCAGACGAGCTCCGGCCGAACCGGGTTCCAGTCCAGCTCCTTGCCGCGCGACCAGCGGCTCTGGCCGCCGGGGATCCGCCTGTC
The DNA here is from genome assembly GCA_045806105.1 of Gaiellaceae bacterium. Classification (GTDB taxonomy): domain Bacteria; phylum Actinomycetota; class Thermoleophilia; order Gaiellales; family Gaiellaceae; genus AC-32. The sequence continues at coordinate 3,011 of JBJMJY010000058.1, read as the reverse complement.
GCTGAGATGACCGGGGTCGAGCATCGTCGGCAGCTCCGCCTCGAGCTCGCGCCTCACCGCGGCTGGGAACCCCGAGCAGTGCCCGACGAAGTCGAGCGTCCCGTCGTCGGCGTAGAGCCCCACCAACAGCGTCGAGATCCGGCCGTCGGCCTTCTCGCTCCAGCGAAAGCCGACGATCACGCAGTCGGCGGTCCTGTACGGCTTCACCTTCACGACGCCGTCGCGCGAGCCCGGGAGGTACGGCATCCCGAGCCGCTTGGCGATCACGCCGTCGAGGCCGGCCTGCTCCAGCCGCTCGAGCCACTTCGCCGCCTGCTTCGCGTCGCGCACCGCCGGCGAGAGACGGAAGCCCTTCGCCTTGCGCACGAGCTCGCGGCGCCGCTTCTCGAGCGGCTGCTCGTGCACGGGCTCGCCCTTCCAGACGAGCAGGTCGAACGCGACGTAGTCCGACGGGATCTCGGCGGCCAGCCGCTTGATCCGGCTCTCGGCCGGATGCAGCCGCAGCTGCAGCTGGTCGAACTCGAGCCGCCCGTCTCGCGCGATGATGATCTCGCCGTCGAGCGCCGACTCCGGCGGCAGCTTTGCCCCGATCTCCTCGAGCTCCGGGAAGTAGCGCAGTAGCGGCCGCCCGTTGCGCGACCACAGCCGCAGCCCGCCGCCGAGGTTCTCGAGCACGCCGCGGAAGCCGTCCCACTTGGGCTCGTACTGCCAGTCGCCGGTCGGGAGCTCCTCGACAAGCTCGGCCTCCATCGGCGGGAAGGGCAGGCTTCGAGGCGGCATCGAGGGACAACGCTACCGCCATGGCCGGGCTCGACGGGGAGTGGAAGGTGAGGCGACTGGGCGGGCTGCTGCCGCCGCTCATCGGCGTCCGGAAGGAGATCCACGGGGCGAGCGGCGAGACCCGCGTCGGCCGGCTGCCGGGCGCGGCGTTCGACCTCGTCGGCCTCGAGCTGCGCTATCGCGCGCCATTCAGCGGCTTCGTCGACGAGCTCGAGCCCCACGGCGAGCGCTATCTTGGCCGGGCGACGTTCCGCGGCCGGGAGCTCGGCCGGTTCGTACTCGAACGTCTCTAAGCTCTCTCCTGTGGAGAGGCGAGTCGTCGTCACAGGCCTGGGAGCAGTCACGCCGGTTGGGAACACGGCGCCGGAGACCTGGCGTGCCGCCGTCGCCGGCGAAAGCGGGATCGACTGGATCCGCGCCTTCGACGCGGGCGGGCTGCCCGTGCGCGTCGCCGCCGAGGTGAAGGACTTCGACCCGGCCGGGCTCGCGAATCCGAAGGAGTTGCGGCGGCTCGACCGGAACGTGGTGCTCGCGCTCGGCGCCGCCAAGGAGGCGCTCGCCGACTCGGGCCTGAACGGGTTCGACCCGCATCGGGTCGGGATCGTCTTCGGCTCGGCGATCGGGGGCCTGATCGGGATCGTCGAGCAGGCCGACACGCTCCGCGACCGCGGGCCCGACCGCATCTCGCCCTACTTCATCCCGAACGTGCTCGTCGACTCGGCGAGCGGCCAGCTGGCGATCTCGCTCGGCATTCGTGGCCCGAACTACGCGCCGGTCTCGGCTTGCGCGACCGGCTCGCACGCGGTGGGGGAGGGGGCGGAGACGATCCGCCGCGGCGACGCGGACGCGATCCTCGCCGGCGGCACCGAGGCCTGCATCCACCCGCTGATCCTGGCCGGGTTCACCGCGATGCGCGGCCTCGCCGCCGAGAGTGAGCACCCGCCGCGCGCCTCACGGCCGTTCGACGCGACGCGCGCCGGCTTCGTGATGGGCGAGGGCGCCTGCGTGCTCGTGCTCGAGGAGCTCGAGTCCGCCCGCGCCCGCGGCGCGACGATCTACGCGGAAGTGCTCGGCTACGGCGCCTCCAACGACGGCTACCACATGGCCGCGCCCGAGCCTGAGGCGATCGGCGTCGCCGAGATGATGCGCGGCGCGCTCGAGCGGGCCGAGGTCGATCCGCAGCGTGTGGGCTACATCAACGCGCACGGCACCTCGACGCCGTTGGGCGACGCGGCCGAGACGAAGGCGTTCAAGGACGTATTCGGCGACCACGCCTACGAGCTCGCCGTCTCCTCGACCAAGTCGGTGATGGGCCACTGCTTCGGGGCCGCCGGCGCGATCGAGGCGATGATGTGCGTGCTCGCCGTTCGCGACGGCGTGCTGCCGCCGACGATCAACTACGAGAACCCGGATCCCGCCTGCGACCTTGACTACGTCCCCAACGAGTCGCGGCAGGCGGAGGTCGACGTGGCCCTCTCGAATGCGATGGGCCTCGGCGGCCACAACGCCTGCGTGCTCGTCGCGCGCCATAGCAGCGCTTGATATCCGAGCCGATCGCGAGTATTAACCGCCTGGGCGGCCGGCCCCGGCCGCTCTAGTCGTCAGCGAAAGGGGTATTGGGGGATGAGGTTCTTCAGGAATCGCGTCGGCCTGCGGCTCAGCCGGCCCGGGGTCGTGGTGGGGGTGTTCGCCTTCGCGGCGCTGTCGGTGGGGACCGGGGTCGTGCTCGCCGGCAGCTCGGGCCGAGGCGTCACCGTCGAGGTCAACGGCCCGCTGCCTCGGGCGCCGCACCCGGTCGCCCCGGGCAAGTCCGTGATCGTCGGGCACTCGTACAAGAACGACCTCTCGCAGCCGTTGCGCAGCATTCGCGCGACGGCGCCGACGCCGGCCGGCGAGATGGAGGCGAGCCCGAACCCCCGGCCGGTCTCCAACCACGCGGACCGCATCGATGCGGCCCGGCAATCGTCGCAGTTCGCGCCGAACATGCCCGGGACGACGCTCAACTTCGACGGCATCCCGTTCCCGGGGGTCGCGTGCAACTGCGCGCCGCCGGACACGAACGGCGAGGTCGGTGCGACCCAGTACGTGCAGATGGTCAACGAGGGCCTGCAGGTCTTCAGCAAGGCAACGGGCGCGTCGATGCTCGGGCCGGTCTCGATCGTCAGCCTCTGGAACGGCTTCGGCGGCGCGTGCCAGAGCGCCGGCGACGGCGACCCGGTCGTGCTCTACGA
>JBJMJY010000057.1:0-37184 GCA_045806105.1 Gaiellaceae bacterium | reverse complement strand
CGGCCGCGCCACGCAGGGCGTCATTGTCATGCGCCTCCGGGGCGACGAGCGGGTTTCCGCGCTCGCACCGGTGATCGAGAGCGAGGAGGACGTCGACGCAGTGCCGGACGAGGTGCCCGCCGAGGACTGACCGCAGGGGAGGGGGCGTCCTCCGATTTGCGGAGGTTCGGCGCTTTACCCTTCACAAAGCTCTGCTGAGCGCGTATAACCAAACGAGCGGGGCACTGAGCAGCACTTGAGAAGCGGGTGGTCGTGGCTGTCAGCAGGCAGGTTGATCTTCTAGAACCGGTAAATCTCGCCGATCATCTCGGCAAGGTCGAGCTGTATCTCGGCCAGGTCTGCCAGATCGCCGGCATCTCGAAGATGCAGCTCGACTACTGGACGAACAAGGCACAGATCCCCACCAAGGGCAAGAAGCAGCGGATCTACGACATCGACGCGCTCGAGCTCGTGATGCTGATCAAGCAGGCGAAGGATAAGGGCCTGAACCTCGGCGCCGCGATCGACGCGGCCAAGCGCTACCGCGAGGAGCAGCGCACGGTCGACCAGCTCGCGGCGACCGACGGCGACGGGCGCGTCCCGTCAATGAGCGCCTAAGCCCCCAAGCACGGCAGCCGCCTCCTCGGGGGGCACCGAGTTGACGTAGATCCCCGCGCCGAGCTCGACTCCGGCGAGGACGTTCTTGCGAGGCAGCACCTCGACGTGCCAGTCGGCAGAGTCGTGGAGCCACGCGTTGAACGGGACGGGGCCGTCGTAGGCACGTCGGAGGCGCCGCACTGCGTCGCCAAGCAGGGTCAGCGAGGCCGGCAGCAGCTCGTCCGTGAAGGCGCCGGAGCGCGGCTCGGCTGGGGTGATCACGAGCTCGTAGGGCAGGCGGCTCGCGTAGGGGCACGCGAGCACGAGCCCGTCGCGCTCGGCGACCACGGTCCAGCGCTTGCGGTCGACTAGGTGCTGCGTCTCGTCCGGAGGCGTGTCGAGCCAGACGAGCTGGGAGTGCGTGTGCTCCCGGCTGGCGCCCGCCTCCCGGCCCTCGTTGACGAGGGCGTGCAGGTAGCCGCCGGGAACCGCCTCGCGCCGGCGGCGCCACGCGTCCGCAACGAGAACGAGTTGCTCGTCGTCGAGCTCGGCGAGCGACGTGAGGTGCTCCGGGCTGTGGACGACCACCTCCTGGCGCTCGAAGGCGGGGTAGAGGTTCGGGAACACGCGGACACGCCAGGGATCGCCGAGCCGCAGCGTCTCCGGCGGCGTCCGGTCCTCCCGGCCCGCGTCGAACGGGCACTCGTCCTCGGGCACCTGTCCGCCGCCGGGACGCGCGGCGCGGCTGGGCGCCACGGCGACGCGCCGGCCGGTGAGCGGATCTTCCCGGAGCTTCGGGCTCAGCTCGAGTCGCCGCGGTTCACGAACGGCGCCAGGAGGTCGATCGGCGCCGGAAACACGATCGTCGTGGCGTTCGTCGAGCCGATCTCGAGCAGCGTCTGCAGGTAGCGCAGCTGCAGCGCGATCGGCTGCTCGCTGATGACCAGCGCGGCGTCCTTGAGCCGCTCGGCCGCCTGGAACTCGCCCTCGGCGTTGATCACCTTGGCGCGCCGCTCGCGCTCGGCCTCCGCCTGCCGCGCCATCGCGCGCTGCATGCCGGCCGGGATCTCGACGTCCTTGACCTCGACGATCGAGACCTTGATCCCCCAGGGCGAGGTCGCCTCGTCGATGATCTCCTGCAGGATCGAGTTGATCTTGTCGCGCTCGGAGAGCAGCTCGTCGAGCAGGTGCTGCCCGAGCACCGACCGCAGTGTCGTCTGCGCGATCTGCGAGGTCGCGACCATGAAGTTCTCGACCTGGACGATCGCGTTCTTCGGCTCGACGATCCGGAAGTAGGCGACCGCGTTCACGCGCACCGGGACGTTGTCCTTGGTGATGACCTCCTGCGGCGGGATGTTCAGCGTGATCGTCCGCAGGTCGACCTTCACCATTCGGTCGACGACCGGGATCAGCAGGAAGAGCCCCGGTCCCTTGGGCTGCGGCAGCAGGCGGCCGAGCCTGAAGATGATCCCCCGCTCGTACTCACGCGCCACCTTGATCGCCGAGACCAGGAAGAGCACGACGAGGAAGAGCAGGACGACGACGATGATCAGCGCAGCGGCCACGGCTCCCCGATCCTACTCGTTAGGCAGCGGCTCGACTTCCAGCACCAGGCCCGGGTCGACGGCGGCGACGCGCACGCGCTGGCCTGGCCTGAGCGGCGCGTCCGCGATCGGCCGGGCCCGCCAGAGCTCCCCGTGGACGAAGACCATGTCGTCGCGGCGCGCCTCGCCGACCTCGCCGACGATCGTGTGCGGCCCGACCGCGACGGGGCGGCGCCGCACCTGCACCGCCTTCGTGAGCGCGAAGACCCAGATCGAGCCCAGGCCCAGGGCGAACGCGACGAGCAGCGGTACGTTGGTGTCGTCGTACGGCGCCGGCGCGTTGTGGAAGAGGAGCAGCGAGCCGACGACGATGCTCGTCAGGCCGGAGATCGTGAGCGCGCCGTGGCTCACGACGTGTGCGTCGACCACGAGCAGCGCCGCGCCGAGGATCAGCAGCGCGAGGCCGGCCCAGCTGATCGGCAGCACGGCGAAGCCGAAGAGCGCGGTCAGCAGCGCGACCGCGCCGAGCGCACCGGGGAGAACGACGCCGGGATGCAGGACTTCGAACCCGATCCCCGCGATCCCGGCGAGGAAGAGCAGCGGGATGATGTTCGGGTCGATCAGCGCGTTCAGCAGCCGCGTGAAGAAGCCGGGCTCGACCTCCACGATCTCCGCGTCGGCGGTGTGCAGGGTAAGGCCCTTGCCGACAGTCTTGCGCCCGTCGATCGTGTCGAGCAGCGCGGGTAGCGACGGCGCCAGCACGTCCACGACGTTCATCTCCTTCGCCCTGTGCTCGTCGAGGTTGGAGGCATTCCGTACCGCCTCGGCGGCCCAGGCCTCGTTGCGGTGGTGGAAGCGCATGAGGCTCTCGAGCGAGGCGACGGCGTCGTTGATCACCTTCCGGCGCAGGTCGGAGCCGAGGTTCTGTCCGCTCGAGTCGATGGGCGTCGACGAGCCGATGTTCGTCGCCGGCGCCATCGCCGCGATGTCCGCCGCCTCGGTGATCCAGACGCCTGCCGACGCCGCGCGCGCGCCGCTCGGCGAGACGTACGTGATCACCGGGATCTTCGAGGCGATCTCCTTCTTGACGATCTTCCGCATCGACTCCGAGAGGCCGCCGGGGGTGTCGAGCACGATCACGGCGGCGTCGTAGCCGTCCTCCTGCGCGCGGCCGAGCTCGTGGTCGAGGTAGCTCGACGTGACCGGGTTCACCTCGAGCTCGAAGTGGATCGCCAGCACACGGGGGTGTGCGGCAGACGCGGAGGCGAGCGCCGGAACGGCGAGGGCCGCGACCAGCGAGGCCAGAAGTGCCCGAAGGAGCGGCCGCTTCACGGTTGTAAAGATTCTACCGACGAGCAGCGGTTTTCCTTGCGGGCGAGGAGGTCGTCTGCCACCCTCGAACCCGGGTCGTCCTGGTGCCAAAGCTCCCCGTCGTAGCCGCCCTCGCGCTGGCGCTCCCCGGTTCCGCCCTCGGCGCCGGGTTCGTGCAGCAACGGGACCTCGAGTCGCAGGCTCCGCGACGCGTGCTCTCACCGGGCCAGTTCCAGCTCGTCGGCCTGCACTGGCGCGGCCCGGGCTCGGTGCGGTTCCGAACGCGCGCTCTCGCGGGCCGGTGGGGCCCGTGGCGCGAGTCCTCCGACGAGGACAACCCACCGCACCGCGGCTGGCGCATCGGCGAGCCCGTCTGGGTGGGAACGTCGCACGCGTTCCAGTACAGGGTTGCGGGCCGGGTCACGCGCGTACGCGCGTTCTTCGTCCGCTCGCCCCGCCTGCCGTCGCCGCTGAAGCGCGCGCAGATTGCCGGCGCGCCCGCGATCATCACGCGCGCCGGCTGGCACGCCGACGAGTCGATCCGCCGCGGCGCGCCGTACTACGCGGACGGGGTGCACCTCGTCTTCGTGCACCACACCGTCAACTCGAACGCCTACACGAAGGCGCAGTCGGCCTCGATCGTGCGCGGGATCGAGCTGTACCACGTGAAGAGCAACGGCTGGAACGACATCGGCTACAACTTCCTCGTCGACAAGTACGGCCAAATCTTCGAAGGCCGCTACGGCGGGATGACGAAGCCGGTCGTCGGCGCGCACGCGATGGGGTTCAACACCGGGTCGGTCGGGATCGCGGTGATCGGCGACTACAGCTCGACCGCGATCACGCCGGCGGCGCGGGCCGCGCTCGTCTCGCTGATCGCGTGGCGGCTCGACCTCGCGCACGTCGACCCGCTCTCCAGGGTGGTGCGCGTCTCGGCAGGGAACCCACGCTATCCGGCCGGCCGCGCGGTGACGCTGAACGCGATCTCTGGCCACCGCGACGGCTACCCGACGAGCTGCCCCGGCGCGAGCCTCTACGCGCAGCTGCCGTCGATCCGGGCGGCGGTCGCGAAGACGGGGTTGCCCAAGCTGTACTCGCCGGCCGTGACGGGCGCGATCGGCGGGCCGGTCCGGTTCACGGCGCGGCTCTCGGCCGCGGTGACGTGGACGGTGACCGTCCGCGACAGCGCCGGAGCGACCGTTGCGACCGGGACCGGAACGGGGGCGCGTGTGGACTGGACCTGGGACGCGAGCAGCGCGGCGGCGGGGCGCTACACGTGGTCAATCGCGGCGTCGCAGGCGCGGCCGGCGACCGGCGCGATCGGGAGCGCTCCCGCGCCGCTCTCGCTGCACAAGCTGAGGGTGGTGCCGACCGTGGTGACTCCGAACGGCGACGGGCGCGGCGACCAGGGGAAGGTCGAGTACCGCCTCTCGGTCGCCGCGAAGGTGACGGCGACCGTGCAGGACGTGCTCGGCAACGCCGTGGCGACGCTCTTCGACGGCCAGCGCACGGCGGGCAAGCAGGAGCTCACGTGGGACCCCGAGGCCCTGAACGACGGCTGGTACCGGTTGCTCGTCGTCGCCGGAGCGGGAGCGAAGCAGGTGCAGGCCTCGACGCGCTTCTGGGTCGACCGTACGCTCGCCGGGACGGCCGCGAGCGCGCTCGCCTTCTCGCCCGACCGCGACGGCCGCCTGGACGACACGACGATCCGCTTCCAGCTCCAGAATCCGGCGCACGTGGTCGTCCGCGTCCTGCGCCGGTCGAGGATCGTCGCGACGCTGCTCGAGGAGGACCTCGGGCCGGGGCCGCAGCGGCTGCGCTGGGACGGCGGCGGCCTGCCCGACGGGCGCTACGTCGTCGCGGTCAGCTCGGCGGACTCGTTGCTCGAGGTGACGCAGCGAGTGCTCGTGCGGATCGACCGCGTGCCGCCGACGCTGGGACTGCTCTCGCTCGCGCCGATCACCCTCCGCGTGTCGGAGCCCGGGACGCTCGTGCTCGCCGTCAACGGCCGCTGGTCGAAGCTCCGCGTGAAGCGCGCCGGGCTCCTGCGCGTCGGCCATCGCGGCGCCGTGCGCGGCGTGACCGCGTACGAGGTCGACCTGGCCGGCAATCGCAGCCGCACCGTCAGGGCGCGGCGGTGACCCACTCGTCGTAGCGGCGCTCGAGGCGCTCGAGCAGCTCGACCAGCAGCTCTGCGCGGTCGAGCTCACGCCCCGTCTCCACGAGCAGTGATGTCGCCGGTCGCTCGACGTCCTGCGGCAGTCCCTCGGCGGGGAGGTTGACGTTCACGCCGATGCCGAGGACGACTCGCTCCTCGCGCGCCTCGGCGAGGATCCCGGCGACCTTGCGGCCGGCGACGAGCACGTCGTTCGGGAATTTCAGCTCCGGCTCGAGGCCGGTGAGCGCCGCGATCGCTTCCGCACAGGCACGCGAGGCGACGACGGTGAGCTCGGGAAGCCGGTCGGGTGCCACGGGCGGCCGCAACTGCAGCGAGCAGAGCAGGCTCGTCCCCGCCGGCGCCAGCCAGCGGCGGCCGAGGCGGCCGCGGCCCGCCGTCTGCTCCTCGGCCACGACGAGCGTGCCCTCCGACGCGTCTACGGGCACGAGCACCTGCGTCGACGGCGTCGAGACGACGTGCTCGTAGGGCCGCCCGAAGCGGCCGCGCAGCCGCGGCAGCAGCGCCTCCGGCGTCAGTGATCCGTTCACCGGGAAATACACTACGGCGGCCGTGCAACCTCCTCTCCGCAAACGCCGTCAGATTCGGCAAGACCCGCGGCCCCAACGGCCGCTCGTCTACGAGAAGCTCAGTGATCCGATCCTCGTCAAACGCGCCAAGGACGGCGACGCGCAGGCGTTCGCGGCGCTCTGCGAACGGCATGCCCCGCGCGTCGAGCGGCTCGCCGCGCACCTGCTGGCAGACCCCGAGGACGCACGCGACGCGGCGCAAGAGGCGCTGGCCAAGCTCTGTGTGCGCCTGCAGCAGTTTCGCGGCGACGCGCAGTTCGGGACGTGGCTCCACCGGCTGGTGGTCAACACCTGCCACGACGTCGCCGACCGCCAGCGCGTCCGCCGCTGCGAGCCGCTGCTCGAGGACGAGCGTGTCGCCGGCGACGCCGATCCGGCGCGGGAGGCGGCCCTTTCGGAGCTCCGACACGAGCTCGCCGCGGAGCTCGGGTCCCTGTCGCGCGAGCAGGCGAGCGTGGTCGTGCTGAAGGACGCGCTCGGGTTCTCCTTCGCGGAGATCTCGCAGCAGTCGGGGATGCCCGTCGGGACCGCGAAGTGCTACGCGCACCGCGGCCGCGCCGGCCTGCGCGCGCGGCTCACGGACGAGACAGCCGCGTGAGTGGCTTCGGGGAGGGGGTTATGGGGAACCGGGAGGTTCCCCGGATCGTGATCCTCGGCGCACGTGCTGACCTGTGCGGCGCGTGGGCCGAGGCGTACCTGGAAGAAGGGGGCACGTTGGGGAAACCTGGTTTCCACCACGCGAGCGAGCGGATGGCGAGCGAGCGCGCGGCGTGATGTCGCTGGGCCGCGAGGAGATCGAGGCGATCCTGCCTCACCGGGAGCCGTTCCTGCTCATCGACGAGGTCCTCGAGCTCGAGCCCGGCGAGCGCGTCGTCGCGCGCAAGACCGTGCGGCCGGACGAGTGGTACCTGGCGGGGCACTTTCCGGGGCGGCCCGTGATGCCGGGCGTGCTGATCGTCGAGGCGATGGCGCAGACCGGCGCGGTGGCCGTGCTCTCGCAGGAGCAGAACCGGGGGCGGCTCGCGCTCTTCGCGGGGATCGACGACGTGCGCTTCAAGCGGATCGTCGAGCCGGGCGACGAGCTCGTCTTCGAGTGCACGCTCGAGGCGGTGCGCGGGCCGGTCGGAAGGGGTAAGGCGACGGCCAAGGTGGACGGGCAGCTTGCAGCGCGCGGCACCCTCACGTTCGCGGTGGAGCAGGAGCGCACATGATCGGCAGCGCCAACGGCGTCGCGATCTCGATCACCGGCCTTGGCTGCCGCGTCCCGGAGCGCGTGGTCACGAACGACGACCTCTCGACCATGATGGACACCTCCGACGAGTGGATCCGCGAGCGCACGGGGATCCGGGAGCGGCGGATCGCGGAGCCGGAGGAAGCGCTCTCCGACCTCTGCCTGCCGGCCTGCCGCGACGCGCTCGACCAGGCGGGCCTGGGGCCCGAGCAGATCGACCTGATCATCGTCGCGACGGTGACGCCCGACATGGCGTTCCCGTCCACGGGCGCGATCCTCGCCGACCAGCTCGGCGCGCCGGACGCCGCGGCATACGACCTCTCCGCCGGCTGCACCGGCTTCATGTACGCGCTCGCGCAGGGCTACGGAATGCTCGCGGCCGGCCTGGCGCAGAGGGCGCTGATCGTCGGCGGTGACGTGCTCTCGAAGCTCATGGACTGGAGCGACCGCTCGACCGCCGTGCTCTTCGGCGACGGCGCGGGGGCGGTCGTGCTGGAGCGCGTCGCCGACGGCGGCTTCCTCGGCTTCGAGCTGGGCGCCGACGGCTCGGGTGGCCCGCAGCTCTACCTCCCGGCCGGCGGCTCACGCACGCCCGCGAGCGCGGAGTCGGTGGCCGACCGTCTCCACTTCGTGCAGATGAACGGCCGCGAGGTGTTCAAGTTCGCGACACGCGTGCTGGTGAGCTCGGCGGAGGCCGTGCTGGCCGAGTGTGGAAAGACCATTGACGACGTGGACGTCTACGTACCGCACCAGGCGAACGTGCGGATCATCGAGCACGCACGGCAGAAGCTCGGGATCCCGCAGGAGAAGACGGTGGTCGACGTCGACCGCTACGGGAACACGTCGTCCGGGTCGATCCCGCTCGCGCTGGCCGAGGCGAAGGCGGACGGACGGCTGCAGGCGGGGCGGCTGGTGCTGATGACCGGAATGGGTGCCGGGCTCACGTGGGGCTCGGGCCTGATCGAATGGACAGACGGAGGAACTGGATGAGCGCGCCGAAGATCGCATTCTGCTTCCCGGGCCAGGGCTCGCTCGAGGCCGGGATGGGCCGCGAGATCGCCCTCGCCGTGCCCGAGGCGATGGAGGTCTACCACCGTGGCAGCGAGGCCTCGGGCCTCGATCTCGCCCGGCTCTGCTTCGAGGCGCCCGAGGAGGAGCTCGTGCAGACCGAGGTGCAGCAGCCCGCGCTCGTGGCGACGAGCCTTGCGGTGCTCGCGGCGCTGCGCGTGCACGGGTTCACGCCCGACGTCGTAGTCGGCCATTCCGTCGGCGAGTTCGCTGCGCTTGCGGCCGCGCAGGCGCTCTCGGCCGAGGACGCGATCGGTCTAGTCCGTCAGCGCGGGCTCGCGATGGCCGAGGCGGCGCGCGAGAACCCCGGCTCGATGGCCGCCATCCTCGGGCTCGACGACGAGGTGGTCGAGGGGCTCTGCGCCCGCATCGCCGGCGTCTGGCCGGCGAACTACAACTGCCCGGGCCAGATCGTGATCTCGGGACAGAACCCGTCCGTGGACGAGTGTTGCGAGGAGGCGCAGCGCGAGGGCGCACGGCGCACGGTGAAGCTCCGTGTCTCGGGCGCCTTTCACAGCCCGCTGATCGCGCGGGCCGCCGAGCACCTGCGGCCGGCAGTGGAGCGCGCGCGGTTCTCCGACCCGATCGCGCCGTTCATGTCGACCGTGACCGCGAAGATCGAGCCCGCCCAGCGGATGGCCTCGCTGCTCGTCGAGCAGCTGACCGCCCCGGTGAAGTTCACCCAGGCGGCGCGCGAGCTGATGCGCCAGGGCGTGAAGGTCTTCGTCGAGGTCGGGCCCGGAAACGTCCTCACCGGTTTACTGAAGAGGATCGACAGAAGCGTGAAGGCGATCCCGGTGGGCGACCTTGCCTCGCTCGAGAAGCTGCGGGAGACGCTCGGCTCTGCCTGAGTTCTGCTCGCTCGAGGGCAAGACGGCGCTCGTCACCGGAGGCTCGCGCGGCATCGGCCGGGCGGTCGCGCTGGAGCTGGCGCGGGCGGGGGCGGACGTCGTCGTGGGCTACCGCTCCGGCGGCGACGAGGCCGAAGCGGTCGCGCAGGAGGCGGGCGGCCGGGCAGTGGAGGCCGACGTCTCGGACCCCGAGCAGGCGGTGCGCCTGGTCGAGGAGGCCGGCGATCTCGACATCCTCGTCAACAACGCCGGCCTGACCCGCGACGGGCTGCTCGCGCGCATGCCCGACGCCGACTGGCGGGATGTGATCGAGACGAACCTCTCCTCGGTCTTCTACACCTGCCGGGCGGTGACGCGCGGGATGATGAGGAAGCGCTCGGGCTCCATCGTGAATGTCTCGAGCATCGTCGGGGTCCACGGCAACTGGGGCCAGACGAACTACGGCGCCTCGAAGGCCGGCATCATCGGCTTCACCAAGTCGCTTGCGCGGGAGCTCGGCAGCCGCGGGGTACGTGCGAACGTCGTCGCACCCGGGTATGTGAACACCCGGCTCACGGACGTGCTCCCGGAGGAGGCGCAGCAGGCGATGCTCACGAACACACCGCTCGGCCGGCTCGGCGAGCCGGAGGACGTCGCCGGGGCGGTACGCTTCCTCTGCTCCGACGAGGCCGCCTTCATCACAGGCGAGGTGCTCCTCGTCGACGGCGGGCTGGGAATGTGAATGAATAGCGGAGCGAGCCTCAACGGACGACGGAGAGTGGTGATCACCGGCCTCGGCGCGGTGACCCCGCTCGGCAACGACGTCGAATCGACCTGGGAGAACCTCGTGGCCGGCCGTTCCGGCGCCGCCGAGATCACACAGTTCGACTCGAGCGACTACGCGGTCCACTTCGCCTGCGAGGTGAAGGGCTTCGACCCGACGGAGTACATCGACCGCAAGCAGGCTCGGCGCATGGACCGCTTCGCGCACTTGATCGTCGCCGCGGCGCGACAGGCCGAGGCCGACTCCGGGATCTCCGTCGAGGCCGAGTCCGACCGGATCGGTGCGGCGATCGCGACCGGGATCGGTGGCCTGAAGGCCTTCCAGGATTGCTATGACGAACTGCTCGAGCGCGGGCCCGACCGCGTGAACCCGTTCTCGATCCCCGAGATCATCCCGAACATGGGCGCCGCGTGGGTCTCGATGCAGCTGGGTACACAGGGACCGTTGACCTCGCAGTGCACCGCCTGCGCCGCGTCCAACATGGCGCTCGGCGACGGGCTCGACGCGATTCGGCTCGGTCGCGCGGACGTGATGCTGTGCGGCGGCACCGAGGCGCCGGTCACCGAGGTCGGGATCGCAGGCTTCAGCGCGATGCGTGCGCTCTCGCGGCGAAACGACGAGCCGGAGGCGGCGAGCCGCCCGTTCGACTCGCAGCGCGACGGCTTCGTCATGGGCGAGGCAGGCGCGGTCGTCGTCCTGGAGGAGCTCGAGCACGCCCGCGCACGCGGCGCGAAGATCTACGCCGAGTTGCTCGGCTATGGGGTCTCGTCCGACGCGCGGCACATCACCGAGCCGGACCCCTCGGGCCAGAACCCGGCGCGGGCGATGACGATGGCCTTCGGAGACGCCGGCGTCGACCCGGGCGAGATCGACTACATCAACGCGCACGGCACCTCGACGCCGCTTGGCGACTCGGCCGAGACGCGCGTGATCAAGCTCGCACTCGGCGAGGAGAACGCGCGCAAGACGCCCGTGTCGTCGACGAAGGGCGCGACCGGACACTGCCTCGGCGCCGCGGGGGCGGTCGAGGCGACGTTCTCGGTGCTCGCCGTGAACCGCGGCGTGCTGCCGCCGACGATCAACTACGACGATCCCGACCCCGAATGCGACCTCGACTACATCCCGAACGAGTCGCGCGAGGCCGACGTGCGCATCTCCGTCTCGAACTCGTTCGGCTTCGGCGGCCACAACGCGACCGTCGTCTTCCGCCGCTTCGAGGACTAGTCGCAGGCCTCCGCGTAGAAGCGGAGGTAGTCCGCGAAGTGCGCGTCCCAGTAGCTGCCCTCGTGGCCGCCGGGCCAGACGTGGAAGCTGACGTCGGCGTCGTGGCCTCGTAGCTCCCGGGCGAGCCGCGCCGCGGCCGGGCGGAGGGGGTCTCCGTCGCCGACGTCGATCCAGACGGGCGGGTCGTAGAGCGGGCGCTGCCGCGCAAGCCGCAAGAGGTCGTGGCGCGCGAAGTCGGCCGCATTGTCGAATCCGAAGGAGATGTCGTCCGAGCCGCGCTCGAAGACGGCCGGCGAATGGCCGCCAACGGCGCAGAAGCGTCTCGGTGCGAGCCGGCCGACGTCGAGCGCCCCGAACCCGCCCATCGAGATCCCGCCGATCGCGACGCGGTCGCGGTCCGCGCCGCTGCGCCGGAGGGCCGCCGGTATCGCCTCCCGCAGGACGTACGACCCCCACCGCCCCTCGGCGCGGTCGTGCCACCAGCCGGTGTCGCCCTCGGGCAGCAGCACCACAGGCGAGCGGTCGCCGAGCCGGCGCAGGGCTCGGACGAAGGCGGGGCTGAGCGTGTCGCTGGGAGTCCCGCCATAGCCGTGCAGGAAGACGAGTAACGGTCGCCCCTCGCCGCCGGCTGCGGGCGTGACCAGCACGTCGTACAGCTGCCGCCCGAGGAGCTTGCTCTGTAGCGCGAAGTTCGTGACCTTCGGCGGCGGTGCGGGCTTCGTCTCCGAGGAGCCGCAGGCGGAGAGCACGAGCAGCAGCGCGGCGAGCAGGACGATGGCACCGGCGCGCATTCGGCCGATGCTACTCACGAGGGTACGATCGTCTTCGTGGCGGGGGACCGGTGGGCGACGTTCGACTGCTACGGCACGCTGATCGACTGGAACGGGGGGATCCGGGAGCAGCTGGCGCGGGTGTTCGGGCAGGACCGGGCCGACGAGCTGCTCGAGCGCTACCACGAGCTCGAGCCGCAGCTCGAGGCCGACGGGAAACTCACCTACCGCGAAGTGCTCACCGAGGCGATGCGCCGACTCGGTGCGCCGGCGGAGGAGGAGCGTGCGCTCGCGGACGCGCTCGCAGAATGGCGCCCCTTCCCGGAGGTGCCGCAGGCGCTCGAGGATTCGCGCGCCCGGGGCTGGAAGCTCGCGATCCTCTCGAACACGGACCGCGACTACATCGAGGCCTCGATGGAACGGTTGGGCGTGCCGTTCGAGCTCGCGATCGTCGCCTCCGAGATCGGGTCGTTCAAGCCGGCGCTCGGCCACTGGCGCGCGTTCGAGGAGCGTGTCGGCCGGCTGCCGGACGTGCACGTCGCGGCGAGCCTCTTCCACGACGTCGCGCCGGCGAACGACCTCGGCCTGCCGTCGGTCTGGATCAACCGGCTTGGCGAGCAGCCAGCCCCACAGCCGACCCGCGAGCTACCCGACCTCTTGCGCCTGCCGGACGCCCTGGAGGAGGTGGCGTGAGCCTGACGCTCCGCGACGCGACCCCGGACGACGCGCCAGCAATCAAGCGCGTCCTCGACGAGCACGCCCTCGCCTCGTTCGGCGAGATCGAGCTGAACGAGGAGGAGATCCGCAGCTGGTTCGAGCTCCCGAGGCTCTGGGTCCAGCTGGCCGAGCGTGACGGCGAGGCGGTGGGTTACCTCGACGTTGCGACCGAGGAGAGCGGCCACATCGCGGTGGACGCGCGCACGGTCGATCCCGAGGCGGCGCCGGTGCTCGTCGCCGCTGCGGAGGTGCATGCGCGCGAGGCGGTCGACGCCCCGGTCCTCCGCGGCTTCGTCCAGGGTGACGAGCCGGAGCTGCGCAGTGCGTTCGAAGCCGCCGGCTGGAGTCCGATCCGGCACTCCTTCCAGATGCGGATCGACCTCGACCACGACATCCCGCCGCCAGGCTGGCCGGCCGGGCTCGTCCTGCGCAACGCGCGCGAGGGCGAGGAGGAGCGCGTCTACGAGGCGCACATGGATTCGTTCCAGGATCACTGGGACTTCCGCCGGCAGCGGTTCGAGGACTGGAAGCGCTACGCGACGGGCGGCAACCGCCACGACCTCTCGCTCTGGTGGCTGGTCGAGGACGGTGACGAGCTGGCCGGACTCTCGCTGAATGCCTGGCACTTCTCCGGCGACCCGCAGTTCGGCTGGGTACACGTCCTGGGCGTGCGGCCGCCATGGCGGAAGCGGGGGCTCGGCACCGCGCTGCTGCGCCACTCGTTCCGCGACTTCGCCTCGCGCGGAGCCACGCGCGTGGGCCTGGGCGTGGACGGCGAGAACACCACCGGTGCCGTCCGTCTTTACGAGCGGGTCGGGATGCGCGTCGTCCGGCGCAACGACACCTACGAGAAGACGCTGTGAGCCGCCTCCGCGCGCGCTGCCCCGAGTGCCGCACCTACACGTGCGTGGCGATCGGGCCCGACTACGAGTGCCATGCCTGCGGCCGCGAGTTCGGAGCTGGGATGGTGCGCGTCCCTCAGGCCTGGGGCGAGGGCGGCGAGTCGATGGCGGAGGCCGCGCGGCTGCCGCTGCCGTTCCCGGAGGCCGCCGTCGTCGAGGAGAACTCGCTGGACGAGCAGACGCTCGCCGTCGCCATCGACCTCCCGGAGCGGCCGCTCGTCCTGGGCGGCTGCTGCTGCGCCCACATCGGCGCGGTCGAGGCGCTGGCCGCGCGCAACGGCCGCATCGCGCTCGTCTGGTTCGATGCCCACGGCGACCTGAACACGCCGGAGACCTCGCCGTCCGGGAACCTCTGGGGGATGCCGCTGCGAATGATCCTCGACTCCGGTGCCGTCGACCCGCAGGATGCGATCCTGCTCGGCGCGCGCAGCCTCGACCCGCCGGAGCGCGAGTACGTTGCGTCGATCGGGCTGCGCACCGACGACGACGCTCTCGAGGCCGCGCTCGATGGCACCGAGGGCGCCTACGTCGCGTTGGACGTGGACTCGCTCGAGCCGGAGCCGATCCAGCCGTTCATGCCGGAGCCGGGCGGGCTGACGATGCAGGAGCTCGCCGATTTGCTCAGGCGGATCCGCGAGCGGACGCCGGTCCTCGGCGCGGGCTTCTCCGGACTCGCGGCCGAGCCCTCGAACGTGGAGCCGCTGGCGGGTCTCGCCATCGCCCTCGGCCTGTAACTCCCGGCCGAGGCCACAGGTCTAAACTCGCAAGCCCGTGTCCGAACGCATCGACGTCTCCATCGAGCACCGGCACGCGCCGCCTGAGGACGCCGGCCGCCCGCACCCGAACACCTGCCCGAAGTGCGGCTCGCACTACCGCGACGACGAGCTCGCGGAGCACCTGAACGTCTGCCCGCAGTGCGGCCATCACTTCCCCGTCCACGCGCACGAGCGCATCCAGCAGCTCGCCGACGCGGACACCTTCGTGGAGGAGGCCGCGGACCTCCGCTCCGACGATCCGCTCGGGTTCTTCGACCTGCGGCCCTACACCGAGCGGCTTGCGGAGGCGGAGCTGTCGACGGGCCTCGGCGAGGCGATGGTGATCGGCCACGCGGCGATCGAGGACCAGCCGTGCCAGCTCGCGGTGATGGAGTTCGGCTTCATGGGCGGCTCGATGGGGCGGGTGGTCGGCGAGAAGTTCGCGCGCGCCTGTGAGGGGGCGGCGGAGAGGAGGGCTCCGCTCGTCTCGGTCACGACGACCGGCGGCGCGCGCATGCAGGAGGGGATCCTGTCGCTGATGCAGCTGCCGAAGACGGTCTGCGCGGTCGAGGACCTGCGCGACGCGGGCGGGACGCTGATCAGCGTGATGGCGCATCCGACGACGGCGGGCGTGCTCGCCAGCTTCGCGAGCCTCGGCGACGTGCTCATCGCCGAGCCGGGCGCGTTGCTCTCGTTCACCGGCCCGCGCGTGGTGCAGCAGACGACGCGCGAGAAGCTGCCCGACGACTTCGGGCTCGCGGAGGCCAACTTCCGCCACGGCCACGTCGACGCGATCGTCCCCCGAACCGAGCTGCGCCCGACCTTGGGCCGCCTGCTGCGCCTGTTCGCCGATGGCCGGTGAGGCGGAGCAGCTGCGGCTGCGCTCCCAGCTGAGCCGGCTGCGCAGCCTGCCGCTTCTGCGCGGCGCGAAGCTCTCCGGCGAGCTCGAGCGGCTGCAGAAGCAGCTCGACCGGATCGTGGCCGAGCCCAGCGACGAGGAGATCTGGCGCTCGGTCGAGCTCGCGCGCCACCCGGACCGCCCCTACACGCTGGACTACGTCGAGCGGTTGTTCGACGACTGGTTCGAGCTGCACGGCGACCATCACCACGGCGACGACGCCGCCTTCGTGGCCGGCGTCGGCCGCTTCCGGGGCCGGACGGTCGTGCTGCTCGGCAACCAGAAGGGGCGCGACGTGAAGGAGCGGACGCGGCGCAACTTCGGCATGGCGTACCCCGAGGGCTACGGCAAGGCGATGCGCGCGATGGAGCTCGCCGAACGGCACGGCTTCCCGCTGCTCAGCCTCGTCGACATCCCGGGGGCCTACCCGGGCGTGACCGCGGAGGAGCACGGGCAGGGCGGCGCGATCGCGCGCTCGCAGGCGCTGATGTCGCGGCTGCGCGTCCCGATCGTGACCTGTGTGATCGGCGAGGGCGGCTCCGGCGGCGCGATCGCGACGGCCCTCGCCGACCGCGTGCTGATGCAGGAGAACGCGATCTACACGGTGATCTCGCCCGAGGGCTGCGCGGCGATCCTCTGGCGGGACGCGGGCGAGGCGCGGAAGGCGGCCGCGGCGTTCAAGCCCGACGCCGCGCACTGCCTCGAACTCGGCGTCATCGACGCGATCGTGCCGGAGCCCGAGAGCGGCGCCCACACCGACTCGGAGCACGCTTCGCGCCTGCTCGGCGACGCGCTCGCCGAGTCGCTCGAGCTGCTCGACAGTCAGAGCGGCGAGGAGCTCAGACGCCAGCGCCGTGTGCGGTTCCGCACAATCGGCCAGATCCCGGCAACCCGCTAAAAACAGAGGGCTGAGCGGCCCTTTTCCACATCTTCCACAGGCTTATCCCCCGGCCGTACACATGTCGAGGCCGGCTTGTAGCCGGCCCCGACCTTAACCCCCCGTTAGGTGGAGAAGCCTTTCAAGAGGTGCGCCCCTGAGTTGCAGAGCGTATTACCGATTGCAGGATGGTGCAAACCAGACCAGCCGGGTACGAGCGCCCGATGTCGGCTAGAAAGACGTCGTGACCCTCGGCGAGTACGAGCGGAAACGCGACCGGAAGAAGACGCCGGAGCCGTTCGGCGGCAACCGTGGCGGCACGGAGCCGATCTTCGTCGTCCAGCGTCACGACGCGCGCCGGCTCCACTACGACTTCCGTCTCGAGAGAGACGGCGCGCTCGCGAGCTGGGCGGTGCCGAAAGGCGTGCCGTTGGAACCGGGACAGCAGCACCTCGCCGTGCACGTCGAGGACCATCCGCTCGACTACGCGACCTTCGAAGGCGAGATCCCGAAAGGCTCGTACGGCGCCGGCACCGTCGAGATCTGGGACTCCGGCACCTACGAGCTCGTCGAGGAAAAGCCGAACGGCGGCCTGACCGTTCGCCTCCACGGCAAGAGGCTCGAGGGAACCTGGTCGCTCGTGCCCGCACACCTGAGCGGCGACGAGAAGAACTGGCTGATCCTCCGCAAACGCGACGACGCGACGCCCGCGCGCTCCGCTGCGCGCCGCACCTACGCGCCGATGCTCGCGACGCTCGCCGAGCCGAACGAGATGCCGACGGGCGACGGCTGGGAGTACGAGATCAAGTGGGACGGCTACCGCATCGTCTCCCGCGTGGCCGGCGGCGAGGCCGAGCTGCGCACGCGCAAGGACCAGGACTACAGCCAGCGGTTCTCGAACGTCGCGAGGGAGCTCGTGAAGGCGCTGAAGACCCCGGACTGCGTCGTCGACGGCGAGGTCTGCGCTCTCGACGACGAGGGCAAGCCGAGCTTCTCGGCGATGCAGCAGGCGAAGGCGGGCACACCTATCGTCTACTACGTGTTCGACCTCCTCGAGGTCGACGGCGAGCCGATCGTCGAGCTGCCGCTCTCGGAGCGCCGGAAGCGTCTGCGGAAGCTGCTCGATGGGCGCAACCGCACCGTCCAGTTCTCGCAAGGGTTCGACGACGGCCGCGCGCTGTACGAGGCCGCCAAACAGCAGCGCCTCGAAGGGATCATGGGAAAGCGGCTCGACTCTCCTTACAAGCCGGGAAAGCGCTCGCGGGACTGGCTCAAGTTCAAGACGCACGGCGAGCAGGAGTTCGTCATCGCGGGCTACACGCGCGGCAAGGGCCGGCGCGAGTGGTCGTTCGGCTCGCTGGTGCTCGGCGTCTACGGTTCCGACGGCCTCGAATGGGCCGGCAACGTCGGCACCGGCTTCGACGACGCGGAGATCGACCGGCTGCTGAAGAAGCTGCGGCCCCTCGAGCGGAAGACGCCGCCGTTCCCGACGCTGCCGAAGATGCCGCGCGTCCGCAAGGACGACGTCGTCTGGGTCGAGCCGTGGCTCGTCGCCGAGGCGTCGTTCGCGGAGTGGACGCACGACGGCCGGCTCCGCGCGCCGGTCTACGTGGGGCTGCGCGAGGACAAGGACCCGCAGGAGGTGCGCAAGGAGGTTCCCGGTGAGCTGACGACGCCGATCCCGGACGTGATCCGGAAGGCCAGCCGCGTACTGCGCCTCTCGAACCTCGACAAGGAGTTCTGGCCGGAGGAGGGGATCACGAAGGGCGACCTGCTCGCGTACTACCGTGACGTGGCGCGCGTCGTGATCCCGCACGTCCGCGACCGGCCGTTCACGATGAAGCGCTATCCGGACGGCTGGAAAGGCAAGTTCTTCTTCCAGAAGGACCAGCCGCGCGGGATGCCCGACTGGATCCCGACGGTGAACATCGAGGTGACGACGCGCGACCGGCCACGGCAGCGGCGGCGGATCGATGCGCCGCTCCTGAACGACGAGCTCGCTCTGCTCTGGATGGTGAACATGGGTTGCATCGACCTGAACACGTGGTACTCGCGCGTCGACAAGGTCGACCGGCCGGACTTCGTGCTCTTCGATCTCGACCCGTCGCCCGACGTCGGCTTCCGCGAGACCGTGCACGTCGCGCTGCTCGTGAAGGAGGCGCTCGACGCCCTCGGGCTCCAGTCGTTTCCGAAGACGAGCGGCGCGGACGGGATGCACGTGCTCCTGCCGGTCGAGCGCAGGCACACCTACGACGACACGCGCCGGTTCGCGGAGATCATCGCGCGTGCGCTGGCGTCGACGCATCGCGGTCTCGTCACCACGGAGTGGACGAAGTCGAAGCGGCGCGGCGTGCTGATCGACGCGAACCAGAACGGCGAGGGCAAGACGATCGCGTCGGTCTACTCGGTGCGGCCGAAGGCGGGCGGCCCGGTCTCGACCCCGCTGCGCTGGGAGGAGGTCGACGAGTCGCTCGACCCGGCCGCGTTCACAATGGACGTGGTCCGGCAGCGCATCGCCGAGCACGGCGACCTCTACGAGGGCGTGCTGACGGTGAAGCAGTCCCTTGGCGCCGCGCTGCGCAAGCTGCAGTAGCTGTTACGGCGCCGTAACAGAGGCCTGCCAGACTCGGCGCATGCGCTGGCTCCTGGTCGCGGTCGTTGTGGTCGTGGCAGTTGGCTGCGGGAGCGATCCCAAGACGGCGGACGAGAAGGCGCGGGCCGAGATGGCAAAGGTTCAGACGACCTGCGACGAGGGCGTCAACTGTGAAGTCCTGCGCCCGTTCCGCAAGTGCACCAGCGTCTCCCGCGGCTTTCGCGCCTGCTCGACCTTCCTCGCGGCGGACAGGCAGACGGCGATCTACCGCCGCAGCGCCGGCGAGCGCTGGCAGAAGGTGATCGGGCCCCTTCCGCCAGGGCACGGCTGGTGGCGGCGCGTCCTGCCCTCGCTGGACCGGCGGATGTTGCTCGCCCAGTGGTCCGGCGAGTGCGAGGTGCAGACGACGTACTTGGTCTCGGTCACCGATCGCCGCGTGCGCACAGTCTTCCCGCGGCATACCTCCGCCGCCCTCGGCTGGAGCGCCGACGGCAGGGCGCGCGTGGTATTGGCCGAGCCGGTGTACGGCTCGCGCACGACGGTGAAGCTCCGTCCCGGCAAGTACCGCGTCGACCCAACGACGATGGCGGTCGAGCTCGAGCGACCGGTCGCGCGCAAGCCCGGCTGCTAGGCTCTGACGCGTTCGCTGTTAGACGGCCGTACGGGCAAAGCCCGCACGGTCTCTTTGGTCGGCGCCGCTAGTCGGCGCCTTCGGCAAAGGAGGTGCGACATGACGACGATTGCACCCTCCGGTCGCAGAGCCTGAGGCTCACGGCTAGCCGCAGCTTTCCTTCGTAGCGAGCTCCTGAGCCTCCGGCGATCACCGGAGTTGACCCCTTACTTGAGAGGAGCTTCGCTTGGATTTGCACGATCTCGGCTGGGACGATGGCTTCGCGGCCGGTCTCGAGCCCCACGACAACTGCATTCCCGCCCGCGTCTCGGCGCAGCACCGCGGCGAGTACGACGTGCTCACCAGGGGCGGCGAGCTGCGCGCCCACGTCTCGGGGCGCCTCCGTCACGAGGCTTCCTCCGGCGCGGAGCTGCCCGCCGTGGGCGACTGGGTCGCGTTGTGCGAGACGACCATCCACGCGGTGCTGCCGCGCCGGTCGGCGTTCGTGCGCAAGGTCGCCTTTCACGCGACCGAGGCGCAGGTGCTCGCGGCGAACATCGACACCGTCTTCGTGGTCACCGGCCTCGACGAGGACTTCAGCCCGCGCCGGCTCGAGCGCTATCTGACGCTCGCATGGGAAAGCGGCGCCAGCCCGGCGGTCGTGCTGACGAAGTCCGACCTCTGCGACGACCCGCCCGCGCGCCTGCTCGAGGTGGAGCAGGTCGCCGTCGGCGTGCCCGCGCACGTGGTCAGCAACCTCACCGGCGAGGGCCTGGACGAGCTCGCGCCGTACCTGGCGCCCGCGAAGACGGTTGCCCTGCTGGGCTCGTCCGGCGTCGGGAAGTCGTCGCTCCTGAACCGTCTGCTTGGCTCCGAGGTGCAGCCGACGAAGGAGCTCGCCGAGGACGGGACCGGCCGCCACACCACGACCGCGCGCCAGCTCTTCCCGTTGCCGAGCGGCGCGCTGCTCGTGGACACGCCGGGCCTGCGTGAGGTCCAGCTCTGGAACGCGGACGAGGGCATTCAGGAGGCATTCGCGGACGTGGACGAGCTGGCCGCGGATTGCCGCTTCAACGACTGTGCCCACACGCGCGAGCCCGGCTGCGCCGTGCAGGTTGCGATCGACGAGGACCGATTGCCGCGCGAGCGGCTGCAGAGCTACCGCGCCCTCCAGCGCGAGCTCCGCCGTCTCGCGGTCAGGCAGGACGGCCGCCTGCGCTCGGAGGAGCGCAAGAAGCGCGTTGCCTTCGCCAAGAGCCTTCGCAAGAGCTCGTGGTGATCAGAGGTCGCGGCGGGAGAAGGCGACCGCCGCGACCACAGCGACCATCGCGAGGTAGGCACAGGCCCAGAGACGGACCCCCGGCCCTCCGGTGTTCGCGCCGCCGAACGGGCCGAGCTGGAGCAGGAAGCCGGTGAGCCCGGTCGTGTTCGCGGTGATCTCGCGCAGCGCGTCCTGGTAGAGCGCTTCGAACGGCACCACCCACGCCGCGACCTTCGCGGCACGCTCGAGCGTGTGCGAGTTGAGCGCGTGGCCGATCGATCCCAGGAGCCCCGCCACGAGGCCAGCGCCGAAGACCATGAAGATCGCGATCCCGTTCGCGGTGGCGGTGAGGAACACCGAGCCGAGCAGCGAGAGCGCGGCCACGATCGCGACGCCCGCCGCCAGCTCGATCGCCGGCACCACCACGTTGTCCGGCCACCACTCGCCTGCGAGGCCGGTGATCACCATCGACGCCGCGTAGACGCCGACGACGTATGGCGTGCAGACGGCGACGGCGCCGAGCCAGCGCGCGAGCAGCAGCGCCGGCCGGCTCACCGGCCGCACCAGGAGCGGCTGCAGCAGCCCTCGTTCCGCGTCGCCGCGCACCGCTCCGAGCGTGAGGAACACGGCGAGCACGACCCCCAGGAAGAGCGTCGCGAACATCGCTAGTCCGAAGATGAACGCCCCGGCAAAGGCGCGAGCGTCGATTCCAACCGGTGGCTGGATGTTCTCGACGTCGCGAAAGGCGTAGTGGTTCGCGAGCCAGTAGAGGAAGAGGAAGCCGGCGGTCAGCAGCAGCACGACGGCGAACACCTTCCGTCGCAGGGCCTCGCGGAGGCCGTAGCCGACGATTGTCCAGACCGCGCTCACGAGGTCTCACCACCGACGGCCTCGAGGTACGTGTCCTCGAGGGTCGAGGTCAGCACCCGCACGCCGTAGATCCGGCGGCCCGCGGCCATCAACTCGGCCACCAGGCGTGGCACGTCCTCACGACCGCCGTCGTAGACACGCGTGCCCTCGTCGGTCTCGATCTCGACACCGCGGGCACGGCTGAGCTCTGACGGCGAGCCCTCGGCGACGACCTTGCCGCGCAGGAGGATCACGACGCGGTCGCAGACGAGCTCGATCTCGCTCAGGAGGTGGGAGTTGAGCAACACCGCGGTCCCACGCTGTCGCAGCTCCTCGAGCAGCACTCGCACGGTGCGTCGGCCGACCGGGTCGAGCGCGCTCGTCGGCTCGTCGAGGAGCAGGAGCGGCGGTCGCCCGACCAGCGCCTGGGCGATTCCGAGGCGCTGCTGCATGCCCTTCGACATCGCCTCGACGCGGCGATCGCGTGCCTCCGCGAGCCCGACGAGCTCGAGCAGCTCCGCCCGCTCCGCCGCCCCGCCGCCGGAGTTCGACAGCCGCTGGTGGAGCGAGAGCAGCTCGTCGGCCGAGTACCAGCCCGGAAAGCGGAAGAGCTCGGCGAGGTAACCGAGCCGCTGCCGTGCCGCGAGGCTCCCGGCGCGGGCGCCGCAGACCTCGGTCTCGCCACGGCTGGGCCGCACGAGCCCGCAGGCGATCTTGACCAGCGTCGACTTCCCCGCCCCGTTCGGCCCGAGCAGGCCGACGAGCTCGCCCTCCGCCACCTCGACGTCGACCCCGGCGAGCGCCGTCGTCGCCCCGTACCGCTTCTCCAGGCCGCGCGCCGAGAGCGCGCTCACTGGCTGCCCGGCACGAAGAACTTCGTGTAGCGCCCGACGGTGTCGAAGCCGAGCCGCCGGTAGAGCTCCTTTGGCCAGTCGTTGGCGTCGGCGACGAGGCACACGAACTCCGCCCCTTCGCGGCGCGCGGCCTCGATCGCGGCGAGCACGACCGCGCTCGCGTAGCCGCGCTCCCGGTGCTCCGGCAGCGTCCCGACGTCCTCGATCTGTGCGTCGCTGCCGTCCTGGTAGAGGTCGGAGTAGCTGACGACCTCGCCGTCCACCACGGCGCCGAAGAAGCGCGCGCGCACGCGTTCGCCGATCAGGCGCTTGGCGGCGAAGATCTGCTCGAGCACCGCCTCCGTCGCCCACGGCTGGTCCCGCAGCACCTCCTTCCGCGGCGGCCGCAGCTCCTCCTCGCGGACCTCCTGGACGACGCTCAGGTCGGCCTTGCGCTCCGGCTGCCGGAGCTGCGCCATCACGACGTGGCGCTCTACGCGCCAGCCTTCGCGCTCGAACCACGGCGCGAGGCGGTCGCCGAGCTCGGGCTCGGGGACGAAGATCAACCGCCGGGCGTGACGTTCTGCCTCGGCGACGAGCGCCTTGGGCTCGGCGTAGCGATCGACCCAGAGGTAGTTGCCGTCCAAGCGGCGCGGCAGCTCGTCCGTGAAGACGGCGCGGCCGGAGGGCGTCTCCTCGACGCGGGTGCCGCCCATGTCGCCGCGGGCGAGGAGGTCGTACGCGCGGGCGAGCTCCTCACGCATCGAGACGGCGGGGATGGCCGAGCATCGAGAGCTCGGCGATGTCGCGGCGGAAGAACAGCGAGGTCGTCCAGTCGGCGACCACGCGCAGCTTCCGCGAGAACAGCGGCAGCTGGTAGAGGTGGTACGTGCGGGTGATGAACCAGCCGAGGAAGCCGGTGAACCGCACGCCCGGCACGTCCGCGATCCCCTTGTAGCGGCCGAGCGTCGCCACCTGCCCGAGCATCCGGTAGCGATACGGCTTGCGCTCGCCCGCGATGTTCTTGGCCAGCCGCCGAGCCTGGCGGAGCGCGTGTTGCGAGGTCGGCGGGTCGACCTCGCCCGGCGTCGCCTCGTTCGGCACCGCCGCCGCGTCGCCCAGCGCCCACACCCGCTCGTGGCCCTCGACGCGAAGCGTCTCGTCGACCTTCACGCGGCCGCGCTCGTCGAGCGGCAGGCCGAGCTCCGCGAGCACGGGGTTCGCCTTGACGCCGGCCGTCCAGACGACGGTGTGGGTGAGGATCCGCTCGCCGTTCGAGAGCTTCGCAGCGCCGGCCTCGACGGAGTCGAGGGTCGTGTCGACGTGGATCTCGACGCCGCGCTTGGCCAGTCGCCGTGCCGCGTAGTCGCCGAGGCGGGTCGGGATCTCCGGAAGGATCTTCGGTGCCGCGTCGACGAGCACCCACCGTTGCGGCGCGTGGCGGAGGCCGGGGTAGTAGCGGATCGCGTCGCGGACGAGGTCGGCGAGCTCGGCCAGCGCCTCCACCCCCGCGTAGCCGGCGCCGACGAAGACGAACGTCAGGTCGCGCTGCCGGTGCGTCTCGTTGGCGGCGACGTCGGCCGCCTCGAGCCGCTGCAGGACGTGGTTGCGGAGATGGATCGCGTCTGCGAGGTCCTTGAAGCCGAGCGCGTGGTCGGCGAGCCCGGGGATCGGCAACGCGCGTGAGATCGAGCCGACGGCGATGACGAGATTCTCGTAGCCCAGGTTGACGAGCCCTTCGAGCGTCTCCACCTGGACGCGGCTGCGCCCGAAGTCGAGGGTGGTCGCGCGCCCGAGAACGAGCTCGGCGTGGGGGCACATCACCCGCAGCGGCACGACGACGTGGCGCGGCTCGAGCGTGCCGGAGGCAGCCTCCGGCAAGAGCGGTGTGAAGAGCATCGAGTTCTGGGGGCTGACGATCGTGGCGCCGCGCTTTCCGAGGCAGCGGGCGACGTAGCTGCCGGCATACCCGCCGCCGACCACGACCGTACCGCCGTGCGCTTGCCGCTCGCTCACGGCTCTACTATCGCGGCATGGCTCGCGTCCAGGTCGCGGTGATCGGAAGCGGCGCGGAGCACGAGGCCCGAGCCGAGCAGGTGGGGCGGCTGCTCGCCGAGCGCGGCTGCACCGTCGTCACGGGCGGGCGCGGCGAGGTGATGGCCGCCGCGGCACGCGGCGCGAAGGCGGCGGGAGGGACGACGATCGGCGTCCTCCCGGGCGAGACGCGACACGGCGCGAACGAGTGGATCGACCACGCCGTCGTCACCGGCGTCGGACACGCCCGCAATCTCGCGGTGGTGGCCTCCGGCGACGCCGTGATCGCGGTCGGCGGGCAGTGGGGAACCCTCGCGGAGATCGGACTCGCGCACGTCCTCGGCCGCCCGGTCGTGATTCTGGAGCCGGGCTGGGAGCTCGACGGCGTCCAGCGAGCATCCTCGCCGGAAGAAGCGGTCGAGCTGGCGCTGCAGGCGCTTGGCTAGCCGCGAAGCAACGGCCGCGTGAGGCAGGTCGGGCCGCCGTCGCCCTTCGACAGCTCCTCGCCGCGGTAGGTCAGCACCTCGACTCCCGCCTGCTCCATCCGCTCCCGCGTGCGCGGGTTGCCCTCGACGGCCAGCGCGACTCGCGGCGCAAGGGCGAGCACGTTCGGGCCCATCGTCTCGAACTCCTCGTCCGGGACCTCGACGAGCTCCACCTCTCGCTCCTCCAGCAGCTGCGCCAAGCGCGTGGGCAGGAATGGCACGTACACGACCGCGAGGTCGGCCGCGAGTGGGCTGATCAGCGACATCAGGTGCATCACCTCGGCGCGTCCGCGCCAGTGCGGCAGGTCGAACGCGACCACCTCGACCTCCGGCAGCAGCTGGCGCAGGCTCGCGATGCCGGCCTCGTTGGTCCGGTAGCCGCAGCCGACGAGCAGCGTGCGCTCGTCGAGCCAGCAGCAGTCGCCGCCCTCGGCCCAGGCCGGCTCCTCCAGCCGGCCCGCGACCGGGACGCCCGCTCGCTCGAAATCGGCTGCCATCGCGTCGACCTCGCCGCGGCGGATTCTCTTGCCCGGGTGGAGCAGCAGCGCGCCTTCGTCGGTCACGAGCGCGGGGTCGTAGGTGTAGATCGCGTCCGGGTTGCCGCCCGTGTCCGAGTGCGCGAGCACGACGTCGGTACGGGCGTCGGCGAGGACCGCGCAGAACGCCTCGTGCTCCTGCGCGATCCGGCGAGTGTCGGGCTCCTCGCGCCAGCCGCACGCACCCCACCCGTGCTGATCCTCGTCGCGCGGGGCCCGGACGAGCACGCGGCGCAGCTCGCCCGTCATCGACTGGCACCCGTAGAGCTTCGGCTCGACGCTCACGCCGCTGATCGTACTTCCGCGAGGCGTCGCTCCAGAAAGCCGCGCTCCGCCGCCTGATGCGTCAGCTCGAGCGCGCGCTCGTACGCCTGCTCCGCCTCGATCTTCCGCCCGAGGCGCCGCAGGAGGTCGGCCCGCGCCGAGTGCAGGTGTCGATAGGAGTCGAGCCCCTCGATCGTCTCGATCAGTGCGAGGCCGCTCTCCGGGCCCTCGGCCATCGCGACGGCCACCGCGCGGTTGAGCTCGACCACCGGCGACGGCGTGAAGCAGACCAGCCGCTCGTAGAGCATCGCGATCTGGGCCCAGTCCGTCTCCGGCTCGAGGTGCAGCGACGCGATCGCCGCCTGCAACTGGTACGGCCCGGGCCGGCGCAGCGGCAGCGCGCGGTCGAGCACGCGCCGCCCCTCCGCGATCCGCCCGGCGTCCCAGAGCGAGCGGTCCTGGTGCTCCAGCAGCACGAGCTCACCGGCGTCGTCGAGCCGCGCGTCGCGCCGGGCGTCGTGCAGCAGCATCAAGGCGAGCAGTCCGAGTACCTCCGGCTCGTCGGGCATCAGCAGTGCCAGCACCTTCCCGAGCCGGACCGCCTCGTCGCAGAGCTCGGCTCGCGGCGGCGGCCCGTAGCCCTCGTTGAAGATCAGGTAGACGACCGCGAGCACCGACCGAAGCCGCTCGGGCAGCAGGTGGTCCGGTGGCACGCGGAACGGGATTCCGGCGGCGCGGATCTTGCGCTTCGCGCGGACGAGCCGCTGGGCCATCGTTGGCTCCGGGACGAGGAACGCTTGCGCGATCTCGTCGGTCGTGAGGCCCCCGAGCGTCCGCAGCGTGAGCGCCACCTGGGCCTCTGTTGCGAGCGCGGGGTGGCAGCAGGCGAAGATCAGGCTCAGGCGCTCGTCGGGAATCGTCTCGTCCTCCTGCTCGGGCTCGGTTACCTCCAGCGCGGCGAGCAGCTCCGTCTTGCGCCGCAGCGTCTGCTCACGCCGGATCCGGTCGATCGCGCGGTTGCGCGCGGTCGTCAGGAGCCAGGCACCGGGGTTGGCGGGGGCGCCGTCGCGCGGCCACCGCTCGAGCGCAGCAGCGAAGGCCTCCTGCACCGCGTCCTCCGCGAGCTCCACGTCGCCGAGCGCGCGAGCGAGGATCGCGAGCGTGCGCCCCCATTCCTCCCGGAAGAGCTCTTCGACTACGAGCCCTCCTCCTCGAAGTCCATCACCGGCCTGACCTCGACGCTGCCATGCTGCGCGCCGGGGATCTTCGCGGCCCAGTCGATCGCCTCGTCGAGCGAGTCCGCCTCGACGATGTAGAAGCCGCCGAGCTGCTCCTTCGTCTCCGCGAACGGCCCGTCGGTCGTGAGCGTCTCGTCGTTGCGGACGCGGACCGTCGTCGCCGTCTGCGTCGGCTGCAGCGCGTCGCCGCCCTTCATCGCGCCGCTCGCCTGCAGCTCCTCGGTGAAGGCGACGTAGCCCTGGAAGATGCGGCCCCGGTCCTCCTCGCTCATCGACTGCCAGCCGTTCTGGTCGCCGTAGATCAACAGCACGTACTGCATGTCTCCCTCCTGTAGGTCGCTTACGAGGGTACGACGAACGGACCGGCGCTAGCTCGACAGCATCCGATCGAGCAGCGTGAGCGCGCCGGCCTTGTCGAGCGGTTCGTTGAGGTTGCCGCACTTCGGGCTCTGGACGCACGAGGGGCAGCCGCGCTCGCACGGGCAGCCGCGCAGCAGTTTCGCGGTGTCGCCGGCCCAGCCCTCGAAGACGTCGAAGCCGCGCTCGGCGATCCCGACGCCGCCGGAATGGCCGTCGTAGACGAAGATCGTCGGCCGGCCGGTCTGGAAGTGGAGGTTCGTCGAGAGGCCGCCGATGTCCCAGCGGTCGCACATCGCCCAGAGCGGCAGCAGGGCGATCAGCGAATGCTCGGCCGCGTGCAGCGACCCGAGGAGTCGCGGCTCGCGCTCGATCCCCTCGAGCATCCACGGCTCGGGCAGGAACCAGACGGCCTCGGTCTCGAACTCGGTCTCCGGGAGATCGAGCGCGACGAGCTCGAGGCTCTCCTGCGTCTGGATCGAGCGCTTCTGGTAGCCGACGACCTGGTCGGTGACGACGACCGCGCCGAACGCGAGGTCGAGGTCGAGCCGCCGCTCGACGCGTCGTGGCTCGACGATGGCGGTCGTCGTCTCGACCTTCGCCTGCGTGTAGTAGTCGCCGCGGAATGGCTCGACGACCGCGTGCCGCGAGACGAGGTCGAGCTCGCGCACGCGGTAGCTCTCGCCGAGGTGGAGGTAGATCGCGCCCTCGTGCACCGTCGAATACGCGCGTTCCTGCTCGACGATGCCGAGGACGGCGCCGCTCGTCGCGTCGACGATCGTGAAGGCCTCGGGGCCGGTCGAGCGCAGCGCGATGCGCGCGGCGGGGTAGTCGCGACCGGCCCAGACGTAACCCGCGTCGGTGCGGCGCAGGTCCGGCAGCGCTGCCGCCCGTTCCAGCGCGGCGTCGCCGAGCACCTCGCGGTCGCGCTCGTCCAGCGGCGCCTCGAAGACCGCTGCGCGCACGTGGCCGTCCAGCACACGCGGGTTCTCGTGGTCGAGGATCGCGGCCTCGACGCGGCGGCCCAGCAGCGCCCGCGGCTCGCGCATGAAGTACTGGTCGAGCGCGTCCTCGCTCGCGACGAGCACGGCGAGCCCGTGGCCGCGGCGGCCCGCGCGGCCCCACTGCTGGCGCAGCGACGCGACCGTCCCGGGGAAGCCGACGGAGATGACGCAGTCGAGCAGCCCGACGTCGATCCCGAGCTCGAGCGCGTTGGTCGCGCTGACGCCGAGCAGCTCTCCCTCCAGCAGCCGCCGCTCGATCTCGCGCCGCTGCGCCGGCGTGTAGCCCGCACGGTAGGGCGAGAGCAGCGCGTCGTCCCCCAGCCGGTCGGCCGTGAAGCGGTGGACCAGCTCGGCGGCCCGGCGGCTCTTCGCGAAGCAGAGCGTGCGCAGGCCCCGCTCGACGAGCTCGGCCATCAGCTTCGAGGCCTCGCCGAGGGCGCTCGCGCGCAGGCCCAGCTCCTCGTCGGTGAGCGGCGGATTCCAGAGCGCGACCGTCCGCTCGGCCCGCGGCGCGGCGTCGTCGCCGATCACGGTCAGCTCGACGCCGAGCAGTCGCGCGCCCAGCTCGCCGGGGTTGGCGATGGTCGCGGACGCGAGTAGGAACTGCGGCTCCGCGCCGTAGACGCGCGCGAGCCGGCGCAGCCGTCGCAGGACGTTCGCGACGTGCGAGCCGAAGACCCCGCGGTAGACGTGCGCCTCGTCGACGATCACGTAAGCGAGGTTCGAGAGCACGTCGCCCCAGCGGTCGTGGTGCGGCAGCACGCCGAGGTGGAGCATGTCCGGGTTCGACAGGATCAGATTCGCCCACTTGCGCACCTGCCAGCGGCGGTCGGCCGCGGTGTCGCCGTCGTAGATCGCGGTGCGGAGCTTGGGCAGCCGGAACGAGCCGAGCGCTCGGAGCTGGTCCTGCGCGAGCGCCTTCGTCGGGTACAGGTAGAGCGCGCGCTGCTTCGGCTCGCGCGCCAGCGCGTCGAGCACCGGGAGGTTGAACGCGAGCGTCTTCCCCGAGGCCGTGCCGGTCGTGACGACGAAGTGCTCGCCGCGCGCGGCGACCTGCCAGGCCTCGGCCTGATGCTCGTAGAGCGTCTGGATTCCCTGAGCCGCGAGCGCCTCTCGCACGCGTGGGTGGAGATTCTCCGGCAGCGGCGCGAGCACCGGCTCCCGCGCGGGAACGAGCTCGATGTGCGCAAGCTCCTCGCCCAGGAGGACGCCGTCCCACGAGGTTGTAGTCGCCACGGTTCCATTGAAGCGGGAAGCGGGGAGACGGCGGGCGTGAGCTACGACCTCCACGTGTTCAAGCAGGACGAAGGAGATCCGGCGGCGTACGAGCGGCTCGAGGAGGACGAGGAAGACGAGGAGCGCGAGCCGACGCCAGAGGAGGAAGCCGAGCTGCGCCGTCTGGCGGCCGACCTCCAGGCCGCGAGCCCCGGCCTCGACCTGACCGAAGCGGGCCGCGGGTTCCTGCTCCAGCTCGGCTACGAAACGGGGCGGCCGGTGGTGATCGACATCGGCGTCGGCTCGATCACGATGAGCTGGTCGTTCGGCGTCGACACCGCGAGCGCGGCGCTCGCCGAGGTGCGGACGTACCTCCCCGTGTTCGAGCGCCACGGCTACATCGCCTATGACCCGCAGCTCGAGCGGGTCTTCGACCCGGGCCGCGACGCGGCAGAGGCAGAGGCGGCGCACGCCTTCGTCTACGGGCAGCTGCAGGAGGCTTACGGCTCGCGCGCCGGCAGCCGGGCGCCCTGGTGGAAGCGCCTCTTCAGCTAGCCGCGCGCGCCAGCAGAGCGACGATGTGCGGGTAGTCCCGCTCGCCGAGCTCCTCGAACCGCTCGATCGCGAAGCCGGCGTCCGTGAAGGCGCCGAAGAGGTCGTGCAGCGTCAGGTGGACGCCGCCGACCCGGATCCGCACGCCGTCCGGATGTCCGACGCCGAAGGCGGAGCCGTCGTAGCGCCCGGTGCGCCGGTAGCCGGGAGCGAGCTCGGGTACGCCGTCCGCCTCGACGAACAGCGAGTGCGGTCCGACGAAGCACGGGTGGGCGCCGACGTAGAGGAACGGCGCCCCTGGCCGCAGGACGCGCGCGGCCTCGGCGACAGCGGCTGCGAAATCGTCGATATCCGTGTGCGTCCAGACGGAGATCGCGGCGTCGAAGCTCTCGCCCTCGAACGGAAGCGCGTCCGCCGGCGCCTCGAGCACCTCGACCCCGCGCGCCCGCGCTCGCTCGAGCAGGTCGCTCGAGACGTCGACGCCGATCACCGACCAGCCCAGCTCCGCCACGGCCGTGGTAGGGACCCCGGTGCCGCAGCCGACGTCGAGGCAGCGGCCGCGGCCGGGCCCGAGCAGCCGCCGTAGCGCGTCGAGCTCGTGCTCGGCGAGCGTCGGCCGGAAGCGCTCGTACCAGCCGGCAAGCCCGTCGTAGCGCGGGACGTTGCTCATGCGGACGATGCTAGCCTGGCCGGACCGGGGTGCCCTTGCGGGCTGAGATCACACCCGACGAACCTGATCCGGGTCATGCCGGCGAAGGGAGCGGATGGTTCCACGCGCACTGACGATCGCGGGCTCCGACTCGGGCGGAGGCGCAGGTATCCAGGCCGACCTGAAGGCCTTCGCGGCCGCGGGCTGCCACGGCATGAGCGCGATCGTGGCGCTGACCGCGCAGAGCACGATCGGCGTGACCGGAGTGCACGAGGTGCCGCCGGCGCTCGTGCGGGCGCAGCTCGAGGCGGTCTTCGGCGACATCGGCGTCGACGCGGCGAAGACCGGGATGCTCTTCTCGGCCGCGGTGATCGAGGCCGTCGCCGACTTCCTCGCCGAGCACCCGGTGCCGCTTGTGGTCGACCCGGTGATGGTCGCGAGCTCCGGCGCGCGGCTGCTCGAGCCCGAGGCCGCGGCGACGCTTGTCGACCGGCTGTTCCCGCTCGCGACGGTCGTCACGCCGAACCTTGCCGAGGCGCAGGTGCTCGTCGGCGAGGGCTCCAGGCGCGATCTCGCGAGGCGCTTGCACGAGCTCGGCGCGCCGGCCGCGATCGTGACCGGCGGCCACGGCGACCCGGTCGACCACCTCTTCGACGGTGAGCGCCACATCGAGATCCCGGTCGCGCGGCACGAGACCGGGGCGACCCACGGCGCAGGCTGCACGCACTCGGCGACGCTCGCGGCGCTGCTCGCGCGCGGGCTCGAGCTCGAAGCGGCGGCGCGCGGGGCCGCGGCGGCCGCGTCGCGCGCGGTCGCGCAGGGGCTCGCCGAGCTCGGCGCGGGCGAGGGCCCGGTGGACGTGATCGGCCTGCGTGGCGCCGCGTGAGCGCCGGTACCGACCTCGCCCTGATCCGGGAGCGCAAGCCGCTGGTGCACCAGATCACCAACTACGTGGTCATGAACGAGACCGCCAACGCGACGCTCGCGATCGGCGCGCTCCCCGTGATGGCCCATGCCCCGCAGGAGGTCGAGGAGATGGCCTCGGCGGCCTCGGCGCTGGTGCTCAACATCGGCACGCTCTCCGACGAGTGGGTCGAGGCCATGCTCTTCGCCGGCCGCGCGGCGAACCGCGCGGGGGTGCCGGTCGTGCTCGACCCGGTGGGCGCCGGCGCGACCACGTATCGCACGGACGTCTCGCGGCGGCTGCTCGACCAGCTCGAGATCGCGGTGCTGCGCGGCAACGCCGCGGAGATCGCGACGCTCGCGGGGCGGTCGGCCGAGATCCGCGGCGTCGAGGCCGTCGGCGGCGCGAGCGGCCCGGAGCTCGCACACGAGGCGTCGCGGCTGCTCGGCACCGTCGTGGCGGTCACCGGTCCGCTCGACCACGTCTCCGACGGCGAGACCGTCAACGCGGTCGCGAACGGGCACGAGCTGCTCGGCACCGTCACCGGCACCGGCTGCATGTCGACCGCGATCACCGGCTGCTTCCTGGGCGTCCGCGGCGACGATCCGCTGGCAGCCGCGACGGAGGCGCTCGTGGCGTTCGGGGTCGCGGGAGAGGACGCGGCGCGCGGCGCCGGCGGCCCTGGGTCGTTCCACGTCGCGCTCTACGACGCGCTCTACCACCTCGAGCCCGAAACGCTCGACGCCCGCGCGCGGTGAAGGTGCACGCGATCGTCGAGGACCTCGGAGCCGCCCGCGCAGCCGTCGCGGGCGGCGCGACGGTGGTGCAGCTCCGGCGCAAGGGGGCGACCACCGACGAGCTGGTCGACGCCGGCCGGGGCTTCGGCGAGCTCGATGCGACCTTCGTCGTCAACGACGACGTCGAGGGGGCGCTGCGGCTGGGCGCCGACGGCGTTCATCTCGGCCGCAGCGACGAGGGCGCAGAGCGGGCCGTAGCGGAGGGGCTGCTGCTCGGCACGTCGGCGGCGTTGGTGGAGGAGGCCCGAGAGGGCGAGGCCGTCGGCGCGGCCTACGTCGGCGCCGGCCCGGTCTGGCCGACGCCGTCGAAGCCCGACGCCGACCCGGCGATCGGCCTCGACGGTCTCGCCGAGATCTGCTCCGCGGTCTCGATCCCGGTCGTGGCGATCGGCGGCATCGACGCATCCAACGCGGCGGACTGCATCCGGGCCGGCGCCGCCGGGGTTGCCGTCATCCGCGCGGCCCGGGACGTGCGCGCGCTCAGGGCGGCGGTCGATGCGGCTCTCTGAGCTCGGCGAGTTCGGCCTGCTGGCGGAGCTGGAGCGCCGTGGCCTGGCCCGCGGGATCGACAACGACGCGACGCGGCTCTCCGGCGGCTTCGTGGTCACGCAGGACGCACTCGTCGAAGGCGTGCACTTCCGGCTCGACTGGTCGACGCACCGCGAGCTGGGCTTCCGCGCCGCCGCGGTGAACCTCAGCGACCTAGCGGCGTCGGGCGCCGAGCCGGAGGCGCTGCTCGTGACGCTCGCCGCGCCGGAGGATACGGAGCTCGAGGACGTGCTCGAGCTCTACAACGGCCTCAACGAGGCCGGCGTGCCGGTCGTCGGCGGTGACACGACGCGCGCGCAGCAGCTCTCGCTCAGCGTGACGGCGGTCGGCCGCTCCGCCCGCGTCCCCGGCCGCGGCGGCGCCAGGGCCGGCGACGTCGTCCTCGTGACCGGGGCGCTCGGCGCCGCCGGGGCCGCCTTCCGCGAGCAGCGTCACGCGCGGCCGCCGCTGCGCCTGCGGGAGGGCCGCCTCCTCGCGACCACCGCACATGCCCTCATCGACATCTCGGACGGCCTGGCCGTCGACGCCGGTCACGTCGCCCGGCGCTCGGTCTGCCGGATCGAGCTCGACCTGGAGCGCGTCCCTCTCGCACCCGGCGCGACGATCGAGGACCTTGCGTTCGGCGAGGACTACGAGCTCCTCGCGGCGACCCCCGACGACCTCGGTTTCACCGTCATCGGCCGCTGCGTCGAGGGGCAGGGCGTCGCAATCCGCCTCGACGGCGAGCCCGTAGAGCTGGCAGGTTGGGACCACTTCGGCGGGCGGGGGACAGCCGACTTGCGCTGATCGGCGCGAGCGGCGACGCTAGCCGCTAGTGCTCGTCTTCATCGTCAGGCGGCTGCTGTGGGCTGTCCTGCTCGTGTTCGTCGTCACGCTGATCGTCTTCGTGATGTTCTTCGTGCTCCCGGCGGACTCGCGGAACGCCCAGCGGAACGAGCAGGGCTTCGCGCCGGGGCTGCAAACGCAGTTCAACATCCGCGGCTCCTTCGGCGAGCAGTACGGCCGTTTCCTGACGCACGTCTTCCTTCACGGGGACCTCGGCGACTCGACCCGCCAGAGCGACGCGGTAAGCGACGTCATCTGGGAGACGCTGCCGGTGACGGCAGCGCTTGTCCTCGGCGGCGCGATCTTCTTTCTGGCGATCGCCATCCCCATCGGCGTCCTGTCGGCCCTCTACCCGCGCTCGCTCTTAGACAAGGGGCTGATGCTGTTCGTCCTGGCCGGCGCCTCGGCGCACTCGGTCTTCCTCGGTCTCGTCTTCTCGTATGTCTTCGGGGTGAGGCTGCACTGGTTCCCGGTCGGCGGCTACTGCGACCTGCGCTACGACCCGGAGAGCGCGAACCTCTGCGGCGGACCGCGCTACTGGGCGTGGCACATGATCCTGCCCTGGCTCACCTTCGCCTTCCTCTTCGCAGCGCTCTACGCGCGCATGATCCGAGCGAGCCTCCTGGAGACGATGGACGAGGACTACGTGCGGACGGCGCGCGCGAAGGGCGCGAGCAGCTTCCGCGTGATGCGGGTGCACGTCTTCCGCAATGCGTTGCTGCCGGTGATCACGATGCTCGGGATGGACGTCGGCGTCGCCTTTGCCGGAGCGCTGTTCATCGAGACGGTCTTCACGCTGCCGGGGATGGGCCGCCTGCTGGTGCGCTCGCTTGCGAACAGCGACCTGCCGATGATCATGGGCGTCGTGATCGTGGTCAGCGTCGCGGTTGTCGTCGCGAACTTGATCGTGGACCTGCTCTACGTGATCATCGATCCGACGATTCGCAGCAGCACCAAAGGCGACGCGACGGTGGCCTCGCGGGGAGTCCAGCGAGAGCTGCGCGCGCAGCGAGCGCCGGCCGCGAAGTCGGCTACGGCGCCGCCGTGAGCCACTCCGCCCAGGCCTGCTCGTAGTACGAGCGCGGCCGGGCGCCGACGACCGTTCCCCGCGCTTCGCCGCCCTCGAAGAGGATCGCGGTCGGGATCGAGAGCACCTCGTAGCGCGAGGCGGTCTGGAGGTTCTGGTCGATGTCGAGCTTCGCGAACTTGACGCGGCCGGCGTGCTCCTCCTCGAGCTGGGCGAAGATCGGCTCGACCGCGCGGCACGGGCCGCACCACGGCGCCCAGAAGTCGACGACGACGGGCGTCTCGGCCTGGAGAACCTCCTGCTCGAAGCTCGCGTCGGTCAGCTCGTCCACGCTCGCGATGCTACAAGCGGCCCGCCAGCGCGCGCAGCCGCAGGACGGGAACCTTCCAGACCGCCTCGGCGAAGATGCCGCGGCTCATCTTCGAGCCGCCGTGCTCCCGGTCGACGAAGCGGATCGGCACCTCGACCACCCGGAAGCCGGCGCGCAGCGCGCGGTAGGTGGTCTCGATCTGGAAAGCGTAGCCGCGCGAGGCGATCGCATCGAGGTCGATCGTCTCGAGCACGTCGCGGCGGAAGCACTTGAAGCCGCCCGTCAGGTCGTGGACGGGGACGCCGAGCAGCACGCGGGCGTACAGCGAGCCGCCGGCCGAGACGAAGCGGCGCAGCCAGCCCCAGTTGGCGATCGCGCCGCCGTCGACGTAGCGGGAGCCGAGCACGACGTCGGCCTCGCGCGCCGCCTCGGCCAGGCGGGGCACGTCGGCGGGGTCGTGCGAGAAGTCGGCGTCCATCTCGAGCACGAGCTCTGCTCCGCTTGCCAGTGCGCGCCGGAAGCCGGCGAGGTACGCGGGCCCGAGACCCTCTTTTCGCTCTCGGTGAAGAACCGAGACGAAGTCGAGCTCCGCGGCCAGCCGGTCGGCGAGCTCGCCGGTGCCGTCGGGCGAGCTGTCGTCGATCACGAGCACCTCGACGCCCTTGTCTGCGAGCGCGCGCAGCATCCGCTCGAGGTTCTCGCGCTCGTTGTACGTCGGCAGGCAGACGACCGCCTTCACGTCCATATGATCGCTGTCGTGGCGAAAGCGAAGACGCTTCCCCGCAACGCGGAGGTGGCCGAGCAGCTCGAGCTGCTGGCTGACCTGCTGGAGATCGAGGGCGAGGCGGCCTTCCGCGTGCTCGCCTACCGCCGCGCTGCCTCGCGAGTGCGCGAGACGGGAACGCCGGTGGCGCAGCTCGCCCTCGAGGGCACGGCGAAGGAGCTGCCGGGGATCGGCGCGACGATCCAGGACAAGATCGTCCAGATCGTCGACACCGGCGAGATCGAGGCGCTGTCGAAGCGGCGCAGGACGATCCCGCCGGAGGTGGTCGAGTTCCTGCACATCCCGGGGATGGGGCCGAAGACGGTGCGCAAGATCTGGCAGGAGCTGGGCGTGACGACATTGGCGGAGCTGAAGGACGCGGCGCGCGCGCAGCGGCTCCGCACGCTGCCCGGCCTCGGCGCGAAGCTCGAGGAGAGCGTGCTCAAGGCGGTGGGCCGCAAGAAGACGGTCTCTGGCCCGACGCGCACGCTGCTGGGCCAGGCACTGCCCGCGCTCCTCGCCGTCGTCGAGGTGCTGCGCGAGCACCCGGCGGCCGAGCGCGTGTGCGAGGGTGGGAGCGCGCGCCGTCGCAGGGAGACGGTGCGCGATCTCGACATCATCGCCACCGCGAGCGACCCGAAGGCGCTCACCGAGTACTTCACGAAGTTGACGTGGGTCTCGGAGGTCGTCGCGAAGGGGCCGACCAAGGCGACCGTCGTCTCGCACGAGGGCTTCCGCTTCGACTTGCGCGTCGTCCCGCCGGAGAGCTACGGCAACCTGCTGCAGCACTTCAGCGGCTCGAAGCACCACAACGTGGCGTTGCGGGAGGATGCGGTGCGCCGCGGCTTCTCGATCTCGGAGTATTCGGTCACGGTGGTGGAGAGCGGCGAGGAGCACCGCTTCGCCACCGAGGAGGAGGTCTACAGGTTCCTCGGCTACGACTGGATCCCACCGGAGCTGCGCGAGAACGGCGGTGAGCTGGCCGCAGCCCGTACCCACGACCTCCCGGCGCTCGTCGAGCTGCGTGACCTTCGGGGCGACCTGCACACTCACACGACGTGGTCGGACGGAAAGGACTCGCTCGAGGACATGGTCGCTGCCGCGATCGGGCGCGGCTACGCGTACTACGCCGTCTGCGACCACTCGCAGCGCCTGCGCGGCGGCTTGCTGCAGCAGCAGGCCGAGCAGATCGATGCGCTGAACGAGATCGTGGCTCCGTTTCGCATCCTGAAGGGGATCGAGGTCAATGTGCGGCCCGACGGGACGCTCGACGTCTCGGAGGAGGAGCTCGCGATGC
>JBJMJY010000056.1:0-28092 GCA_045806105.1 Gaiellaceae bacterium | reverse complement strand
GCCGAATCGGTCGTCGACGAGGACGGAGATCGCTGCAGCGCCCGCCTGCGCGAACTGGGCCGCGAGCTTCGCCGGGTCGGCGTCCGGGCGCAGGTCGCCGGCCGACGGCGAGCGGCGCTTCACCTCGGCGATCGCGCCGAGGCCCGGAGCTGCGAGGGCGTCGCGGAACCGTCCCATCAGGCGACGACAGTCTGGCGCGAGAAGGCGACGAGCTGCTCGAGGCGCTCCGCCGCGGCGCCGGAGTCGACGGCCTGACGCGCGAGCTCGAGCCCTTCCCGCAGGTCGGCGGCGTGGCCGGCGGCGGCGATCGCGCCGGCGGCGTTGAGCAGGATCGCGCTGCGCCGGCCGCCGTCGCCGCCGGCGAGCACCTCGCGGAGCGCGGTGGCGTTTTGCGCCGGCGTGCCGCCGCGCAGCTCCTCGACGCTGCAGCGCGGCAGGCCGAGCTCCGTCTCGGGATCGAGCGTGCGCTCCCGGACGGATCCGTCGACGACCTCTGCGACGAGGTTCGGGCCGACGGGCGAGAGCTCGTCGATCCCGCCGGCGCCGTGCACCACGAACGCGCGGCGCGCTCCGAGTCGGACGAGCACCTCCGCGATCGTGCGCACGAGCTGCTCCGAGTAGACCCCGACGACCTGCGCACGCGCGCCGGCGGGGTTCGTCAGGGGCCCGAGGACGTTGAAGACCGTTCGCGTCGCCAGCTCTTTGCGCACCGGCGCGGCATGTCGCATCGCGGGGTGGTGGGACGGCGCGAAGAGGAAGCCGAAGCCCAGCTCGTCGATCGACCGCTCGATCCGTTGCGGTTCCTGCTCGAGCGTGAAGCCGAGCGCTTCGAGCACGTCGGCCGAGCCGCACTGTGAGGAGACGGCGCGGTTGCCGTGCTTCGCCACGGCCGCTCCGGCCGCCGCGGCCACGAGTGCCGCCGCAGTCGAGATGTTGATCGTGTGCGCGCCGTCGCCGCCCGTGCCGGCCGTGTCGACGAGGTCGTCGCGCCGCGGCCGCACGGCGAGCACGTGCGCCCGCATCGCCTCCGCGCAGCCCGCGATCTCGTCAGGCGTCTCGCCTTTCGCGCGCAACGCGACGAGGAAGCCGCCGATCTGGGCGGGCGTCGCGTCGCCACTCATGATCTCGCCCATCACCTCGCGCGTCTGTTCGCGGCTCAGGTCGTGGCCGTCGAGCACCTGCTGCAGGGCCTGCTGGATCATCTGGCCAGGAAGTTTCGCGCGAGCTCGCGTCCGAGTGGGGTGAGCACGGACTCGGGATGGAACTGGATGCCGTCGACCGGCAGCTCGCGGTGGCGCACCGCCATCACCTCGCCGTCTTCCGCCGTCGCCGACACTTCGAGCTCGGCCGGGATCGTGTCGGCGGCGAGGGAGTGGTAGCGCCCCGCCTCGAGCTGCTCGGGCAGCCCGGCGAAGAGGCCGCGGCCGTCGTGCCGGACGGTGCACGCCTTGCCGTGGACAAGCTCCCGTGCGAGCCCGATCTCTCCGCCGAACACCTCCACGATCGCCTGATGCCCCAGGCAGACGCCCAGGGTCGGGAGCGAGGGTGCCAGTCGCCGGATGATCTCCGGCGTCGCGCCGGCGTGGGACGGCCGGCCGGGGCCGGGGGAGATGACGAGATGCGTCGCGCCGAGCCGGGCCGCGCCCGCGGCGTCGATCGCGTCGTTCCTGAGGACTGTGACCTCGGCGCCGAGCTCACCGAAGAGGTGCGCGAGGTTGTACGTGAACGAGTCGTAGTTGTCGACGAGCAGGATCAATCCTCGCCTCCCTCGCCGGCGGCGGCTCCCGCCGGGCGGAGCCCGGCTCCGCCGTCGCCTGACGCGGCTGGCGGCACCGTGCTCTCCGGAGCCGTGCGTCCAGGCACTGTCCCCTCCGGCACCGCACCACCAGCGGCGCCCGAGGAAGCCGAGGGTTGCCGGGCCTCCGCGAGCTCGATCGCCGTCTCGAGCGCGGCGAGCTTGCGCAGGCACTCGTCGTGCTCGGCTGCGGGGTCGGAGTCGGCGACGATCCCCGCGCCGGCCTGCAGCAGCGCGACGCCGTCGTGCAGCACCACCGTGCGGATCGCGATGCAGGCGTCCAGCGCCTCGCCCGGGAGCGAGTAGAGGACGGCGCCCGCGTAGGGGCCGCGCCGGTGTCCCTCGAGCTCCGAGATCAGCTGCATCGCCCGCACCTTCGGGGCGCCAGAGACGGTGCCGGCCGGGAAGCACGCGCGCAGCAGGTCGAAGTGCGCGACCTCCGGCTCGAGCTCGCCGACGACCTCGGAGACGAGGTGCGTGACGTGCGAGAAGCGCTCGGGCTCGAGGAAGCGCGCGACCTGCACGGTACCCGGGCGGCAGACGCGCGAGAGGTCGTTGCGGCCGAGGTCGACGAGCATCACGTGCTCGGCGCGGTCCTTCTCGGACGCGAGCAGCCGCTCGGCGTCGCCTTCGCCGGGCCGCGTCGTGCCGGCGATCGGGTTGAGCGACGCCTGGCGGCCCTCGGCCTTGACGAGGGTCTCGGGCGAGGAGCCGACCAGGGCCACGCCGTCGAGCTCGAGCAGGAAGAGGTACGGCGACGGGTTGACGCGGCGCAGCGAGCGGTAGAGCTCGAGCGCGCTGGCGGAGGTCGGCCGCTCGGCGCGCTGCGAGAGCACGATCTGGAAGGCGTCGCCGGCGCGGATGTGGTCCTTCGCCTCCACCACCGCGCGCTCGTACGCGAGCCGCGAGGGCAGCCGGCGGGTCGAGCCGGCGCGTGACCGGGACGGCGGCTCCGGCGACGGCTGCGGTCCCTCCAGCAGATCGCCGACCACGCCGGGGTCGCCGCAGAGGACATCGGCCATCCCGAGCCCGTGGTCGAAGCGCACGAGCGTCTCGGCGACGACGAAGCGGCTCTCCGGCAGGCCGCGGCCCGCCTCGGGCAGCGGGACGGTCGGCTCGAGCCGCGCGACGTGGTCGTAGCCGAGGTAGCCGACCACCGGCAGCCCGCACGCTTCGGCCTCGTCGAAGTCGACGATGCGCGACCCGCAGCCGACGAACGAGTGCCGGCCGAGCCGGCCCTTCTCGACGGACTCGAGCAGGAAGCTCGCCCGCCCCCCGGCGCGCAGCCGGAGGTACGCCCCGAGGGGGGTGAGGAGGTCGGTGGAGATGACGGTGAGTGCGTTCATTCGGACAAACCAAAAAGACCCTCCGTCTGGAAGGTCTTCGAGCGGAACGGGTTTGCGTCTAGGTCAGCTCAGGCGACGCTCCCGCCCCGCTCGGTGCGCCAGGCCCAGCCCCAGGTACGCGTGACGGAAGACATCTGGCTTCAGGGTAGGCGTACCCGGGGCCGGACGTCAAGGGCTACGTCCGCCGCGCCTCCGCCGGCTCCGTCTCGAGCAGTTCGGCGAAGAGGGCGCGGTAGTGCACCATCGCCGTACGGAGATCCTCGGTCGACGCATTGCCGCGATCGTTCGCGATCGAGATCCCGTGAGCCGCGCGGTAGTTGGAGATGACGTCCGGGTGGTCGACCGAGAGGTCGTTCGCGCGCTGCTCGAAGTCGTCCACCGGATAGCCGCGGTCCCGCATCACCTGTTGGATCAGTCGGTCGGCGTCGCCGACGGCGGCCTCGGGATCGTCCACGAACGCCGCCTGCGTGTTCTGCCACCGGCTGGCGTAGCGGTCCCGCGACGACTGCTCGAGCGGCCGGATCTCGAGCTCGTCGCGGCGCTTCTGGCGCTCGCTGAGCTCCGCCTCGGCCTCGCGGCGGCTCGGCGCGTCTGCCACGGTGCGGTCGTACTCGCTGCCGAAGCGGTCCTGCAGTCCTCTCCGGCGGCGCGTGTTGTAGGCGCTCCACGCGATCGCGCCGACGATCACGACGGCGGCGATCACTATCACGATCCATGCCCAGCTTGGCATGTCGTGCTCCTTTCGTCGCTCCGGGGAGCGCTTCCCGGCGGCGGAAACGGCAAACGGCGGCATAGGCTCCACCGTCATGGCCGTTCCCGAGCTTCTCCGCAGGTTGCTCACCGCGCCCGGCCCGTCGGGCTACGAGACGCCGGCCGCGACGGTCTGGCGCGAGGCCGCCTCGGAGTTCGCCGAGGTCACGAGTGACGCGCTCGGCTCGTCGGTCGCGCGCGTTCGGGGCACCGGCGGCGGGCCGCTGCTCGCGCTTCTCGGGCACATCGACGAGATCGGCGTGCTGGTCACGCACGTGGACGAAGACGGCTTCGTCTACTTCCTCACCGTCGGCGGCACGAGGCCCGACGTCCTGCACGGGCAGCGGGTCGAGCTTCTCACGCGCCAAGGATCCGTTCCCGGCGTGATCGGCCGCAAGAGCGGCAAGCGGCCGAAGCCCGGCGAGAAGCGGGAGCAGGTCCAGCTCGACGACCTGCACGTCGACATCGGCGCCCGCAACCGCGAGGAGGCGCTCGGGCTGCTGCAGATCGGCGACGTCGCGGTGATCGCGGGCGCGCCGGTGGAGCTCTCGGCCGGCCGGATCGCCTCGCGGTCGCTGGACAACCGGCTCGGCGCCTACGTAGCGCTCGAGGCGGCGCGCGCGGTCGCAGGGTACGGCGGCTCGCCCGGCGACGTCGCGGCGGTGGCCGCGGTCCAGGAGGAGGTCGGCGAC
The DNA here is from genome assembly GCA_045806105.1 of Gaiellaceae bacterium. Taxonomy (GTDB): domain Bacteria; phylum Actinomycetota; class Thermoleophilia; order Gaiellales; family Gaiellaceae; genus AC-32. The sequence continues at coordinate 23,509 of JBJMJY010000056.1, read as the reverse complement.
TACGGAGGCGCGCGCACGACGCTGTTCGCGCTGGAGCCGCAGGTCGCCATCGCGATCGACGTCACCGGCGCGACCGACATCCCGGAAGGCGACCCGAAGGTCGACGGCGAGGCGAAGCTCGGCGCCGGCCCGATCGTGAACCGCGGGTCGACGATCAACCCGAAGGTCTTCGAGTTGCTCGTCGCGGCCGCCGAGGACGAGGGCATCCCGTACGCGGTCAACGTCTCCGCCGGCGACACGCACACCGACATGGACGCCGCCTACGCGAGTCGGGCCGGCATCGCCACCGGGCTCGTCTCGCTCGCCACTCGCTACATCCACACGCCGGGCGAGATCGTCTCCCTGGACGACGTCGAGGCGGCGATCCGGCTGATCGCGGCGTTCGCCGGCCGGCTCGCGCCCGGGCTCGACTTCACTCGCTAGGGTTTTTCGCATGGCCCGCGCAGTCATCGTCTCGGCCGTTCGAACGCCGTTCGGCAGGCTCGGAGGCGCGCTCGTCGACCGCGAGGCGACGGAGCTCGGAGCGATCGCGATCCGCGCGGCGCTCGACCATGCCGGCGTGGAGAACGACGAGGTCGACTACGCGATCATGGGCCAGGTGCTGCAGGGCGGCGTCGGCCAGGCACCGGCGCGGCAAGCGACGATCGGCGCCGGGCTGCCGATCGAGCTCCCGTCCGACACGATCAACAAGGTCTGCGCGTCCTCGATCCGCGCCGTCGAGATCGCCGACCAGATGATCCGCGCGGGCGACGTGGAGGTCGTCGTCGCGGGCGGGATGGAGTCGATGTCGAACGCGCCGTACGTACTGAAGAAGGCCCGGTTCGGCTACCGGCTCGGCGACGGGACGCTGATCGACCTGATGACCCACGACGGCCTCACCTCGACCTTCGACAACCGGCACATGGTCGAGCAGGCGTCGTTCGTCTCGCGCGAGCTCGGCATCTCACGCGAGGAGCAGGATCTCTGGGCGCTGCGCTCCCACGAGCGCGCCGTGCAGGCGATCGACGAGGGCCGCTTCGAGCCGGAGATCGTCGCGGTCGACGAGTTCGCGGTGGACGAGGGGCCGCGGCGCGACACGTCGATCGAGAAGCTCGCGCGCCTGAAGCCGGTCTTCGACTCCGAGGGGACGACGACGGCGGGAAACGCGCCGGGTGTGAACGACGGCGCCGCCGCGCTGGTGGTAACGAGCGACGAGTTCGCGAAGCGGCGCGGACTGGAGGTGCTGGCGACGATCGTCGCACAGGGCTACGTCGCGGACGACTTCGCCTACCTCGCGCGAACCCCGGCGAAAGCGGGCGCGATCGCGCTCGAGAAGGCCGGCAAGACGATCCACGACGTCGAGCGCGTGGAGCTGAACGAAGCCTTCTCGTCGGTCGTGCTGAACTCGACGAAGATGCTCGGCGCCGACCCGGAGAAGGTGAACGTGAACGGCGGCGCCGTCGCGCTCGGCCACCCGATCGGCGCCTCGGGCGCGCGCATCCTCGGGACGATGGTCCACGAGCTGCGCCGCAACGGCGGCGGCCTCGGCCTCGCGGCCATCTGCTCCGGCGGCGGCCAGGGCGACGCGCTGCTCATCGAGGTGTGAGCGTGGGTTCCCGGTCCCTCGGCAGCCACGCCGGTGTTGGACGGACGCCCGGGCGAAGCCCGGCCGTCCTCTGGGTCGGCATCGCACGAGCGACGCCTTGGTCGAGGTCTAGGGGCTCAACAGGTCTGGCCGTACCTGCTCTATGACGACGGCGAGGCCGCGATCGGCTTGCGGTAGCGAACCTCCACCGCGTCCCCGCGGCCCTCGGTCAGGCGCTTTCGGCCTCCGTCTGCTCGCCACCCCGCGGCCTCGTACAGGCGGCGAGCCCTCGGATTGTCCTTCAGCACCCAGAGAACTGCGGTGTCGAAGCCGGCGTCTCGAAGCGCAGTCTCCGCGCGCTCGAGCAGAGTGCGGCCGGCTCCTTTTCCCCAGTCGCTGGGCGCGACGTAGAGCGCGAACAGCTCGCCCGGCGCGGTCTTGTCCTCGGCGGGGCCCCGAGGAAACGAACCCGGCGACGTGGCCGCCGAGTTCCGCCACGAAGACGTCAAACGTCCCGTCGGACAGCGTGCGCGTCCAGAGCACACGGCGGTCGGCGACCGAGAGTCCTTCCAGGTACTCCGGCGGGAAGGCATGGGCGTAGGCGGCCCGCCAGGTCTCGACCTGAATCGCGGCGATAGCGGCCGCATCGCCCGCTGTAGCTCGCCGCAGGCGGGGCTCCCGCTCCACGCGCGCACGTTAGCCTCCCGCGCGTGAAGTTCGAGCACGTGCTCGTCGTAGGCGCCGGCCAGATGGGCGGCGGGATCGCGCAGGTGATGGCCGCCTCCGGCCGGCGCGTCTCGCTCCACGACGCGGCTCCGGGGGCGGTTGAGCGCGGGGTCGAGGCGATGCGCAAGAGCCTTACGAAGCTCGCCGAGAAGGGCGGGGCCGACCCGGAGGAGGTGCTCGGCCGGGTCGAGCCGGTCGACGATCTCGTGGCCGCCGACCTGATGGTCGAGGCCGTCGTCGAGGACGCGGCGGTCAAGGAGGACGTCTTTCGGCGCGCCGATGGGACGCTTCCGCCAGAGGCGGTGCTCGCCTCCAACACGTCCTCGATCCCGATCGGCTCCCTTGCCGCGGCCACCAGCCGCCCCGATCGGGTGATCGGCATGCACTTCTTCAATCCCGTGCCGGTCCTGAAGCTCGTCGAGGTCGTCCGCGGCCGCGAGACCTCCGACGAGACGGCTGAGACGATCACCGAGCTCGCGATCGAGCTTGGGAAGACGCCGGCCGTCGCGAATGACTTTCCCGGGTTCGTCTCGAACCGGATCCTGATGCCGTTCATCAACGAGGCCGTGTGGGCGCTGCACGACGGCGTGGCCGAGGCCGAGGCGATCGACACGATCGCGAAGCTGGGGTTCGCGCACCCGCTGGGGCCTCTTGCGCTGGCCGACCTGATCGGCCTCGACACGTGCGTCGCGATCATGGACGTCCTGCGCGACGGCCTCGAAAATGACCGCTATGCCCCCTGCCCGCTCCTCCGAGAGCTGGTGGCTGCTGGGAGACTGGGCCGCAAGTCCGGTGCGGGCTTCTTCATCTATTCCCAGTAGAGACCGATAGGTCTACTCGGTGAGAGCCGAGCCGCCGATAAAGGAGAGCGCATTGCGCCTCTTGCTGGTCGACGACGACGACGGGCTCCGAGCCCTGCTGCGCACGACCTTCGAGGCCGTCGACGTCGAGGTCGACGAGGCCCCGAACGCCGCAGTCGCGCAGCAGCGCATCGCCGCCGCCCGCCCCGACGCGATCGTGCTCGACGTGCGCATGCCGGGCCTCGACGGCGCCGCCTTCTGCGCACGGCTGAAGGGGTCTCGAGCGACGCACGACATCCCGGTCGTCCTCCTCACCGGCTCCGACATGGCGAACGAGGCGACGGCGCAGGAGGTCGGCGCCGACGCGCTCCTGCTGAAGCCGTTCAGCCCGCTCGAGCTGCTGGCGGTCGTCGAGCGCCTGGCCGGCGGCCTTCACGCGCGGCCGTTCCGGGCCAGCCGCAAGCGTGAGTCGGGCGAGCAGCTGCTGCTCTACGCGCGCGATCTGCGCCACCTGCTCGAGCTCGAGCGCGGCCAGCGCCGACTGCTCGAGGAGGCCTACCACGAGACCGTGACCGCGCTTGCCGGCGCGCTCGAGTCGAAGGACAGCGGCACGGGCGCGCACTCGCAGCGCGTGCATCGCTACGCCCTGGAGCTCGCCCACCTCGCCGCGCCCGAGGTCGCCGACGACGAGAGCGTCGTCTACGGGTTCATGCTCCACGACGTCGGCAAGATCGGGATCCCCGATCGCATCCTGCAGAAGCCCGGCCCGCTGACCGACGCCGAGCGTCGGCTGATGCAGACGCACACGATCCTCGGCGAGCAGCTCCTGCGGGGGGTGTCGTTCCTGCACGGCGGCGGCATCCAGGTCGTCCGCTCGCACCACGAGCGGTGGGACGGCCGCGGCTACCCGGACAGCCTCGTACAGAACGAGATCCCGGTGGCGGCGCGGATCTTCGCCGTGGCCGACGCGCTCGACGCGATGACGAGCGACCGCCCGTACCGGCGCGCGCTCAGCTGGGCGGCCGCGGGGCGCGAGCTCGTGGCCCAGTCCGGCCTGCAGTTCGACCCCGAGGTCGTGGACGCCTTCCGCTCGCGCGAGCGCGTGCTCAGGCGCATCCGGCGCGAGCTCGAGGGCAGCGAGCCGCTCGCTTCGGTGCACTAGCCTAGGCTGTCGACGCGGGCGGGGCGGCGGTCTCGGTCTGGTGCCAGAGCACGATCTTCCCCTTCACGACGCGGAAGATCGCGGTTGCCCGCCGCCCGGGGCCGTCGCAGCGGCTGTGTGGCCGGTCGCCCAGCTGAAAGGTGGTCGTCGCAGTCTGGCCCCTCGTCTTGATCGAGACGATCCGGCCGGAGCAGGGGAGGTGCGAGTTCCACGCGACCGCGTCGCGGTGTGTCCGCAGCGTCGTCACGGTGTCGCCCTGGACGACCTCGGCGCCGCGCGCGAACAGGTCGGCGGCGCGCTCGTTGTCGTCGGTGTTGACGGCCTGGCTCCAGGCCCGGACGACGCTCTCGGTCGAGGGCGGGCTGCCGCCGCAACCGGCGGTGGCCGCGAGCACAGCCGCCGCCACGAGGGCGGCTCTCACGCGAGCGCCTCGCGCACGAGCCGCTGGAACTGGGCGAGCAGCTGCTCGCTCTGCGGCATCAGGCGGCCCTCGTCGAGCAGCCCTGAGCGCACGCCCGCCTGCACCGACTCGACGAGCGCGTGATCCTCGAGCCCGACCTGGTCGTCGAAGGCGAGCAGCTCTTCGACCTGCTCTTCCGCGACGTCCTCCGGGAAGAAGTAGTCGATGAACCCGCGGGTGCGCTCGGGACCCACCGGCGTCACCGGACCGGCGGCGAGGTTCGGCGGGCCAGGGAGCGCATAGAGCTTCGTCACCGGCCAGAGCCAGTGGAACTGCCCCTCGACGGGGCCCTCGCCGTTCCTCGTCGGCCCGAACTGGCTGGAGCCGAGCGCGTGCGTCTCGAGGCGGTAGGCATCCGGCGAGACATCGACGACCGCGCTGAAGCCCGGGTGGGCGACGGCGCAGTGGTAGCACTCGAGGTAGTTCTCGACCGCGACCTTCCAGTTGCACGCGAGCTCGAACTCGCTGCGGCGACGGACGCGCAGACGGTCGACGTCGATTCCCGCCGCCGCGACGAGCTGGGGAACAGGCCCCAGGGTCTGCGCCAGCGGCGCCGCCTCCGGGTCGGGGTTGACGAACAGCAGCGGGCCCCACGCCTCCATCGAGAGCTCCAGCAGGCAGACGCCGTCGAGATCGAGCTCGGGTGCGCGCGGCGCCGTGCGCAGCCGGCCGTCGAGGCCGTACGTCCACGCGTGGTACGGGCATTGCAGCGTCTCGCGCCTCCCTCGGCCGCGGGCGACGATCGAGCCGCGGTGCCGGCAGACGTTGAGCAGGGCGTGTAGCCCTCCGTCACGGTCGCGCGTGACGACGACCGGCACGTCGCCGACCTCGCACGTGAAGAAGCTCCCGGCCTCCGAGGCGTGCTCGGCCGGGCCGGCATACTGCCAGCCGCGCCGAAAGACCCGCTCCTGCTCCTGTCGCAGCAGCTCGGGGTCGGAGTACCAGCTCCACGGCAGCGTGCCCTGCGCGGTCCCTGAAGCCAAACCGGCCACGACTATACTCGCCGCCGATGCGAATCCGGCCCAGCGCGCGAGTGCTAGTGCGGCGCAGCGAGACGGTCTTCTTGGCGGTTCCGGCGGCGAAACCGGACGCGTAGCGTTGAGGTTCGACCTCACCGACGACCAGCGGGAGATCCAGGCGCTGGCGCGGGAGTTCGCGCAGGCGGAGATCGAGCCGAACGCGTCGCAGTGGGACCGCGAGCACGGCTTTCCCCGAGAGTTGCTGGGCAAGCTCGCCGACCTGGGCCTGATGGGCGTCTGCATCGCCGAGGAGTACGGCGGCGCGGGCGCCGACTTCCTTTCGTACATCCTCGTGCTGGAGGAGCTTTCCCGCGCGGACGCGGGGGTGGGCGTGACCGTCGCGGTGCACACGAGCGCCGTCACGCTGCCGATCCTCGGCTTCGGCACCGACGAGCAGCGGAGCCGGTTCGTGCCCCCGCTCGCGCGCTCCGAGGCGATCGGCGCGTTCGCGCTCACGGAGCCGGAGGCCGGCTCGGACGCGGGCTCGCTGCGCACCGCAGCCACGCCGGACGGCGACGGCTGGTCGATCACCGGCTCGAAGCAGTGGATCACGAACGGCGGCTTCGGCGGGACAGTGCTCCTCTTCGCGCGCACGGATCCCGACACTCCTGGGCCGAAGGGCGTCTCCGCGTTCATCCTCGACGGCGACCAGGTGCGCGTCACGCGCGAGGAGGAGAAGCTCGGCCTCAACTCGTCGTCGACCGTCGACCTCGGGATCGAGGGTGCGCACGTCGGCCGCGATCGGCTGCTGCACGAGGAGGGGAAAGGCTTCTCCGTCGCGATGTCGACCCTCGACGGCGGGCGGATCGGGATCGCGGCCCAGGCGCTCGGGATCGCGCAGGCCGCATACGAGACCGCGCGCTCGTACGCGCTCGAGCGGCGGCAGTTCGGGAAGGCGATCGCCGAGTTCCAGGCGATCCAGTGGAAGCTCGCCGACATGGCGACGGAGATCGATGCCGCTCGGCTGCTCGTCTACCGCGCGGCGTGGCTGAAGCAGGAGGGGCGGCCGCACACCGAGGAGGGGGCGAAGGCGAAGCTGTTCGCCTCCGAGGTCGCGCGGCGCCAGACCGCCGAGGCGATCCAGGTGCTCGGCGGCTACGGCTACACGAAGGAGTTCCCGGTCGAGCGCTACTACCGCGACGCCAAGATCACGGAGATCTACGAGGGCACGAGCGAGATCCAGCGCCTCGTGATCGCGCGCTCGATCCTCGGTCTCCGCGAGCGGGAGCTCGCGCAGGGGTGAGTGTGATGTTCACGCACGAGACGCGGGTGCCCACCACTCCCGCCCACCAACAGGCTAGTCCGCGAACTGTGACGTGTCTGCCAACGGACCGTGCCGAAAGCGTGACGATCGCACGCAGTGGCGGCCGGTCGGCGGTAGCCCGCCGCCCGTGAGCCCGCGCAGGCGTGACGAGCCGGTCCGGCTCACGAAGATCTACACGCGCGGAGGTGACGCGGGGGAGACGAGCCTCGGCGACGGCTCCCGGGTCTTGAAGCTCGATCCGCGGGTCGTCGCGTACGGGATCGTCGACGAGCTGAACTCGCACCTCGGCGTCGTGCTCGCACTCCCGGACCTCGACCCGGCTCTGCGCGAGCCGTTGTCGCGGATCCAGAACCAGCTCTTCGACCTCGGCGCCGACCTCTCGGTCCCGTACGAGGCCGCGGGCGAGCGCCTCCGCGTGACGCAGGCGCAGGTCGACGAGCTCGAGCGGCTCTGCGACGAGCACAACGAGCGGCTGCCGGAGCTGAAGAGCTTCGTCCTGCCGGGCGGAACCGAGGCGGCCGCGCGCCTCCACGTCGCCCGTGCCGTCTGCCGCCGCGCCGAGCTCGCGGCGTTGGTCGCCGCGCGGGAGGTCGAGCTCAATCCCCTCGTGCCGGTCTACCTGAACCGACTCTCGGACCTGCTCTTCATCCTCGCCCGCACCGCGAACGCGGCCGGCGGCGAGCCGCTCTGGAGGCCCGGAGGCTCCTAGCCCAGCTTGCGCGCGACGAGGGTGGAGCCGGCGCGCGTGGTCGACGTCCGGCCAGCGGCAGCCGCGTTGTTCGCGAAGCGGAACTGCACCGTCCCGCTCGCGGTCGGCCTCAGCATCAGCTCGAGATCCAGTACGCGCGGCGTGTCGAGCGCGTCGGTGCCGAGCGCGATCGAGGTGAGATTCGCCACCGCTGCGAAGCGGACGCCCGTCGAGGCCAGGATGGCGTCTGCGGCCGTGTTGTCGCCGGTGTAGCGAACGAAGCCGGAGGAACTCGGGAAGCTGAAGTCACATTTGAAATCGCCGGTCGCGTTGTTGCCGCTGTACGAGAGCAGCAGCTGCACGTACCACGTCTCGCCGGCGTTGACGCTGAAGCTGAGCTGGCTGTCGTTCTGGAGCGTCGCGTTGTTCGTGACCGTCTGGTCCGCGGATTTCGTGATGTCGACGTCCCAGGCGCTGAGGCCTTGAGTACCCGTCGTGCCCTTCGAGCCCGTCGCGCCCTTGGAGCCGGTCGCGCCCTTGGAGCCGGTCGCACCCTTGGAACCGGTTGCTCCCTTGGAGCCCGTCGTGCCCTTGGAGCCGGTCGCACCCTTCGAGCCGGTGACGCCCTTGGATCCAGTGCTGCCCTTCGCGCCGGTTGCGCCGTCTGCGCCCGTGGGGCCCTGGGCGCCCGCTGGACCCTGCGCGCCCGCCGGGCCTTGCGCGCCCGTGGCACCCTTGGCGCCGGTCGCGCCCTTTGCGCCCGTGGGACCCTGGGCCCCGGCTGGGCCTTGAGCGCCCGTCGCGCCCGCGACTCCGGTTGCGCCCTTCGAGCCCGTGGCGCCGCCGGCGCCGGCTACGCCCTCTGCTCCGGTGGCGCCCTTCGCACCAGTCGCACCCTTCGCACCGGTCGCACCCGCCGAGCCCGTCGTTCCATCCGCCCCGGTTGCGCCCGTTGATCCCGTCGCGCCAGCAGCTCCGGTGGGACCTCGAGCACCTGCCGCGCCCTGGGCTCCGGTCGGGCCCTCCGCACCGGTCGTTCCGTTCGCACCGGTGACCCCGTTTGTGCCGGTCGCGCCCTTGCCGCCCGTGACGCCCTGCGCGCCAGTCGCACCGGTGCCGCCCGTCGATCCGGTTGCGCCCAGCGCGCCGGTTGCGCCCTTCGATCCGGTGGCGCCACTCGTTCCGGCCGATCCCGTCGCGCCCTTGGAGCCGGTCGAGCCCTTGGCCCCTGTCGCGCCCGTGCTACCCGTTGCGCCCTTGACGCCGGTGGCACCTGTCGTGCCCTTGGTGCCGGTAGGCCCTTGCGCGCCGGGTGGGCCGGCGATGCCCTGGGCGCCCGTCGCGCCGCGAGCGCCGGTCGAGCCCGTCGAGCCCCTCGCGCCCGCTACGCCGGTCATACCCGTTGAGCCGATGACACCTGTTGCGCCGGCCGCGCCGGTGGCGCCGACGGCACCTGCCGCTCCGGTCGCGCCGCGGGCGCCTGTTGCTCCGCTTACGCCGGTCGCCCCGAGAAGGCCCATGGCGCCGAGTGAGCCCTTCGGCCCCGGCGGCCCGGCCGCGCCGCGCTCGCCTTGCGATCCGGGCGCGCCGGCGCCGGGGCGGTCAAAGCCGGGCTTCGCCGATACGCGCGCGGCAGGCAGCGGGGCGGCTGAGCGGCTCGGTCGCGAATGCGTGGCGCTCGAGCCCGAGCGGGTGACGGTCGTGCTCGAAGTCGGCTTGGAGACGTGCGCCGGCGCCGCCGCCGCGCGGTGGGTCACGTGGTTCGGGACGACCGCCTCGTAGGCGGCGAACGCAGCCGCGCCGACGACCAGGACGAGCGGCAGCAGCACGACCGGAGACACTGCCCAGAGCCGTCGAGAAGGCGTGTTTGCCCGCACGCCGCGGAGGACGTTCCGCACGATCGCCACGGTTGGTACATCGACACGCATGAGGACCGCCGCCACGACTTTATGACTTGTAAGGAGTAGAGCGTGAACGCAAATCCCCCGTCCGGGTGAGGCTCGTCGGGCACAATCCGCTCATGGCGACAACGAAGGACCGGCGCGACCTCGGCGGCGACGACTGGCGGCGCGACCTCTACGAGGCGGCCCCCGAGCGGCAGGGCGAGCTCTTCAGCACGATCAGCGGCCTCGAGAACGAGCCGCTCTACACCCCGGAGCGCGTCGAGATCGACTACGACCGCGACCTCGGTTACCCGGGCGCGTACCCGTTCACGCGCGGCGTCTACCCGTCGATGTACCGGGGCCGCCTCTGGACGATGAGGCAGTTCGCCGGCTTCGGCACGGCGGAGGAGACGAACGAGCGCTTCCGCTACCTGCTCGACCACGGGCAGACCGGCCTCTCGACGGCCTTCGACATGCCGACGTTGATGGGCTACGACTCTGACCACGCGCGATCGCTCGGCGAGGTCGGGCGCGAGGGCGTGGCGATCGACTCGCTGGCCGACGCGGAGACGCTGTTCGAGGGGATCCCGCTGGGCGAGGTCTCGACGTCGATGACGATCAACGGCCCGGCGGCGATGCTGCTCGCCTTCTACGTCTGCGTCGCCGAGGAGCAGGGCGTCCAGCGCGCGGAGCTCCGTGGAACGATCCAGACGGACATCCTCAAGGAGTACATCGCGCAGAAGGAGTGGATCTTTCCGCCCGAGCCGTCGATGCGGCTCGTGACGGACATGGTCGAGTTCTGCTCGCGCGAGCTGCCGCGCTGGCACCCGATCTCGATCTCGGGATACCACATCCGCGAGGCCGGCTCGAATGCGATCCAGGAGCTCGCTTTCACGCTCGCGAACGGCTTCGCCTACGTGGACGCCGCGATCGCGCGTGGGCTGGACGTGGACGACTTCGCGCCGCGCCTGTCGTTCTTCTTCAACGCGCACCTCGACTTCTTCGAGGAGATCGCGAAGTACCGCGCCGCTCGGCGGATCTGGGCCCGCGAGCTGCGGGAGCGGTACGGCGCCAGGAATCCGCGTTCGTGGCTGATGCGCTTCCACACGCAGACGGCGGGCGTCTCGCTGACGGCGCAGCAGCCCGAGGTGAACATCGTCCGGACGGCACTCGAGGCCCTGGCCGCGGTGCTCGGCGGCACGCAGTCGTTGCACACCAACTCCTTCGACGAGGCGCTCGCGCTGCCGACCGAGAATGCCGTCCGCCTCGCGCTGCGCACGCAGCAGGTGATCGCGCACGAGACCGGCGTCGTGAACACGATCGACCCGCTCGGCGGCTCCTACTACCTCGAGGACCTCACGAGCCGGCTCGAGGCCGAGGCGTACGACTACTTCGACCGGATCGAGAAGCTCGGCGGCGTGGTCGCCGCGATCAAGGAGAACTTCTTCCAGCGCGAGATTGCCGAGGCGTCGTTCCGCTACCAGGCCGAGGTGGAGGCGAAGCAGCGGATCGTCGTCGGCGTCAACCGCTACGAGTTCGAGGACGAAAGTGAGCTCGAGCTCCTGAAGATCGACCCGGCGCTCGAGCAGAAGCAGATCGACCGCGTCCAGGGCCTGCGCGCACGACGCGACTCGGCCGCCGTCGAGGCCTCGCTCGCACGCCTGAAAGAGGCTGCCGCGCGCGACGACGAGAACCTGATGCCGCTCCTCGTCGAGGCCTCACGCGCCTACGCGACCCTCGGCGAGATGTGCGACGCGCTACGCGAAACCTGGGGCACCTGGCGCGAGACGCCCGTTTTCTAACTTTGACGCTACTCTGAGCGTCGTATTCCGGTGACCCCGATGGAATCAGTCGCAACGAGACTCAACTCTCCGCGCTTCCAGCGCTACTTGCTCTGGTTCGGCGTGGCCGTGTTCGCTGTCGGCGCCGCCGTTCTCGTCTTCACGGTGGTGGGCGGAAGCGACAACACTCCCGCGAACCCGGACAAGGGCTTCCACCCGACGCTCCCTGCGAAGGCAGTCCCGCTGAAGAACGCGGACGGCGCGGCGATCAAGACGTTCTCGCAGCTCGACCCGCAGATCCGCTCCGACATCACGACCTTCATCGGGACCGCGGTTGCCCGCAAGAACCTCGGGGACTCGTGGGCGGTCGTGAGTCCGACCCTGCGCGCGGGCTACACGCCGAAGCAGTGGAGGAGCGGCGCCGACTTGCCGGTCGTCCCGTACCCCGGCGTCGACACCAAGCACATCGAGTACTACCTCGACTACGCCTCGACCAAGGAGATCCTGATCGAGGTCGGACTGGCCGGGAAGCCGGGCGTCAGCACGCGGCCGGTCACCTTCCAGCTCGGGCTCGTGCCGGCCAAGGGCTCGGCCCACCACTGGTTGGTCGACTACTGGATGCCGCGCTGGACGCCGCCGGTTCCTAGCGGCAGCTAGCGCTCCTCTTCTAGATCTCGATCTCGAGCCCGTCGTGGGCGAGCTGGAGCGACTCCTCCTTGAGCGGTCGCTCGAACGGCCGGTGCGTGAGCAGCAGCCGCTTGGCGCCGCCGGCCTCGAAGGCCGCGATCGCTTCCTCCGCGGCGAGGTGCCCGCGCGTCCCGCCCTCGGGATTCGGCGCGAGCAGCGTCGCCTCGCAGACGAAGAGGTCAGCGTCGCGCGCGATCTCGGTCAGGCCGTCGCTCGGCCCGGAGTCGCCGGAGTAGCCGACGATCGCGCCGTTCGCCGAAGCGCGGAAGCCGAAGGCGAGCAGCTGGTAGTGCAGGACGCGGTGCGCGGTCACCTCGAAGCCGGCGGCGGTGAACGGCACGCCCTCGGCGTACTCGTAGAGGCGGAAAGCGTCTTCGAACATCTCCCGCTGCCCGAGCCGGCCGCCGATCGCGCAGAGCATCTCGCGGCCGTCCGGGGGGACCCAGAGGTCCGGCTTCTCGACGCCCTCCCCGGGGCCGAGCGTCGAACCCCACACCCACGGCACCAGGTCGCCCCAGTGGTCGAGGTGCCAGTGCGTGATCGCGATCGCGTCGACGCACGGCCACGCCTCACGCTCGCGCAGCTTCGCAAGCACCCCCGGCCCGCAGTCGAGCAGCAGCCGGCCGGGGCCCTCCAGCAGGTAGCCGGACTGGGCGCCGCCCGGGTTTGGCCAGGCGGGAGAGCAGCCGACAACCGTGAGTTTGACGCTCATATACTCGCTCCCATGTCGCGCAAGATCCGTGTCGTCATAGCGAAACCCGGACTTGATGGGCACGACCGGGGGGCGAAGATCATTGCACGTGCACTCAGGGATGCCGGCATGGAGGTCATCTACACCGGTTTGCACCAGACTCCGGAGCAGATCGTCGAGACCGCGATCCAGGAGGACGCCGACGCCGTCGGGATCTCGATCCTCTCCGGCGCGCACATGACGCTCGTTCCGCGCATCCTCGAGGGGCTGCGCGAGAACGGCGCGGAGGACGTGCTCGTCGTGCTCGGGGGGACGATCCCGAACGAGGATGCCGCGGAGCTGCAGCGCCAGGGCGTCGCGGCCGTGTTCACGCCCGGTGCTCCGACGAGCGAGATCGTCGACTTCCTGCGCGGGAAGGTGCCGGCCTGATTCGGATCGACCGCGAGGGCGCGGTCGCGACCGTGACCGTCGACCGGCAGGACGCGATGAACGCGCTCGACCGGCCGACCCTCGAGGAGCTGCGCAACTGTCTACGTGAGGTCGAGGTGGATACGTCGGTCGGCGCGGTCGTCTTGACCGGGGCGGGGGAGAAGGCGTTCGTCGCAGGCGCCGACATCAAGTACATGAGCGGTCTCACCGCCGAGGAGGCGCTCGCGTGGGGCGAGCTCGGCCACGAGAGCGCCCGCCTGCTGGAGACGATGCCGAAGCCGACGATCGCGGCGATCAACGGGTTCGCCCTCGGCGGCGGCTGCGAGCTCGCGCTCGCGTGCGACCTCCGCTACGCAGGGACGACGGCGAAGCTCGGCCAGCCGGAGATCAACCTCGGGATCATCCCGGGGTGGGGCGGCACGCAACGGCTCGCGCGCGTCTGCGGCCTAGGCGTTGCGAAGGACCTGGTCCTCACCGGCCGCCTGATCGACGCCGGCGAGGCGCTGAGCATCGGACTCGTCAGCGCCGTCCACGACCCGGTGATCGAGAAGGCCTCCGAGGTGGCGGAGCTACTGGCGGCCAAGAGCCCGCTCGCGCTCGCGGCGGCGAAGCGTTCGCTGAACCGCGTGCTGCACGGCAAGCACCCCGAGAACCTGAGCTTCGAGGCGAAGGAGTTCGGCGAGCTCTTCGCGACCGCGGACGCGAAGGAGGGCCTGACGGCCTTCGCCGAGAAGCGCGAGCCGCGCTTCGTGGGGCGCTAGGCCGGTCCCTTTTTTCGCAACGTGCGGTCTTTTCTGTCGTTTAGGCGTTAGGACCGATAATCGAGCGGGAAGCGCGAGGCTCGATGGACCCTGCGGCACAGGTCGTCCCTCCTCCTCGTCGCGTACCGCACTGCCTCGTGTTCGTGGCGGCGCTCGTCGTCGGCGGCGCGTGCTCCGGGCCTGCGTGGGCCGACGCGCTGCCGACTCCTTCGCCCGCTGCCGTCACCTCGGCCGCGCCCGCACCGGTCAGCTCGGCGACCGCACCCGTGACCAGTGCCGCCACGACGGCCGCGTCGGCCGCGCCCACGCCGAGCGCGCCCGCTCCGGCTAGCGCCGCGACGGCTCCGGTCTCGAAGCCGGTCGACAATGCCACGTCCGTGACGACAACGGTCACGAAGGCCGTCGACGCCGCCGCTGCGAGCGCGACCACCGCAGCCGCTCCGGCGGTCGCCACGGCCACGAAGGCCGTGACGGAAACAGCCTCGACCGTCACGCGTGCCGCCGCCCCGGTGACCGAGGCTGCTGCGAAGGTGACCGAGGCTGCTGCGCCCGTGACGCGCTCGCTCGCGAAGCAGACGCAGGCCGTGACCAAGAGGCTCGACACCGTGACGAGCGCGGCAACCGCGGCCGCGCCGGCGCCTACGCCCGCAGCCGCGCGAGCTGCGGTTGCGCCTGAGGCAGCCGTTTCGTCCGAGCGCACCGCCGCGCCGCACCCGGCCGCGCACGCAGCCCGCGAGCGCCCGCAGCAGGGCGCGCCCGCGCAGCGGGCACCCGCCGTCTTCCCGAGCTTCCGCTCGCCGCCACTCTCGGATTCACCCCCTGCGGCGTCCGCGCCGCACACCCCGACCGCGCCGGAGCGCCGGGCCCCCGATCCACAGCCTGGCCCTGCGGGCGGCCCGGCCTTCGGCAGCGGATCGGGTGCGAGTGGCAGCGCGGTCCTGATCGCTTTGCTTTTCGGATTCGTCCTGGCGATCCCGAACGCGGGCCGATGGCTCCGGCCCGCACTGGCTCTCGGGCCCTCGCCGGTGGCGCTCTCACCGGCGGACCGTCCCGGGTAGTCGGCCCCCTGCGGTCCACGCCTGTGCCTACTCGTGCGGGCGCAGGCGGTCGTAGGTAACGCCGACACAGAAAGGACGAACACGTGATGAAACGGCATCTGACGGTGCTGGTGGCGAGCCTTGCGCTCCTGCTGGCGGCCGGCGTCGGAACCGCCTACGCAGGCGGCTCCGGGCTCGGCCTCCCGGCAGACCAGACCCAGGCGATCGACCAGTCGCAGAACGCGACGAACTCGATCGACCAGTCGGCGACCGCGCAATCGGCAGCTGTGAACGTCTCGCCGAACGTCGCGATCGGCAACAAGGGCTCGGTCGACCAGTCAAGCGACGCGTCCTCCGGGGCAGTCGCAGTCAACAAGAACGACTCAGAGCAGGACAACACCCTGAGCAACACCGCCGGGCAGACGCAGTCCGGCGCCCTGGCTGACGACAACGCGAGCCACTGCTGCGGCACGAGCAAGCACGCTCCGAAGTCGCAGTCCGTCCAGCAGAGCCAGAACGCGTCGAACTCGATCTCGCAGAACGCCGAGTCGAAGTCGGTCGCGGTCAACGCCTCCCCGAACGTCGCCGTGCTGAACAAGGGCGGTGACTGCAACTGCGGCGGCGGCGGTGTCGAGCAGTCGAGCAGCGCGTCCTCGGGCGCGGTTGCCGTGAACAAGAACCGCTCGACGCAGAGCAACACGCTCCAGAACGACGCCCGCCAGAGCCAGGGCGGGAACCACGGCGGCAAGGCGGATCGCTCTCAGTCGATCGACCAGTCGCAGGACGCGTCGAACTCGATCGACCAGAACGGGAAGGCGACCTCGGTTGCCGTGAACGCCTCGCCGAACGTGGCGATCGGCAACTCCGGGCCCGTGAAGCAGGACAGCAACGCGTCCTCGGAGGCAGTCGCCGTCAACAAGAACGACTCGCAACAGAGCAACACCCTCCGGAACGACGCCGGTCAGAGCCAGGCCGGCAGCGACCACAGCTGCGGCCGGTGCAAGCACGGTTCCGCTCCGGGATCGCAGTCCATCGACCAGTCGCAGAACGCGACGAACTCGATCTCCCAGAACGCGGAGGCGAGGTCGCTCGCGCTCAACGCCTCACCCAACGTCGCGGTGCTGAACGGCGGCCGCGACAAGTGCGGCGGCTGTGGCGAGGGCGGCGTCCGCCAGTCCAGCAACGCGTCCTCCGGCGCGTTCGCCGGCAACTGGAACTCGTCCGAGCAGTCGAACGAGCTCGGCCAGGAGGCCCGGCAGTCGCAGGAAGGCGGCTCGGGCTCCTGCTGCCACAAGGGCGGCGGGCAGTCGCAGTCGATCGACCAATCGCAGAACGCGACCAACTCGATCGAGCAGAACGCCGAGGCCAAGTCCGTGGCGGTGAACGTCTCGCCCAATGTCGCGGCGTTCAACCACAGCTCGGTCGAGCAGTCGAGCGGCGCGTCCTCGGAGGCCGTCGCCGTGAACAAGAACAACTCGACCCAGAGCAACACCCTCGGTCAGTCCGCCGACCAGCAGCAGCGTGGCGGCGACGAGTGCCGGTGTCGCGACGACTGCGAGTGTCGCGACGAGTGCAATCCGTGCGACGAGTGCAAGCCCTGCGACGAGTGCAACCCGTGTGAAGGGGGGTGCGAGGACTAGCGGGACGAACGCAGCGGGCCGGTCGCGATCGCGGCCGGCCCGCTCGTCTCTTTACAGCGAGACGAGCGAGACGAGCGAGGCGCTTAGCCTGTTGTCGTCCCCGCGCTGGGCTCGTAGCGTGGTCGGCGCGGTGGCCGTCCAGACGTCGACCTGCTGGCCGGTCCTCCCCGAAGTCAGCGTGACCGGCGTGCCCATCGCGCCGAACCTCGGGACGCGTTGGACGATCGCGTCGGTTGGCACGGCCACGAGCAGCCTGCGCTTCAGCTTCGACTGCCGCTGCCGCATCGGCCAGGCGCTGACCGCGCCGAGACGCATTTGCACGGCGTCGGCGCTCACCGCGACGACGGTCCCGCGCAGCTCGAGCGTGAACGGCATCCCCCGCGGCGCGGCGAAGAGCAGGCGGCTCGCCCGCTGCAGCCACGAGTACGGGTCGACCGCGGCCTTGCGGCCCGGGTGGAGCTCGAAATGCAGGTGGGCGTGGATCCCATTCGCGTCGCCGGAGTCGCCGACGTAACCGACCGCTTGCCCGGCCGCGACCTTCGCGCCGTCCTTCAGGCCCTTGGCATAGGCCGTCCCGGCCACGCACTTGCCGCGGTTGTCGTTCTTGAGCGTGCGGTCGTTGTTGAGGTGGATGTAGTAGTAGTCCGTACCGCTCTGGCCGTGGAGGTAGAGCATGCAGCCGGCGCTCGCCGAGCGCGTCCAGAACTCGACCTTCCCCGCCTCGGCCGCGAGCGCGAGGCTGCGCTTCGGCGCCACGATGTCGATCCCCTTGTGCGATCCCCCGGCGCGCGCCTGGCCGAAGTCGTCGGTGTACGTGGCCGTTCCGAGGACCGGGAAGACGATCTTCTGGGGCGCAGCGGCGCTCGCTCCTGCCGCGAGGGTCAAGAGGGGAAGGGCGAGAACGAGAAATGCTCGGGCTGTCGTCCGGCGGCTAGGCATGGGCTCCGGTCGTGCTCGACGGGCGGGAGCCTACCAGCCCCCTCGGTAGAGTCCCGCGCGGCATGAAGATCGCCGTCTGTGCGAAGTACGTTCCGGAGGGCACGGCCACGCGCCGGATCGACCCCGACACGAAGCGCCTCGACCGCTCCGGCGAGGGCGCGCTGAACTCGTTCGACGTGAACGCCGTCGAGGAGGCGCTGCGGCTGAAGGAGGCCGATTCCGGGGCGGGGGCCGAGGTCGTGATCGTCTCGCTCGGCCCCGAGCGGGCGCTGGAGGCGATGCGGCGGGCGCTCGCGATGGGCGCCGACCGGGTCGTGCTGATCGCCGACGACGCTGCAGCCGGCTCCGACCTCGTCGCCACGAGCCGTGTGCTCACGGCGGCGCTCGAGCGCGAGAGCCCCGAGCTCGTCCTGTTCGGCCAGCAGGCGAACGACGCCGACGGGGCCGTGCTCTGGGCGGCCGTCGCCGACCGGCTGCAGCGGCCGCTGATCTCGCAGGTCGCCGAGCTCTCGCTCGACAACGGGAAGGTGCGGGGCAAGCGCCAGACGGAGTACGGCTACGACGTGATCGACGCGCCGCTACCGGCGGTGATCGCCGTCTCGGACGCGATCAACGAACCGCGCTACCCCTCGCTGAAGGGGATCATGGGCGCGAAGAAGAAGCCCCAGGAGACGGTCTCGCTCGCCGACCTCGGGGTCGCGGCCGACCAGGCCGGCGAGGCGGGCTCGCGCACCACCGTCGAGGCGTTGAAGGACCCGCCGCCGAGGGGCGACACGGTGAAGATCGAGGACGACGGCTCCGCGGCCGAGAAGATCCTCGCGTTCCTGCAGGAGCGCAGAGCGCTATGAGGCGCCGCTTGCGATGCCGGCCTCAGGACGCGCGGGCCTTGCCCTTGCGTCCGTTGGAGCTCGTCGACCTCGCCGTCGGCCGTGAGCAGGGGCCGGAATGAGGTTCCTGGTCTTCCTCGAGCACCACGAGGGCAGGCTGCAGAAGGACTCGCTCGGGCTGCTCGCCAAGGCGGCCTCGCTCGGCGGGGAGACCGAGGCCGTGCTGCTGGGCACCGAGGTGCAGGAGCTGGCCGCCGAAGCCGGGAGGTTCGGCGCACGGCGGGTGCACGTGGACGACGACGTGCTGCTCGACAAGCCCCTCCCGCAGCCGCGCGTCGACGCACTCGAGACGCTGCTCGGCGAGCAGCAGTTCGACGCGGTGCTGTTCGCGGCGAGCGTGCTCTCGGCAGACGTCGCCGCCGCGCTCGCTGCACGGCTCGACGCGGGCCTGAACTACGACCTGACCGGCCTCGCGGTCGAGGAGGGGAAGCTCGTCGGCAAGCGGCCGGCACTGGGCGACTCGGTGTACGTCGACGTGGGGTGGAGCTCCGAGCCGCGCCTCGCGCTGATCCGGTCGGGCACGTTCGAGCCGCAGGAAGCTGGCGGCAGCGCGGAGGTCGTTCCCTTCGAGTCGCGCCTGCAGGACTTCTCGCTCGCGGCGACGATGGTCGAGCAGGCCCACGAGGAGAGCGAGGGCCCGTCGATCGAGGACGCGGACGTGATCGTCGCGGCGGGCCGCGGGCTCGGCAGCCCCGACAACTTCGGCCTGGTGGAGGAGCTGGCGAAGGCGCTCGGCGGCGCGGTCGCCGCGACGCGCGCGGTCGTCGATGCCGGCTGGTACCCGTACTCGACGCAGGTCGGCCAGACCGGCAAGACGGTGTCGCCGAAGCTCTATGTCGCGGTGGGCATCTCGGGCGCGATCCAGCACAAGGTGGGCATGCAGAGCTCCGGCCTGGTCGTCGCGATCAACAAGGATCCGAACGCCCCGATCTTCGAGTACGCCGACCTCGGCGTCGTCGGCGACCTGCACGCGATCGTCCCGAAGCTGACCGAGCTGGTGCGAGCGCGCAGGGCCGCGTGAATACGCTACGCGTTCCGGGATCACGCACCTGGTGCCTGCCGGTGAGCAGATGACGCCGCTGCGCCCATCGGAGTTTCCTCCTCCCTTCGACCCGAACGAGTTCGTCGCCGCGCCCGGCGAGCCCGAGATCGAGGTCGGTGTCCTGGTCGTCGGCGCCGGCCCGGCGGGCCTCGCGTGCGCGATCCGGCTCGGCCAGCTGCTGGAGGATGCGCCGGAGCTGGCGGAGCGGCTTGGCGACGTGCCCGTCGCCGTGCTCGAGAAGGGCAAGCAGCCCGGGTCGCACCTGCTCTCCGGTGCAGTCGTCAACCCACGATCCCTGCGAAAGCTGTTCAAGGGCCGCCTGCGCACGAGCGACATGCCGTTCTCCGGACGCGTCGAGCACGAGTCGGTCTACTTCCTCACGCCGAAGCGGGCACTCCGCATTCCGACGCCGCCGACCATGCGCAACAGCGGCAACTACGTCGCCTCGCTCGCGCAGCTCGGCCGCTGGCTCGCCGAGCGCGCGGAGGAGACCGGCGCGACGATCCTCCCCGAGACGAGCGGCCACGCGCTGCTCGTCGGCGACGGGCGCGTGCGCGGCGTGCGCACCGGTGACCGCGGCCGCGGACGAGGCGGCGCGGAGCTCGGCAACTTCGAGCCCGGCTCGGATGTTCACGCGCGCGTGACGGTGCTGGCGGAGGGGACGCAGGGCCACCTCACGGGCATCGCGCTCGACCGCTTCGGGCTGCACGGCGACAACCCGCAGGTCTGGGCGCTCGGCGTGAAAGAGGTCTGGAAGGTCGCGAGGCCGCTCGAACACGTCATCCACACGATGGGCTGGCCGCTCCGAGCCGGGGCGAAGTACCGCGAGTTCGGCGGCTCGTTCGTCTACCCGATGGGCGACGACATGGTGACGGTCGGAATGGTGGTCGGGCTCGACCACCGCGACGCCGAGCTCTCCGTGCACGACCTGCTGCAGGAGCTGAAGACGCACCCGCTGCTGCGCAAGCTGCTCGACGGCGGCGAGCGCGTGGCGTGGGGCGCGAAGACGATTCCCGAGGGCGGGTTCCTCTCGCTGCCGAAGCAGCTGCACGCGCCAGGCCTGCTCATCTGCGGCGATGGCGCGGGGCTCGTGAACGTGCCGGCGCTCAAGGGCATCCACTACGCGATCGAATCGGGGCGCCTCGCGGCGGAGGCCGCCTTCGCGGCGCTGCAACCCGGTGAGGCCGTCGGACGGCGCGGAGCGCTGGCTGGCTACGACGAGTCGCTGCAGGAGAGCTTCGTCTGGCCCGAGCTGAAGCAGGTGCGGAACATGCGGCAGGCGTTCGGCCGCGGCTTCTGGCTCGGCGGCGCGCTGGCGGGCGCGATGACGGCGTCCCGCGGCGCCTTCCCGCCGGGGAACGCGCGGACGGAGCGCGACGGCGACCAGGAGCTCATCCGCACCGACCGCGCGGCGAGCTACCCGGCGCCGGACGGCACGCTCACGTTCGACAAGCTCTCGTCCGTCTTCCTCTCGGGGAACGCGACGCGGGACGACGCACCGAACCACATCCGCGTCCGCGACCGCGTGCCGCCGGAGCTCGCCGAGCTCTGGACGCGCATGTGCCCGGCCGCGGTGTACGAGGTCGGCGAGGAGGCGGGCGACGGCGACGTCCACGTCGAGATCACGCCGTCGAACTGCATCCAGTGCGGCGCGATCACGGCCAAGGGCGGCCGCCTCACCCCGCCCGAGGGCGGGGCGGGGCCCGAGTACAAGCTCACGTAGCCGTCACGTCTCCGTCACGTTGTCTGACACCGCGCCGGCGCCGCGAACCCCTGCACCCACGAGCACTTGTGGATCGTTCGTGCGACTCTAGGCGCGTGTCTGACACCGAGGTCGAGCGCGCTGACGTCGAGGCGGCACGCGGGCGGATCGGCGGGCGGCTGCACCGCACGCCGACCTTCTCCTCGGCGACGCTCAGCGAGCTCGCGGGCGCGCGCGCACACCTGAAGGCGGAGCTGTTCCAGAAGACCGGCTCGTTCAAGCCGCGGGGCGTCCTGAACAACCTCGCGACGCTCACCGACGAAGAGCGCGCCCGCGGCGTGATCGGGATCTCGGCGGGCAACCACGCGCAGGCGCTCGCCTGGGGCGCTGCCTCCGAGGGGCTTGACGCGCTGCTCGTGATGTGGCAGGGCGCAAGCGAGGCCAAAATCGCCGCGACGCGCGGCTACGGCGCGGAGGTCGACCTCGACGCCGCCGACCCGACGGAGGCTTTCGCGCGCCTCGACGAGCTGATCGAGCAGACGGGCCGCACGCTCGTGCACCCGTTCGACCATCCGCTGACGATCGCCGGCCAGGGCATCGTCGGACTGGAGATCGTCGAGGACGTGCCCGACGTGGGCGTCGTGGTCGTCCCGATCGGCGGGGGCGGCCTGATCGCCGGGATTGCCACGGCGGTCGCGCACACAGCGCGGTTGGTCGGCGTCGAGCCCGAGCGTTCGCCGGCCATGCACGAGGCCCTCTCGGCAGGCAAACCCGTCCCGGTCTCGCCGAGCTCGATCGCGGACGGCCTCGGCGCGCCTTTCGCGGGCACCCACACGCTCGAGATCGTGCGTGAGCTGGTCGAGCGGATCGTGCTCGTCACGGAGGCGGAGATCGAGGAGGCGATGCGCTTCCTCTATGCGCGCGCGAAGCTCGCCTGCGAGCCGGCGGGCGCGGCGGCGACGGCCGCGCTCCTGGCCGGAAAGGTGCCGCTCGAGCCGGGCGAGAAGGTCGTGGCTGTGGTCTCGGGCGGCAACGTGGCCGCCGAGACGGCGGTTGCTACGCTTTCCGGACGATGAAGGCCGAGATCCATCCCGAGTACATCCTCGCGACCGTTCGCTGCGCCTGCGGCAACGAGTTCCAGACGCGCTCGACGAAGCCCGAGCTGCACGTCGAGGTGTGCTCGAACTGCCACCCGTTCTACACGGGCAAGCAGAAGCTGATGGACAGCGGCGGCCGCGTCGAGCGCTTCCAGCGCCGGCTCGAGAAGGCCGGCCGCAAGGCCTAAGAAACCATGTCGCAGCCCATCGGTGGCCAGGCCGTCCTCGAGGGCGTGATGATGCGCGGCCCCTCGAACTGGGCCGTCGCCGTCCGCAAGCCCAACGGGCAGATCGCCGAGGTCTGCCGGCCGATCGAGTCGGTGATGAAGCGACACTGGTTCTTCCGGCTCCCGGTCGTGCGCGGCGTGATCGCGCTCGGTGAGTCGCTCGCGATCGGCTTCCGCGCCCTCTCGATCTCCGCGCAGTACGCGGCGCAGGAGGAAGGCGCCGACGCGGAGGAGATCGAGACCGAGCTCTCGCGCGGGGCGATCGTCTTCGCCTTCGCGGTCGCGATCGCGTTCGCGGTGCTGCTCTTCAAGGTGACGCCAGCGCTGATCACGAACTGGCTCCCGATCGACACCACCGGCTCGTTCGTCGTCGTCGAGGGGCTGATCCGCGTGACGCTGTTCGTCCTCTACCTGGCGCTCATCTCGCTGCTCCCGGACCTGCGCCGCGTCTTCCAGTACCACGCGGCCGAGCACAAGGCGATCAACGCCTACGAGGACGGCGCCGAGCTCACGCCCGAGCGCGTCCAGTCGTACTCCAAGATCCACGTTCGCTGCGGGACGGCCTTCCTGCTCTGGGTGATGGTCATCGCGATCTTCGTCTTCGCCCTGGTGGGGCGGCCCGACTGGCCGATCCTGATCGCATCGCGGATCGTGCTCCTGCCGGTGATCGCGGGGCTCGCCTACGAGGTGATCCGGTTCGGCGGCAAGCACCCGCGGAACACCGTGGTGCGGGCGCTCCTGGCACCCGGGCTCTGGCTCCAGTCGCTCACGACGCGCGAGCCGACGCTCGACCAGGTCGAGGTGTCGATCCAGGCGCTGCGCGACGTCCTCGACGCGGAGGCGGCCGGTGCGGCCCCGTCTCCCGTCGAGGTCATGGCGTAAGCTCCCCCGCGTGCCGGAAGCCGACTCCGCCGACGCGCTACGCGCGCTGATCGACCGCTACAACGACGCCTGGAACCGGCAGGACGTCGACGCGATCGTGTCGATGCACGCGCCCGACATCGTGTTCCACAACCACACGGC
>JBJMJY010000055.1:0-15220 GCA_045806105.1 Gaiellaceae bacterium | reverse complement strand
CTCCAGCTGGGCGATCACGTAGTCGAGGCAGAGCAGCGCCCGGCGCAGCAGCCGCTCGGCCGCTGCCAGCTCGCCCCGCTCGAGCAGCCGGGTTGCCTGCTCGGCCTCGCTCCAGGCGAGCTGCAGCCAGAGCTCGGAGGCTTGGTGGACGGTCTGGAAGAGCAGCTCGTCCCGGTGGACCTGTTCCTGGGGGCGCTTCTGCAGGGCGAGCAGCTCGTCGGTGCGCAGGTAGCGCTCGTAGTCGCTGGCGCCTGCGCCGGCCAGGATTGGCTGGCTGAAGTCCTCGGCATCCGGCTTCACGCGCTGAGCATAGTCGGGTGGGAAGTAGGGTCTTCCGGTGGAGCGCCGGCCGCTCGGACGAACAGGTCTCGAGGTCTCGCGGATCGTGCTCGGCTGCGGCAACTTCGGCGGAATCGGCTCGGCGCCGGAGCTCTTCGGCCAGGGCGAGAGCCGTGAGGAGGCGTTCGCGCTGATGGACGCCGCGTGGGGGGCAGGCATCAACGTCTTCGACACGGCGGCGTCCTATGGCGGCGGGCGGAGCGAGAGCTGGATCGGGGACTGGCGCAGCGACCGAGGCGTGCCGGTCGTGCTGAGCACGAAGGTCTTCTGGTCGGTGAGCGGCGACCCGTCCGACCGCGGTCTCTCCCGTGAGCGGATCCTGCGCGAGCTCGAGGGCAGCCTCGCCAGGCTCCAGGCGGAGCGGACCGACCTGTACCTGACCCACGAGCCAGATGAGGAGACGCCGATCGCGGAGACCCTGGCCGCCCTCGACGAGCTCGTCCAGGCGGGGAAGGTGGGGGCGATCGGCGCGAGCAACCTCGACGGACCGCAGCTGGAGGAGGCACTCGAGACGAGCGACCGGCTCGGGCTCGCGCGCTTCGCGTGGGTTCAAAACGAGTACAGCCTGCTCCGGCGCGGCGCCGAGCAGGACGTTCTGCCGATCTGCGAACGCGAAGGCCTCGGTTTCACGCCGTTCAGCCCGCTCGCGGGGGGTTGGCTGACCGGCAAGTACCGGCGTGGGGAGGCGTACCCTTCCGGCTCGCGGATGACGCTGCGCCCCGACCCCTACGACGACCTCGTGAACGACGGCATCTTCGACGGCCTGGAGGAGTTCGCCGCCGAAGCGGCTGCACGCGGTGTCGAGCCGGCCACCCTGGCGATCGTGTGGGTGCTCGGCCAGCCGCAGGTCACGGCCGTCGTGGTCGGGCCTCGCCGCCCCGAGCAGCTGGCGTCCGCGCTGGCCGCCAGCGAGCTCGAGCTCACGCCGCGGGAACGGTCCGACCTCGCGGGGCTGTTCGCGTGAGCGAGCTCCTCGTCCTCGCGTACGACGACGTCGAGCGCCTGCTCCCGATGGAGGAGTGCATCGAGCTGATGGCGTCGGTGCTCGCCGACCTCGCGCGGGGCGCCGTCTGGCAACCGCTGCGGTTCGTGGTCAGGCCTCCCGACGAGCCGAGCCTGATGGGGCTGATGCCGGCGCATCGGTCCGCGCCGGGCGCGTCGTACGGCTTGAAGGTGGTCTGCATCTTCCCGGGCAACGCGATGCGAGGGCTCGACCTGCATCAGGGCGGGGTGCTGCTCTTCGACGGCGAGACCGGCGTGCTGCGTGCGCTCGTCGACGCGTCCGCAGTGACAGCGACGCGGACGGCGGCGGTGTCGGCCGTCGCAACGCGGGCTCTGGCGCGCGAGGACGCACGCGAGCTGGCGATCCTCGGCACCGGCGTGCAGGCGCGATCGCATCTGAGCGCGATGGCGGCCGTCCGGCCGTTCGAGCGCGGCCGGGTCTGGGGCCGGACGCCCGAGCAGGCGACCGCGTTCGCTGACGAGGCACAGGCGCCGTTCCCGGTCGAGGCGGTGGCGAGCGCCGAGGAGGCCGTACGCGGCGCCGACGTCGTCGTGACGGCGACGTCGTCACCCGAGCCGGTCGTGCGACGCGACTGGCTTGCTCCGGGTGCCCACGTGAATGCGGTCGGCTCCTCCATTCCCACGACCCGGGAGCTGGACGCCGAGACGATGGCGGCGTCGGCGCTGTTCGCAGATGCGCGCGAGTCGATGGTCAACGAGGCCGGTGACTACCTCTTCGCCGTACGCGAGGCAGGCATCGGCCCGGAGCACATTCGGGCCGAGCTCGGCGAGGTGCTGATCGGCTCGCGCGAGGGCCGGAGATCGGACGACGAGCTGACGGTCTTCAAGTCGCTCGGCCTGGCCGCCGAGGATCTCGCGGCGGCGGAACACGTCTACACGCGTGCACAGGCTGCCGGAGCCGGCGCGGCCGTTCCGTTTTGATCGCGATCGAGGAGATCCGCGCCGCGCGGGAGCGTCTGGCCGGCAAGGTGCTGCGCACGCCGCTCGTCCCCCTCGACCTGCCCGACCAGCCGGGGAGGATCTACCTGAAGCTCGAGAACCTCCAGCCGATCGGCTCGTTCAAGCTGCGCGGAGCGCTGAACGCGGTTCTGCAGACGGATCCGGATGACCTGCGCGGCGGGGTCGTCACCGCGAGCGCCGGGAACATGGGCCAGGGGGTCGCGTGGGCCGCGCGGGAGCTCGGTCTCCCGTGCACCGTCGTCGTTCCCGACCACGCGCCCGAGACGAAGCTCGCCGCGATCGAGCGGCTGGGCGGCAACGTGCTGAGGGTGCCGTACGAGCGCTGGTGGCAGGCGATCGCCGAGTCGAGCTTCCCCGAGGTGGAGGGCGCCTTCATCCACCCGGTTCAGGACGAGCGGGTGATGGCCGGGAACGGCACAGTCGGCCTGGAGATCCTCGAGGATCTTCCGGATGTAGACCGAGTCCTTGTTCCGTTCGGCGGCGGAGGCCTCAGCGTCGGGATCGCAAGCGCCATGAAAGCCGTGCGGCCGGGCACGAACGTGTATGCCGTCGAGCCCGAGACGGGAGCACCGCTGACGGCCGCGTTCGAGTCGGGCGAGCCGCAGCCGGTCGAGTACCAGGTGTCGTTCGTCGACGGCTCGGGCGCGCCGGCCGTGCTGCCGGAGATGTGGCCACGCGCACGAGAGGCGCTCGACGGTGCGCTCAGCGTGTCGCTCGACGCAACGGCCGACGCGGTCCGTCTCCTCGTCGCGCGCGCCCGGGTCGTTGCGGAAGGCGCCGGAGCGCTCGCGCTAGCGGCGGCTCTCGAGCATCGCTGGGACGAGAATGTCGTGTGCGTCGTCTCCGGCGGGAACATCGATGCGTCGAAGCTGACGCAGATCCTGGCGGGCACAACGCCGTGAGGCCCAGCCGCCGTCGCTCGAAGGTGGGCCGGCAGGATTCGAACCTGCGACCTTGGGATTAAAAGTGGAGGCCAGGCTCTCCCGTCGGCTGGAAGATCCTGGGCGAACCGATTAGCTGAGCGAGATTAACTCGAGTTGCTTGGTGTCTTCTGGCGTCGGATTGTTGACCTTCTGTTGACCCTCCTCGTTGGCGAACGAGACAACGAAGCACTCCACCGAACATGCTCCTGCCGACGAACGCGGGCAGCCTGCTCCCGCTACCTAACCACCTCGGGGATGCGCGCCCGGGTTCACGATTCCCGCTGATTCTTGTTGACCGCGAAAGAGCGGGCAGTAGGCTCTTCGTCGGGATGCTCTGTCCAAGCTGCGGCACCGAGAACGTTGCGGGAAAGAAATTCTGCAAGGAATGCGGAACGGTGCTCGCCGTGGCCTGCGGATCGTGCGGAGCCGCCCTTGTAGGCGACGAGAAGTTCTGCGGCGAGTGCGGTGCGCCGGTGACCGGAGCCGAGGCTGGCAGTGCGCGATCCATGGTTGCCCGCGAGGCTCCGTCGTCCGAGCGTCGCCTCGTCTCAGTTCTGTTCGCCGACCTCGTCGGCTTCACCTCGCTGTCGGAGTCGCGCGACGCCGAGGAGGTTCGCGACCTCCTTTCCAGTTACTTCGACACATGCAGACGTCTGATCGAGCTCTACGGCGGAACGGTCGAGAAGTTCATCGGCGATGCGGTGATGGCTGTGTGGGGCACGCCGGTTGCGACGGAGGACGACGCGGAGCGTGCGGTGCGGGCGGCGCTCGAGCTCGTCGCGGCGGTGTCGGCGCTGGGCCAGGAACTGGGCGCCGAGGGCCTTCGCGCACGCGCGGGAGTGCTGACCGGCGAGGCCGCCGTGACGATCGGCGTCACGGTCGAGGGGATGGTCGCCGGTGATCTGGTCAACACCGCCTCGAGAGTGCAGTCGGTCGCGGAACCCGGTCGTGTCTACGTCGGCGACTCCACTCGTCGCTCGACCGAACAGGCGATCGTCTACGAGGACGCGGGCTCGTTCGAGCTGAAGGGCAAGCAGGGCTTGATGCCGCTCTGGAAGGCGGTGCGCGTCGTCTCCGGCGTCCGCGGGACGCTCAAGTCGCAGGGCCTGGAAGCGCCGTTCGTCGGCAGGGATCGAGAACTGCGCCAGATCAAGGATCTGTTTCACACCTCCGCAGAGGAGAAGAGGGCGCAGCTGATCTCGGTTACCGGCATCGCCGGCATCGGCAAGTCGCGCCTGTCCTGGGAGTTCTACAAGTACTTCGACGGGATCGCGCAGCTCGTGAACTGGCATCGCGGACGCTGCCTAGCCTACGGCGAGGGAGTGACGTACTGGGCGCTCGCCGACATGGTGCGCTGGCGGTGCCGCATCGCCGAGGACGAGCAGCCGGGCTCGGCGCTCTCGAAGCTCCAGTCAACGCTCGAAGAGTACGTCCCCGACGCGGGCGAGCGCAGGTTCGTCGAGCCGCGGCTGGCGCACCTGCTCGGGCTCGGCGAGCACGAGTCGCACGAACGGCAAGACCTCTTCGCGGCTTGGCGTCTCTTCTTCGAGCGGCTCGCGGACGTCTATCCGACGGTGCTCGCGTTCGAGGACATGCAGTGGGCGGACGCGTCGCTGCTCGACTTCGTGGAGTACTTGCTCGAATGGTCGCGCAACTCGCCGCTCTGCGTTATCACCCTCGCGCGCCCCGAGCTGCTCGAGCAGCGGCCGACCTGGGGCGCAGGCCACCGCAACTTCGCCTCGCTCTACCTGGAGCCCCTCTCGCGGGAGTCCATGGACGAGCTGCTGAGCGGCCTCGTTCCCGGCCTGCCGGAGTCTCTGCGCGACCAGATCCTCGCCCGCGCCGAGGGCGTCCCGCTCTACGCGGTCGAGACCGTGCGGATGCTGCTCGACCGCGGCGCGCTCGTCCAGGAAGGCTCCGTCTACCGGCCCGTCGGCGAGGTCGAGGCGCTCGAGGTGCCGGAGACGCTTCACGCGCTGATCGCTGCACGCCTCGACGGTCTGCCGCAGGAGGAGCGCCGGCTGCTGCAGGACGGATCCGTGCTCGGAAAGTCGTTCACGCGCGCGGCGCTCGCGGCTCTTACCGGCCTCGATGAGGCGGAGCTCGACCCGCTCCTCCATTCGCTCGTGCGCAAAGAGGTCGTCTCGCTTCAATCCGACCCGCGCTCGCCGGAGCACGGCCAGTACGGCTTCTTGCAGGACCTCGTCCGCCACGTCGCCTACGAGACCCTTCCGAGACGGGAGCGGCGCGCGCGTCACCTCGCGGCCGCCGACCACCTTTCTTCTGCGCCCACCGAGGAGGAACTTGCCGAGGTTGTCGCGTCCCACCTGGTCGAGGCCTACAGGCTTGACCCCGACGCGGTCGACGCGCCCGAGATCAAGCGGCGGGCGAGGGCGGCGCTAGTCGGGGCTGGTGAACGAGCGGCGTCGCTTGCGGCTGCGGCCGAAGCGAAGCGCTACTTCGAGCAGGCGGCGGAACTGACGGAAGAACTGCTCCAGAACGCCGAGTTGCTCGCGCGTGCGGGTGAGATGGCCGGCCTTGCGGGTGACCCCGACACCGCCCAGCAGTTGATCGAAGAGTCGATCGCGATCTACGAAGCCGAAGGAGACACTCACGCCGCGGCCCGAGCCACCTACAAGCTCGGGAGAGCCATCGCCTTCACCGGTCGGCGAGACGAAGCACTCGCGCGGCTGGAGCACGCGTACGAGGTGATCTCTGGAGACGAGCCCGACGAGGATCTTGCGATGCTCGCCGCGATGCTCGCCCGCGCGTATTGGTTCAGCGGCGATCTCGAGCGGTCCGCGTCCAGAACCGAGCTCGCGCTCGACATCGCCGAAGCCCAGGGGTGGCCGGGAGCGCTGGCGACCGCGCTCCGGGCCAAGTCGGCTGTTTTGTTCAGCCGTGGCCACCGGGAGGAATCGTTCGCGGTCATGAAGCACGCCCTCGAGGTCGCGCTCGAGCACGATCTCGCCGAGGACGCGAGCACCTGCTACTTCCTCCTCTCCGACCGTTGCTTCCGCCGCGACCGCTATGCGGAGGCCCTGGGGTACCTCGAGGAGTCGCTCGTTCTTGCGAACAAGATGGGAAGCCGCCCACTCGAGTACGGTGTCCTGGCTGAGAGGACCTACCCGCTCTTCATGGCCGGCCGCTGGGACGACGTCGTGGCGACGACCGATGAGTTCACCCAGGAGCAGGTCGATTCCGGCGGGGTCGTGCTGGGCGTCCTGCAGTCCGGGGTCTACGTCCACATCGAGCGTGGCGAGCTCGACGAGGCCCGCAGCATCTTGTCGCTCTTCGCGCGGCTCGACAACTCGACCGATGTCCAGGATCGGAGCACGTACTTGGCTGCGACAGCTGCGCTGAAGCGTACAGAGGGACGCTTCACGGAGGCGCTCGCCGATGGCACTGCCACGATCGAAGCGGGGCCGACCCTCGGCGCCGATTTCCAGGGCGTGAAGCATGGAGTCGTAGACGCGCTCGAGGCCGCGCTGGCGCTCGGCGACACCGCGAGCGCAGACGAGCTGCTCGCATTCATCGACGGTCTGTCGCCGGGCATCCGGCCGCCCTTCTTTGAGGCGCAGGCCCATCGCTTCCGGGCGCGCATGGCGAGTGACGCGGCGGGCTTGGAACTTGCCGCACGCATGTTCCGTGAGCTCGAGATTCCCTTCTCGCTCGGCGTCACGCTGCTCGAGCATGCCGAGCTGGCAGGAAGCGAGACGTCGCGCGCTGAGGCGCGCGAGATCTTCGAACATCTCGGCGCGTCGCCGTGGCTCGAGAGAGCCTCGGCATCCGCGGCGCAGGGCCAGTCGCAGGTTTCCGCCTAGCGAGTCTGTGGGCAATGTCCGGAAGTACAGCGTTCGTCTGCTGCTCCACTCTCGGCGACCTTGGAAGCCAGAATGCATTGTGACGTCTCGCACGCCCTCGCGCTGGTTCGGGAATTCTCGGGCGTGCCGGGTTGGGTCAACACCGACGCTTGACCTAGCGTCGCTTGCCCTCCAACTTCGCCATAACTGAATCGGGTAATTGCAGGTAATTCTCAATGGGCCGGGCAGGGATCGAACCTGCGACCTTGGGATTAAAAGTCCCCTGCTCTACCAGCTGAGCTACCGGCCCCGAGGCGAGGGTACCCTCCGCCGGTGGTCCGGATCGAGTTCACGATCGACGTCGCACGGCGGGCCCAGGACGTCTTCCGGCGCTTGACTGATCTCGAGCGGCTGCCGGAGTGGCAGGCCAGCGCGGTCGAGGCGCGGGCGGACGAGCCGCTCGCCGAGGGCGTGCGGATCTTTGAGTGCCGCCGCGCGATGGGCCGGGAGATCCACAGCGAGCTCGAGGTGACGGAGTTCGATCCGCCGCGCCGGCTGACGCTGAAAACGTTGAAGGGGCCGGTGCGGTTCACGGTCGACCATCAGCTCGCCGAGGCTGACGGAGGGACGCGGCTGAAGATCGTCGCGGAAGGAAAGGCGGGCCGGCTCATGAAGCTCGGGGAGCCCATGCTCGCGCGCACGGCCGAGGCGGAGCTCCGGAAGGACTTCGCGCGGCTGAAGGACCTACTCGAGGCCTGATCACAGAACGCGCCGGACATCGGCCTCGAGCTCGCCCGCGAGCTCATCGAGGCGAGCGCGTAGCGGCACCTTCGAGGTCCTTCCGGTGTGCAACGTGTCGAGCGCGCAGATGAGGAAGCACGCCGCGCCCAGCGAGGTGTTCCAGTTGGCTGCGGCCTGGTCGAGCATCGATCCGGTCGACGGAACGACGTAGCCGGCGACCGCCGAGATTCCGAAGAAGACGCAGCCGAGCAGGTTGACCCCCGGCTGCCACCATCCGGCGCCGCCGCGTACCGGTCGCCAGCCATGCCGTCCCCGGCGCGGCGACGCGAGGTAGGCGATCGTGCCCGAGACAAGAAAGCAGACCGATCCGCGCCAGTCGGGCCGCCAGACGAGCCGGTTGTACTCGGAGCTCGTCAGGGCCGTGTGCATTGCCTGGTAGGTAGTGACGTTGAAGAACAGCGTGCCGGCGGATTGAACGATCGCGGCCCACCACGCGGCGCGTCCGACTCCGGGCGAGCTCCGGTCGGGCCAGGCCAACCAGCTCTGGAACGCCCCGCCCAGCGTGAACAGGATCGACCCGACGAAGAAGGTGACTCCGACGGCCGACTCGCCGACGAGCTGCTCGTAGCCCGGGAACGGCCCGACGAGGAAGCACGTCGAGCCGAGAGCGAAGCAAAAGGCCATCGAACGCAGCCGAGTCACGATCGGTGCATCTTGACCGCAAGACCCGGGCGAGGGCTATCGTTCGCCGACCGCCCCCGTCGACTAGCGGCCTAGGTCACAGCCCTTTCAAGGCTGTAGCACGGGTTCGAATCCCGTCGGGGGCACTCCCGAACGAAGTCCGGCCGCTTCGCGGCCATGACGACTTCGTTCGGATCGGGTCTTCCGGAGAGCGTTGGCGGGCCGCAGCCGCTCAGATCGGCTGCGGCGGCGGCTCTATTCTGGAGTGGTGGTCACGGTCGACGAGATTCGGGCTGTTGCTGAGGCACTGCCTCGCAGCTCCGAGGGGCTCGCTCGGGGGCAGGTGAAGTTCCGGATCGGGCGGATCGTCTACCTCTCGCTCTCGCGGGACGGGTCGACGATGGGGTTTGCGTTTCCGAAGGAGCTGCGCGACGCGCTCGTCGAGGGCGATCCGGCCAAGTTCTCGCTGCCGAGCCGGTCCGACATGCGCTACCACTGGGTGCACGTCCGCCTCGCGGCGATCGACGCGGAAGAGATGCGCGAGCTCGTCGAGGACGCGTGGGCATTCTGCGTCCCGAAGCGGGTGGTCGAGGAGTACGCCGCATCGCAGGGCTACGTCGAGTCTGGCACCCTAGACGCCGAGGGCGGTTAGCTCAGTTGGGAGAGCGCCTGCCTTACAAGCAGGAGGTCGCTGGTTCGATCCCGGCACCGCCCATCGCTCGGCCCAGCCGAAAACGAGGCTGGGCAGTTCAAGAATGGCCGTGTGGTCAGTGACGGAAACCGTTTGCCCGGTTCCCCGTATTGCCGTACGAGTGGCGTAGGCCTACGGTCAATTCCAAGGGGGGACTATGTCGAGACGACTTGCACGCGCGACGGCAACGGTGCTGGCGGGTGGCCTGGCGCTGGCACTGGGAAGCGCGGCTCTCGGAGCGCCCATTGGCGGGCTGAAGCAGTTCAAGGTGCCGACGGCCAACAGCCAGCCGCGGGCCATCACGAATGGCTCGGACAACAACCGCTGGTTCACCGAGGGCACCGAGTTCACGTCCGCGCCCGCCAAGATCGCACTATCACGCCGGCCGGCGCCATCACCGAATTCGCGCCCGATGTCGCCGACGGGTGCAACTTCTGCATCATCACCGACATCGCGCAGGGCCCGGGGGGCATCCTCTACATCACCTCCAACGATCCGACGTTGATGCGATTCAACGTGGCGACCCAACGCTTCGAGACACCGGTGCAGATGCCCAACACCATTGCGCTGGGTGGCAACGTGGCCGTCAGCGCAGCGGATGTGTGGATCACCGACTTCAACAACGACGCGGTTTGGCGCTACCACATCTCGAGCGGGCAGTTCACGTCGTTCCCGGTTTCCGACCCGGCCGACGTCGCTGTGGATGTGGCCGGCAACGCCTGGTTCACTCAGCCCGGTGATGTCAATGCGCCCGGTACCAGCAACATCGGCCGTATCGACGGCGTCACCGGGGCCGTCACGACGACCCCAACCACCGACGGTTCCACGACGGTGGCCCCGCGCGACATCACCGTCGCCTCCGACGGGCAGGTCTGGTTCACGGCCCGATTCACGCCCCAGGCTGTCGGGCGCCTCAACCCGTCCGACAACCCGGTGACGCTCTTCCCCGTGACAAACACCGGGCCCTCGGGCATCGCCGCCTCACCGGACGGCACCGTGTGGTTCACTCAGGAGACGAAAGGCAACGCCGCCGGGATCACCAACGCCGGCGTCATCATCGAGGGAAAGGCGGTCAAGGGCAGCGGGCCATTCGGGATCACGGTGGCGCCAAACGGCGACCCCTGGTACACCATGATGGCCGCGAGCAAGATCGCCACACTGCAGCTGCGTTAAGGAGCCGTTCTAACCGCTATCCGGACTCGGCGGAATGACGAAAGCCCCGCTGGCGCGGGGCTTTCCTTTTCGGGAACGGCGACCGAGCGGCCCGCCCCGGTTGGCACCGCCCACTCGGAAAGGCGCCGTCCCTCAGTCGAGTGATTCGGCGCAAGGAAGGTGCTGCGCCGCGATCACAGCTAGCTGAGAGCCGGAGCACCTCCTCCACTCCCTCCGCGGAGTGGGGCTGGCCGGGCGCCGCAGCCAGCCAGCCCCGCGCTCCGGCTCTCGCCGCTCGAGTCACGCCGAGCGCTCTTACGGTCCACACCCCAGACCTCTACGACGGCAAGACGTTCGCGTCCCTCGACGAGGGTGTTGGGCACGCAAAGGAAGTCGGGTTCGGGACGATCCTCGAGCGTGGCGTGGAGGCCGCTTCGGACTTGCCCCCCCACGTCGTCTACGCAGGCTTCTCCATGGGCGTGATGCCGGCGCAGCAGTTCGCCCAGACGCGTCCGGGCGCCAAGGGAGCACTCTTCTTCTCGGCTGCGCTCCCGGCTTCCGAGTTCGGCTCCTGGCCGCAGGGGGTACCGCTCCAGATCCACCTGATGGAGGAGGACGAGTGGGCGCTAGAAGACTTGCCCGCCGCCCGCCAGCTCGTGGAGACGGTCGACGACGCGGAGCTGTTCCTGTACCCGGGCGACCGGCACCTGTTCGCCGACAGCAGCCTCGCCGATTACGACGAGGGAGCCGCGGCACAGCTCAAAGAACGCGTCCTCGCCTTCTTGCAGCGCGTGGGCTAGCCGCTCAGGCTTCGGCGCTTCGTCGCACCGGCCGGAGCCTCGCCTCGCCCCAGGCCTTGTTGCACTTCTCGCAGAAGACCTGGACAGTCGCGCCCAGGACGCGCGGGTCCAGGTGCGAGAGCGGGTACGACTGTGCGCCCCACGCCCGCTGCAGCGGCATGCGCCTCGAGCCCACGTGGACGAAGAGCTCGGGTGCACGCTGGGTGCGGAAGTCGCGGCTGAACCGCAGCCTGATGTGGCCGGAAGAGTCGCGGACGATCACGGCACTGCCGGCCGTGCCCCACGAGACAGTCTTGAAGCTCCCGCGCGCGAGCACGCCCGCAGGGCCCTCGGCGAGCGGCCCTTTCGCGTCGCCGCGCGTGAAGGCCAGACTCAGCGCCGCGCCGGCAACCGCCGCGGCGGCAAAGAGCACCGCCGCCATGCGTCGAGACCGGATTCGTACACGCACGTCGACCAAAGCATACGACTCTCGTGAAAAGCCGGTTTCCGGCCGATAAGAAGCTCGTGGAGCCTGCGGAGAGCATGTGGCGGCCGCTCGGCGAGCTGCTCCTCGAGAAGGGTCTCGTCACGCCTGACGAGCTCGAGCTCGCGCTGACCGAGCAGGCCGAGACGAACCGGCTGTTGGGCGCGATCCTCGTCGAGCGGGGCTATGTCTCCGGCCCGGCCCTCGCGGTCGCGCTGGCCGAGCAATACGGCGTCGAGCTCGACACCGAGCGCGGCTTCGGCACCGGTCTCTGGGCGGAGATCGACCGGCGGCACCGTGCGGGCCGCGGGCGGCCCGAGCACGACGAGCCGGAAGTCGAGCCCGACAACGTGGTCAAGCTCGAGCCGGTGGCGCCGCGCGTCGAGGCCGTCCCCGATCCTGAGCCCGACCCCGAGCTCGAGCGGCTCGAGGCCGAGAACCGCCGCCTGCACGACGAGATCGAGCGCCTGCGGGGCGAGTTCACGAAGCTGAAGCTCGTCGAGGCGCCCGCGCCCAACCAGGTCTTCGCGCATCTGCTGTTCGTCCCGACGCCGGCGCGGTACCTGCTGCTCGAGCGCGAAGGCGCCGCACCCGTGCCCGGCGAGGAGCTCGAGGTGCCGGAGGCCGACGCGCGCTTCAGCGTCTCGAAGGTCGGGCGCGCGCCGTACCCCGGCGAGGTGCGTCCCTGCGCCTACCTGCTGCGCCTGGCCTGACCGTACTTCGCGCGGAGGCGCGCGAAATCGTGCCGCTCGACGAGCGTCACGACCTCGCCGTACAGCGACCGCAGCTTCCGCAGCTTCCGGCGCTTGCGGGTGGCCAGAGACGTCTTCATCTCGGTGCACTCGATGTAGATGCGGGCCTCGGGAAGGTAGAAGTCCGGCGTGATCGCCTCGACCAGCCGCCCGTCCTCGCCGTGCTTCAGCGCGAACGTGTGCGGCTCGTACTCCCACGGGAGTCCGGCCGCATCGAGAAGCTCTGCCAGCTCGCGCTCGGACTCGTGCGCGAACTTCGGGGGCTGATTCCCCCGGAAATGCCGGAACTCCACTCGCTAGGACTTGCCTGTGGAAAACGTCGTCAAACGTCAGGCAGACGGCTGGATGACGAGCAGCTTGCCGAAGCCCTTCGCCGTGACGATCCCGATGTAGCTGTAGAGGCTCGTCCCTGTCAGCGTGTCGACCGTCTCCTGCTCCCGGCTTGCTATCTGGCCGGGGAGCGGCGGTTGCCGCTGCGGAAGGGTCTTCCGGAGCGGCTTGTCGAGGTTGCTCGAAAGGTCGTCGCGGTGGAAGAACAGCGTCGACTTCACCTTCTTCTCGCCAGGTCCGGGAGGTACGAAGACCAGCACGTTGTCGACCGCGCGCGCGTACTCGAACGTGTAGAGCGCGAGCTCCAGCGCCTCGCGTCGAAGCACACTGTCACTGGCTGCCGACGCAGCGCCGGTCGGGAGCGTGCAGTTCGCGCCGGCGCCGCAGAGTGTGTAGACGACGCTCTTGCTCTCGTCGTACGGCTGGAAGTCGGCCAGCGTCTTCGGCTCGGCCTTGGTAGGAATGACGATCGCGCGCACCTTCTGCTGCCGCGTCGGACCGCCGACGTCAATCGCGGCCAGCTGGTCGCCACCCAGCAAGCGATACGAACCGCCGACATGCCTCGCGATCTCGAGCGCACGCAGCTCCCGTGTCGGCGACGACGGCTTCCAGCTGGACCAGGGCGGCGGTGGCTGCGGCCCCTCGCGCTGCAGGAGCACGAGGAACGACCCCACGCCGACGCCCACCACCGCGCCGAGCACGAGATAGGCGGCCGCGAAGCGGCCCCTGGTACCTAGACCGCGGGCCATGCCTTGGCCTGGGCGAGGTCGATCTCCGGGATCTTCAGCTTCGCGGCCTCGAGGATCTCGACGAGCTCGTCGCCGAACAGCTCCTTCTTCTCGATCAGCGCTTCCGCGATCTGCTCGACCGCCTGTTTGTTGTACTCGATCAGCGCGTACGCGGAGACGTACGCCTGCCCGAGGAGCTGGGCCGCGAGCGAGCGCTTGTCGCGGTCGCCGAGCACGCCCGCGAGCGGGTCGTGGCCAAGCGCGCCGCCGTCGCCGGTGCGGTTCATGATCTGTAGCCCGATCTGCTCGAAGCGCTTCATCACGTCGTCGACCCCGCCTTCGGCGGCTTTGACCTTTTTTGCGAGCCCGCCGTTCGAGCGACCGTTCAGCTCCGGCGCGTCGGGCGCCATGCCGCAGGCCCCGACCATCCAGGCCGCGCGTGCGGTCGCGCTCTGCACGTCGCCGCCGACGCCCGTCGAGTTCTCGCCGTAGAAGACGCGCTCGGCGGCCATCGCACCGAGCGCCCAGACGAGCTGTGCCATCTCCTCGGAGCGCCAGGAGCTGAAGCGTTCCTCCTTCTCGCGCGCCTGGTGGTGGCCGAGCGCGGCGCCGCGGCGGCGGATCGAGAGCCGGGTCGACTCGGCGCCCTTCATGTAGACGTGCGCGGCTGCAGCGTGCCCGGCCTCGTGAATCGCCACGGCACGCGTCTCCTCGGGCACGTACTCGGTGCCGATCGCCGTTCCCGACTCGACGGTGGTCATCGCCTCGACGATGTCGGACCAGCTGAACGCCATGCGGCCGTCGTGGTGGGCGATCGTGAGCGCCATCGAGCAGACCTGCTCGATCATCGCCGGCGAGTAGCCGTTCGTGACCCGCGCGAGCTCGTCGCGGCGCCTGTCTGTGTCGAGATCCTCGTCGTGCGCGACCTTGTCCAGGTAGAGCTCGAAGATGTCCAGGCGGTCGCCCTTCGTCGGCGTCCGGAACCAGACGTGGCGGCCCATGCGGCCCGGTCGGGTCAGGGCCGGGTCGAGCATCTCCATGGGGACGTTGGTCGCGCCGATGAAGTAGATCTGGTTGCCGGCCGGGCGCGCGTGGGGGAGCCGGAACTTCACGCGACCGAGCCGCCGTGGGACGATGTATAGCGCGTCGAGGAACGTGTTCAGCCGGTTCGTCAGCGCGCGGCGGAAGAACGGTGGGTTGTCGATCCCGTCCATCACGATCAGCAGTTGGTTCAGCGCGAGCTGGCCCTGGCCGCCGCCGAGCATCCCCGGGAAGACCTGATTCACGATCCGGCCAGCGAACGGCGTCGGCCGCTCGATCTCGGGGGCGCGGGCGGCGAAGACGCGCTCGCGCCAGGCGCGCGACTCGAGCACGAGGTCCTCGCTCGGGTTGAGCGCTCCGTTCGGGCCGAAGAAGCAAAGATCGTGGAAGCTCTGCGGTCTTGGGGTCATCGCGCCGGCGCCGCCGCCGAGCGACTGGCGCCGCATGCCGACGGCGTCGATCTCGTCGATGAAGACGATGCACTGGCCGCCCCACTTGCGCGCGAGCTTCTTCGCCTTGCGGGCCATGTAGCGGACGATCACGACGTCCATGCCCATGAAGGTCTGCGCGAAGCCGGAGCCGGGGATCGTGACGATCGGCGAGTTGAAGCCGGTCGCGATCGCCTTGGCGAGCATCGTCTTGCCCGTGCCGGGCGCGCCGAGGAAGAGCAGGCCGCGCTCGCGCCGGCCGCCGGCCTTCTCGAAGGCCTCGCCCGACTGCCAGAGGTTGACGACGCGGCGGACTTCCTCCTTTGCCTCGGCCTGGCCGCGGACGTCGTGGAGCTTGACGCCCC
>JBJMJY010000054.1:0-40231 GCA_045806105.1 Gaiellaceae bacterium | reverse complement strand
CGGCCTGGTCGCGCACGTCGCCGACGAAGCGGAAGCCCTTTGCCAGCGCCGCGGGCCCGAGGAACTCCGGGTCGGACTCCATCGAGTTGCACTCGGAGACGCAGCAGCCGCACATGATGCAGAGCGCCTCCTTGTGGATCGCGTTCATCTGCTGCTGCGAGACGATGCGCTCGCGCTCCGCGACCTCGTCGTACCCGGGGTCGAGCCACGGCTTGACCGCGCGGACCTTGCCCCAGAACGGCGCCATGTCGACCACGAGGTCCTTGAGCACGGGCATGTTGCCCATCGGCGAGATCACCGGAACGTGGCCGGCGTCCGCGATCGGCTTCATCCGCTCCTTGCAAGCGAGGATGGCGCGACCGTCCATGCGCATGCCGCAGGAGCCACAGATCATCATCCGGCAGCTCTTCCGGTAGGCGAGGGTGCCGTCGTGCTTGTCCTTGATCAGGTCGAGCACGTCGAGCAGGCAGGCCCACTCGGGCGCGTCCACCTCGTACTCGCGCAGCTCGCGATCGCCGCTCTCCGGGTCGTACCGCCAGACTTTGAGCGCGACGTCCATGTGGTCACTGGCCTCCCTGGAGCCGGGTCAGGTCGAAGACGGAGTCGCTCGGCGGGGGCTCGATCGACACGCGCGCGCCGAAATCGTGGAGCTCCATCGTCACGTTCGCGGCCTGCTGCCGCCCCGCGTGCTCCGCGTACCTCACCTTGCGAATGTAGCCGTTCGGGTCGAGCCAGACGTCCATCGGCAGCTTCTGCACGCCGCTC
This sequence comes from Gaiellaceae bacterium, assembly GCA_045806105.1. Taxonomy (GTDB): domain Bacteria; phylum Actinomycetota; class Thermoleophilia; order Gaiellales; family Gaiellaceae; genus AC-32. The sequence goes on along the minus strand of JBJMJY010000054.1, from coordinate 39,466 downwards.
GCGCGGACGCCCTGCAGCGAGCTCTGCGCGGTGCCGCGCGCCTTCTTCGCGGCCTCGCTCACGTCGACACGGACTTTGTAGTGCGTGGTGTCGTCGCCGCCGACCTTCTCGCCGCCGACCTTCTCCACGTCGTCGGCCCCGGCAAGGTAGGCGAGCGCGTTGTTCGGCGTCGGGCTGGCGTTGAGGAGGCCGCCGAGATCGACGCCGCGCTGCTTCGCGAGCTTCGCGAGGTCGAGCTTGATCCACTGCTTGCCGCGCGCGATCGTGCGCGCGAACGCCGGCGACCGCATGTAAAAGACGTCGCCCGTCACGACCGTGTCGACCGGGATCTCCTGCTCGGCCGCCTTGACGGTCATATTCAGCTGCCCGGCCGGGTTGTCGCCGTTGTCGAAGACGCCGCTCCCCGAGCCGGTCAGCCCCTGTCCGGAGATGCCGAACTCGGCCTCGAAGCTGCCCGTGCTCGACGTCTTCTTCGCCGCCTGCGCGATGTCGTCGGGCGAGGCGGAGTCACCGCCGCCGCCGCACCCGGCCGCCAGAAGCCCGAGCGCCGCGAGCGTCGCGAGGCGCCGCATCAGTACGTCCGCTCCATCGGCTGCCACTTCGTGACGTTGACGGGCTTCCATTCGAGCTTCGGCGCGCCGTCGACCCAGCGCACGAGCGTGTGCCGCATGAAGTTCTCGTCGTCACGCTCCGGGTGGTCGTGCGGCCGCGCGTGGGCGCCCCGGCTCTCCCTGCGCTCGATCCCGGCCGGGATCATGCACGCGGCGAGGTCGAGCAGAAAGCCGAGCTCGAGCGCCTGTGTGAGGTCGTTGTTGAAGATCTGGCCCTTGTCGTCCACGACGACGTGCCGGTAGCGCTCGCGCAGCCCGGCGATGACGTCGCCCTGCTTCCGCATCTGGTCCTCGCGCCGGAAGACACCGAAGTTCTCGTGCATCGTCTCGGCGAGCTCGTTGCGGATCGACCAGGGGCGCTCCCCGTCGCTGCGGTCGAGCAGCTGCCGGAGCTCGCGCTCCGCGTCCGTCTCCACGCTCTCCGGCACCTCGACCGTCGTGTGCGTCAGCGCCCAGTCAGCCGCGTGCGCCCCGGCGCGCTTGCCGTAGGTGATCGTCTCCATCAGCGCGTTGCCGCCGAGCCGGTTCGCGCCGTGGACGGAGACACAGGCGCACTCGCCGGCCGCGTAGAGCCCCTCCAGCGACGTGCGGCCCCAGATGTCCGTGTCGACGCCCCCCATGTGGTAGTGCGCGCCCGGCCGGACCGGAATCGGCTCGTGAATCGGGTCGACGCCGGCGAAGACCATCGACAGCTCACGCGTTCCGTGCAGCCGCTCGAGGATCTTCTCCGCGCCGAGGTGCCGCAGGTCCAGCAGGACGTTTCCGTCGACGCCGTGACCCTCGTCGATCTCGGTCTGCTCGGCTCGTGAGATGACGTCGCGCGAGGCGAGCTCCATCGCATTCGGCGCGTATCGCTTGAGGAAGCGCTCGCCCTCCGCGTTCAGCAGGTATGCGCCCTCGCCGCGGCAGCCCTCGGTGATCAGCACCCCCGTCGGAGCCAGCGTCGTCGGGTGGAACTGCATCATCTCCATGTCCTTCAGACCGACCCCGAGCTGGAGCGCCTGCGCCATGCCGTCGCCGGTGCAGGCGTACGCGTTGGTGGTCCCGGTGTAGAGGCGGCCGGCCCCGCCTGTGGCGAGGATCACGGTCTTCGCGCCGATCGTCGCGATCCCGCCGTCCAGGAGGTTCCAGGCGATCGCGCCCTGGCAGCGGCCTTCGTGCTCGACGAGCTTCCAGACGAAGAACTCCTCGTAGACGCGCAGGTCGCGCTTCATCACCTGCTCGTAGAGCACCTGCACGAGCACGTGGCCCGTGATGTCGGCCGCGTAGGCCGTGCGCGGCTCGCCGGCGGCGCCGAACGGGCGCTGCGCGATCCGGCCGTCCTCCGTGCGCGAGAAGACCGCGCCCCAGTGCTCGAGCTGGTAGACGTCGTCCGGCGCCTCGTCGCAGAGGATCTCGATCGCGTCCTGGTCGCCGAGGTAGTCGGAGCCCTTGACCGTGTCGAAGGCGTGCTTCTCGGGGTCGTCCTCGGAGGCGTTGCCGAGCGCCGCGTTGATACCGCCCTCGGCCGCGCCCGAGTGGCTGCGCACGGGATGGATCTTGGAGATGAGCGCGACGTCGACGCCTGCGTCGTGTGCCTCGATGGCCGCACGCATTCCCGCGCAGCCGGCCCCGACCACGAGCACGTCGTGCTTCGCTTCCACCGGCGCGGACGCTATCGGATCGCCCCTGGCAGACGGCGGCACCTCTAAACGTGAAATTCATCTGGCGGCGCTACGGTGCCGAGGGAGAGGCGTGCTGCGAATCCAGCGTCACCGGCTCGGGCCCCGGGTCTACGTGCTCGGCGCTCGAATCCACGAGTGGCACGTGGGCGTCGCGCTGCTGCTCGCGCTTGCGATCGGGGGCCTGGTCCACCGCGTGGACGACGACCTGGCGACGGTGGCGGCGGTGCTCGCCGGCATCTGGCTCGTCGCAAAGGACTGGCGCGACCTCTTCCCCGCGCACCGTGACACCGCGGCGTGGCGGCTCGGCCTGCACGTGCGCGCCCGGCCGCTGCAGGCGGTCCGCCGCGCCGACCCGCTCCCCAAGCTCGTCGCGGTGACGGCCGCGCTCGCCGGGCTCGTCAACCTCGCCTCCGCGGTCGAGCCGGACATCGCCTGGCGGAACCACCTGCTCCTCAACGTCGAGCCGCTCGAGGCGCTGAAGCTCACGCACGCGCTCGCCGTGCCGAGCTCGATCCCGCTGCTCGTGACGGCGCCGTACCTCTGGCGCCGCCGGCAGAGCGCGTTGCGCCTCGGGCTCGCGCTGCTGCTGGGCCTGACCGTGCTCGACCTGCTCAAGGGGCTCGACGTCGAGGCCGCCGCAGGCAGCCTCGCGGCCGCGATCGTGCTGTGGCTGGGGCGGCACTCGTTCTGCGTGCGGCACGACCCCGACACGCTGCGGACAGCGCTCCGCCGCGTCCCGCTGCTCGCGGCGGCGAGCCTGCTCCTGTGCGGGCTGGCGATGTGGATCGCGGCGCCGGAGAGCGCGAGCCTCGCGACGATCGCACGCGCAACCGGGGATGCCCTGCTCTGGCAGATCGGGCCGCTCGACTTCCACGACGAGCTCGGGCACCTGGACGAAGCCGTCGCCTTGACCGGCGCCCTCACACTCGCCTGGTGTGCCTACGTGCTCTTCCGCCCGCTCGCGGCACCGCGTGTGCTGCCCGGCGCCGAGCTCCGGCGGGCGGCGCGGGAGCTCGTTCGCCGGCACGGCCACGACTCGCTCGCGTACTTCAAGCTGCGGCGCGACCAGCATTACCTCTTCAGCCCCGACGGGCTGGCGTTCCTCGGCTACCGCGTCGAGGCGGGCGTGCTCATCGTGTCGGGGGACCCGGTGGGGCCGCAGGCGGCCATCCCCGCGCTCCTCGAGGAGCTGAGCGCCTTCGCGGAGGCGCGCGGGCTGCGGCTGGCCGCGCTCGGCGCGGGTGGGCGACTGCGACCCCTCTGGGAGCAGCTGGGCCTGCGTTCGCTCTACCTCGGCGACGAGGCGGTGGTCGACATCCGCGCCTTCTCGCTCGAGGGCAGGCCGATCAGGAAGGTTCGCCAGTCGGTCACGCGCCTGGAGAAGCTGGGCTACGTGGCCGAGCTGCGCTCGCTCGGCGAGCTCTCCGACCGCGAGCTGGCCCAGCTGGAGGCGGTGAGCCAAAGCTGGCGCGGCGGCCAGGTCGAGCGCGGATTCACAATGTCGCTCGACGACCTCCGGCGGGAGGACCACGGCGACAGCCTCGTCGTGCTCGGCCGTGACGGCAGCGGGCGCATCCGCGGCTTCCTGCACTTCGCCCCCGCCTACGGCCGGGCAGCGGTCTCGCTCTCGGCGATGCGCCGCGCACGGGAGACGCCCAACGGGCTGACGGAGTTCCTCGTTGCCCGCGGTCTCGAGCAGCTCCGGGAGCGAGGTGTCGAGGAGGCGTCGCTGAACTTCGCCGCCTTCGCGCGCTTCGTGCACGCGCCACGCAGCCGAGTCGAGCGGCTCCTCGGTCGCGTCTTCCTGGTGGCAGACGCCTTCTTCCAGATCGAGCGCTTGCACCGCTTCAACGCCAAGTTCTTCCCGCGCTGGGAGCCGCGCTACCTCATGTACGAGCGCGTTCTGTGCCTTCCGCGGGTCGGCCTGGCCGCGCTGTGGGTGGAGGGTCAGTTGCCCAAACCCGGTCGTCGGCGACGATAGCGCCGACCACCTCGCCGACCTCGAACGCGATCCAGAAGCAGAGCGCCGCCAACGGGAGCTCTGCGAGGAGGGCGAAGACTGCGGCCCACGCGAGCTCGCTCCCACGCTCCGAGGTGACGAGGTCGAACCACGCGTCGCAGAGGAGCGCCGTCCCCGCAATCGAGGCCGCCACGGTGACGAACACCGAGCGCTTCAGCATCGCGACGAACGTTGCGACGAGTGCGGCGGCCTCGAAGAGGTCGAAGCCCGTCCACGCCACCTGCCAGTGGTGGGTCAGGTGCTCGGAGGGCAAGGTCGTCCCGACGTAGGCGGTCCACGGGAGGAGTGCGATCGAGACCGCGCCGAGCACGAGCAGGAGCCACAGGCGGGCCCGGCGCAGCCGCTCGAGCACGCGGTCGGGGCGCGGCGGCGGCGGCGTCGCCTGCATCTGGCCATTGTGCAGGAGCGTTTAGCGGCTGAGTCGCGTCGATAAGATCCCGCCGTGGCGAAGATGCTCTTCCGGCTGCCCGACGCGGCCGATGTCATCGACAACCCGGATCCCGAGGAGCTCAAGGAGCTCGCGGCGCGCATGCCCAACGCGCGCCCCACGCGCTACGGCAGCCTCAACGTCCAGACGGACGTGGTCAGCCGCTCGAAGAAGTCGACCTTCATCGTCACGGACGAGCCTGACGGCCAGAACCAGGCGATCCCCCGCGAGGAGGGCGAGCGCTGGGCCGAGCGGCAGGACGCGTACATCGCGGACCACGAGATGGTGGTCATCGACGGCTACATCGGGAACGACCCCGAGTTCCGCACGCCCGCGCGGCTCTACATCGAGGCCGCCAACGCCAACATCGCAGGCATGCAGCAGCAGCTCTACTTCTCGCCCGCCGGCGACGACGAGCTCGAGCCCGAGCTGACGGTCATCTACACGCCGAACCTGAAGGCGGACGGCTACCCGGACGACCGCCTGATCGCGGTCGATCTCGAGCAGGGCGTGACGCGCGTCTTCAACTCCGACTACTTCGGCGAGTCGAAGAAGGGCGGGTTGCGGATGTGGAACAAGCTCGTCTACGACCGCGGCGGGATCCCGCTGCACGCCGGCTGCAAGATCATCCCGACCGAGCGCGGCAAGCGCGTCGGCCTGATCGTCGGCCTCTCCGGGACCGGCAAGACGACGACGACGTTCACGCGCCAGAACGGCTCGCTGCCGGTGCAGGACGATTTCGTCGCCTGGATGCCGGACGGGCGCGTGTACACGACCGAGAACGGCTGCTTCGCGAAGACCTTCGGGCTCAACCCCGAGGACGAGCCGACGATCTACGGCGCGGTCACGCAGCCCCGCTCGTACCTCGAGAACGTCTCGCAGCACGGCGACGAGGTCGACTTCTACGACACGAACTACACCTCGAACGGCCGGGCGACCTTCCCGTTCGACGTGATCGAAGCCGCCTCCGCGGACGAGATCGAGGAGGCGCACTTCCTCCTGATCCTGAACAAGAACGAGAACATCGTCCCCGCCGTCGCGAAGCTCGAGGGGCCGCAGGCGGCGGCCTTCTTCATGCTCGGCGAGACCACCGGCACGAGCGCCGGCGGCGCGGACGAGGCGGGCAAGTTCCTGCGTGTGCCGGGCACGAACCCGTTCTTCCCGATGCCGCACGACCTGCAGGGCAACCGCTTCCTCGAGCTGCTCGCGCAGCACCCGCTCGAGGTCTACGTCATGAACACGGGTCGCGTGGGCGGGCCCGAGGGCGATGAGCGCTCGGCGAAGGTGCGCATCAAGCACTCCTCCGCGATCGTGAAGGGCATCGCCGAGGGAACGATCGAGTGGGAGCGCGATCCCGACTTCGGCTACCTCTTCGCCTCCTCGGTGCCGGGGATCGACGAGCTCGAGATCCTGCAGCCGCGCCGCCTCTACGAGCGGCAGGGCCGCGGCGACGAGTACCGCGAGCTGGTCGCGCGGTTCAAGGCAGAGCGCGCCGAGTTCCTGCGCGGCTTTGCGAGCCTGAGCGACGAGATCGTCGCGGCAGTCGGCTAATAGGAGGGCTTGACGAAACACCGGCGGTGCCGCCAATCCCTCCTCGGCGCGGGCCCGATCTCCCGTTTGGCGCGGGAATCGCGACGCCCCCGCCGAAACGGGTACGCGTGGACGATCCGGTCGAGCGCTTCCTCGCCAGCCCAGCTCTCTCGGAGGCAACGCGGCGCGCCTACCGCGTCGACGTCGAGGAGTTCTCCGGCTGGCTGATGCGGCGCGGCACGCGGCTGGAAGACGTGGACGTACGCGTGCTCGCCGACTACGCGACCGAGCTCGGCCGAGCCCGGCCGCGGAAGCTGGCGCCGGCGACGATCGGGCGCAAGCTCGCGGCGGTGCGCGCCTTCCTGCGGTACACGCTCGGTGCCGCCCGCGTGCCCGATGCGTCGTTCGCGCCGCGCCGCCCACGCAGGCTGCCGGATGCGCCGAGGCCGCACGAGGTCGAAGGCGAGCTGGACGCGATGGACGGCGACGGAGCCCTCGCACTGCGCAACCGCGCCCTCGTCGAGCTCGTGTACTCGGCGGGGCTGCGCTCACAGGAGGCGGTCGAGCTCGACCTCGCCGACGTGGACTTCGAGCAGGAGCTCGTCCACGTGCGCGGCAAGGGCGGCAAGGAGCGCGTCGTGCCGCTCGGCGAGGAGGCGTCGCACCTGCTCGCGACCTACCTGCGCGACGCCCGGCCGGAGCTCGCTCGCGGCGCGGAGAACGCGCTCTTCCTCTCCGCGCGGGGCAAGCGCCTGAACACGAGCACATTGCGCCGGCTGCTGCCGCACCCTCACCGGCTGCGGCATGCATTCGCGACGCACCTTCTCGAAGGCGGCGCCGACCTCCGCACGATCCAGGAGCTCCTCGGCCACAGCTCGCTCTCCACGACGCAGGTGTACAGCCACGTCGACGCGCGCCGCCTGCGCAAGGTCTACGACCACTCGCATCCGCGGTCCTAGGCCTTCAGATGCTCGGCGGCGGGATCACGCTCACCACCGCTACGAGTTCGCCGAGGACGATGGCGCCACGGTGCTCCGGCACGAGTTCAGCGCGTTCGGCCCGATCTCCGACGAAATGGCCGAAGGGATCGAGGGGCACGCGTCGCTGGAGAGCTTCGAGCCCCAGCTCCGGTCGTGGATCGAGCGGGCCGAGGTGACCCCACCGCCGGAGCTGTGACGCCGCCGCCCTGTTAGATGGATCATGCGCGAGAGGCGGGTGCCCACCACTCCCGCCCTCCGACAGGCTATGCGCGCAATCGCCACGTGTCCCTCACGGCTTCGTGCCGAAAGGGGGACTCCTCGTCACGGGGGACGCGTCCACCACGCGGGCGTCACGGGTTCGACTTGCGTGCGTGCATCCGCGCCTGCTCGCGCAGCCGTTCCCCGGCAACGTCGACGTGACCGAGCGCAGCCCACGCGTGCGCTGCGCCGCGCGGCACCTCCTTGGCGCGCATGTGCGACGCCGCGGTGCGGCAGTGGCGCGCCGCCTGGTCGAGCTCCGCGGCGGCGGCGTCGAAGAGTCGTACGGCCGCCTCGAGATCCTCGTTCGCACGCACCGGCCGGACTCTACGGCAGGCGTCCGGCCATGCGAGGCGAAGGAAGAACGTCCGATGGCTCCGCCGCGGCCCGAAGCGCCTCCTCCCGACCCCGAGGTCGAGGGATTTCTCGCGCTGCTCGCAGCGCGCCGAGCGCCCAAGACGGTCGAGGCCTACCGCCGCGACCTGCGGGCGCTCGGCGACTGGCTCGGTGGGCCGCCTTCGCGTGCTACGCAGGACGACCTCGAACGCTGGCTCGCCGAGCTCCGCGCCGCCGGCCTCTCGCCCGCGACGATCGCGCGCCGCGTCGCGGCGGTGCGCTCGTTCTTCAAGCACCAGGTGCTCCTGGGCTCGCGCTCGGACAGCCCGGCCGCCGCGCTGGAGCTCCCACGCCGTCGCCGGAAGCTCCCGCGCACGCTGTCGCCCGCGGAGGCGCAGCGGCTGATCGAGGCCGCCGCGGGCTCAACCCCGCGCGCGATGCGCGACCGCGCGCTCGTCGAGCTGCTCTACGGCGCCGGCCTGCGGGTGAGCGAGGCGGTCGGGCTCGACCGTACCGGCGTCGACCTCGAGCAGCGACTCGTCCGCTGCACCGGCAAAGGTGACAAGGAGCGGGTCGTGCCAGTCGGCCGCCACGCAGTCGAGGCGCTCAGGCGCTACCTCGCGCACGGCCGCCCGTACCTGGACAAGCGACACCGTCCCGAGCTCTTCCTCAACGCCCAGGGCGGTGCCCTCACGCGAGCCGGCGCCTTCCTGATCCTGCGCCGCCTCGCCGGGCGCGCGGGCCTCGAGCCGGAGCGCGTGCACCCGCACCTGCTGCGCCACTCCTTCGCGACACACCTGCTCGAGGGCGGCGCCGACCTGCGCAGCGTCCAGGAGATGCTCGGCCACGCCGACCTCGGCACGACCGAGCTCTACACCCACGTCTCCGACCAGCGTCGCCGCGACGTCTACTTCCGCAGCCACCCGCACGCGCGTCGAAGGAACGTTTCGGGGTCGTGAGGAGCTGGAATCACAGAGGCACCATGACCCCCGATCCACACCTCGCGGTCCTGATGACCTCGATCGCCGGCGTCGGCGTCTTGATGTCTTTGGCCGGGCTGCAGAAGAGCGCGCTCGAATGGCGGCGCCGCCGGCGGGTCTGCCCCTCGTGCGGCCGTCATCTTCGCGGCCGCGCCTGCGGCTGTAGCTAGCGCGTCTTCGCGCGCTTCTCGAGCCCGGCGGCGATCTTGGCCGCCGTCTGCCGGACGTCGCGCGAGCTGCCTTCCTCTTCAGCGATTCCCTGCAGCAGCACGATCGTGTCGCGCTGGGGCGACCCGTTGCGCAGCGCGAGGATCGCGAGCCGCCGCACAGCCTCGTTCCCGTCGGCGTTCGCGAGGTTGTGCAGCAGCGGCCGCACCGAGTTGACGGTCCGCGGATGGTCGCGCGAGAGGAGCTCGAGCGAGAGCAGCGCAGAGCCGCGGCAGGCCGGGCTCTCGTCCTCGAGCCCGCGCCGCAGCAGCTCCTCTTTCTGCCGGAAGCGAAACTGGCCGACCGCGCGGTAGGCGGCCGCGCGCTCGCGGTAGTCCTCGGAGCGCGCCTGCGCCTCCAGCTCGTCGGCCCAGGCCGCGCGCAGCTTGGCCAGGTCGCGCTCGTTCCCGCCCTCGGCGAGCGCGTTCGCCTCGACCCCTGCCTCGGCGAGGCTCAAGTCCGAACCGCGGCGCCGTCGACGGCCGACGCCGGCCGCTGAGCCGGCCCGACGTACCGCGCCGACGGCCGGAAGAGGCGACCCGTGCGTTTCTGCTCGAGGATGTGCGCCGACCAACCGGCAACCCGGGAGCACGCGAACATCGCGGGCGCCAGCTGGGGCGGGATCTCCGCGACGTCGAGCACGATCGCCGAGTAGTACTCCACGTTGGTCGCCAGCACGCGCTCGGGGTGCCGCTCTTGCAGCGCCTTCAGCGCCACCGCCTCCAACTCCTCCGCGATCTCGACCTGCGGTGCTCCGAGCTCCTTCGCCGTCCGCTTGAGGATGCGCGAGCGCGGATCCTCGGCGCGGTAGACGCGATGGCCGAAACCCATGATCCGCTTGCCGGACTCGAGCGCCTCGCGCACCCAGCGCTCGGCGTCGCCCAGCTGCGCGACCTCCTCGAGCATGGGCTTCACGTAGGCGGGCGCGCCTCCGTGCAGCGGTCCCGAGAGGGCGCCGACGGCCGACGAGAGCGCCGCGCCGCAGTCGGCCCCCGTCGACGCGACCACGCGCGCCGTAAAGGTCGACGCGTTGAGCCCGTGCTCTGCGGTGCAGATCCAGTAGGTGTCGATCGCCTTCACGTGCCGCGGATCCGCGTCGCCGCGCCAGCGCAGCAGGAACTTTTCCGCCGCAGTCTCGCCGCGCGCGACGACGTCGTCGTGGGCAGGCTCGCGCCCGTCGGCCTTGGCGGCCGAGCGCGCGACGATCTCCATCATCTGCGCGGATAGCCGGCCGAGGTCCTCGCGCGCCTGCTCGTCCGAGGTCTCGTTCAGCTTGCCGAGCTTCCACTCGCCCGAGAGCCGCGCCGTCTCGGCCTGGAGGTCGGCGGGCGCGTTGCCGGTCAGACCTGCCGGGTCGGATGGCTCCGGGACGGGCATGACCGAGTTGAGGTCGTCGTCCACGAGCAGCCCCCAGACGCGCTCGTAGGGGTAGTGGCCGACGAGCTCCTCGATGTCCACGCCGCGGTAGCGAAGGGAGCCGCCCTCCCGGTCCGGCTCCGCGATCTCCGTCTCGACGGCGACGACGCCCTCGAGCCCTGGCTTGAAGTCGCTCACGGCCGAGAAATCTACAGGCCAAGGCATCGCCTGCGATGCCGATCGAGAGGCCGCGACAGCTCTGCGGCGCGCTCGTCCGACGAACCTTCTCGGGCGGCCGGGTTCGGGCGCTGGAAGCGAATTGCCTCCGCTAGAGTCCCGCGCCGTGGCCCACGAGGTGACACTCATCCCCGGCGACGGCACCGGGCCGGAGCTGACGGAGGCAACGCGGCGCGTGCTCGAGGCCACCGGCGTCGCCTTCGACTGGGACGTCCAGGACGCGGGAGCCGACGTGATGGAGCGCTACGGCGGCAACCCCCTGCCCGACCACGTGCTCGACTCGATCAAGCACACCGGGGTCGCGCTGAAGGGGCCGATCACGACTCCGGTCGGCAGCGGCTTCCGCTCCGTCAACGTGACCCTGCGCAAGACGCTCGACCTCTACGGCCAGGTGCGGCCTTGCAAGAGCTACGAGGGCGTGCGCTCACGCTACGAGGGCGTCGACCTGATCATCGTCCGCGAGGCGACCGAGGATCTGTACGCGGGGATCGAGTACGAGGAGGGGTCGACGCACGCCGCAGAGCTCGCGGAGTGGATCGCCGCGCGCGGCGGGACGGTGCCGCCGGAGTCGGGGATCTCGATCAAGCCGCTTTCGATCGGCGGCAGCCGCCGCATCGTCGAGTTCGCGTTCGACTACGCGCGCCGCAATGGCCGCCGCAAGGTCACGGCCGTCCACAAGGCGAACATCATGAAGTTCTCCGACGGTCTCTTCCTGCGCGTCGCGCGCGAGGTCGCCGAGGAGAACGCGGAGATCGAGTTCGAGGACCGGATCGTGGACAACATCTGCATGCAGCTCGTGCAGCGGCCCGAGGAATACGACGTGCTCGTGCTCCCGAACCTGTACGGCGACATCGTCTCCGACCTCGCGGCCGGGCTCGTCGGCGGGCTCGGCCTCGCTCCGGGGGCGAACTTCGGCACGCACGCGGCCGTCTTCGAGCCGACGCACGGCTCGGCGCCGAAGTACGCCGGCCAGAACAAGGTCAACCCGATGGCGATGATGCTCTCGGGGATGTTGATGCTCCGCCACCTGGACGAGCGCGACGCGGCCGACCGGCTGGAGGGTGCGATCGCCGAGGTCATTCGCGCCGGCGAGCGCGTGACCTACGACATGAAGCCGTCGCGCGACGACCCGACCGCGGTCGGCACGAGCGACGTCGCCGACGCGATCATCGACGCGCTGGGAGCGCGAGTTTGAGCGAACGGCGAAAGGTCACGGTCGTGGGCGCGGGCAACGTCGGCGCGACCTGCGCGCAGGTGCTCGCGACGCGGGACTACGCCGACGTCGTGCTCGTCGACATCAAGGAGAACCTGCCTCAGGGCAAGGCGCTCGACATCAACCAGATGGGTGCAGTGCTTGGGTACGAGCCGTACCTCGTCGGCTCGAACGGCTACGAGGAGGCGGCGGGCTCTGACGTCGTCGTCGTTACCGCGGGGCTGCCGCGCTCGCCAGGGATGAGCCGCGACGACCTCGTCACGACGAACGAGAAGATCGTCGGCTCCGTCACGGCGCAGGTGGTCGAGGGGTCGCCGGACGCGGTCCTGATCGTCGTCTCGAACCCGCTCGACGCGATGTGCCACGTGGCCAAGAACGTCTCGGGTTGGCCCAAGGAGCGCGTGTTCGGCATGGCAGGGATCCTCGACACCGCCCGCTTCTCGACCTTCATCGCGTGGGAGACCGGCTCGTCCGTCAAGGACGTGACCGCGATGGTGCTCGGCGGGCACGGCGACCAGATGGTGCCGGTCGTGTCGGCGACGACGGTCGGTGGGATCCCGCTGCGGCAGCTCGTCTCGGAGGAGCAGATCGCGGCGATGGTCGAGCGGACGGCGAAGGGCGGCGGCGAGATCGTGAACCTGCTCGGCACATCGGCCTGGTACGCGCCCGGCGCCGCTGCCGGGCAGATGGTCGATGCGGTCATGCTCGACGAGCACCGCGTGCTCCCGTGCACGGCGTACCTCGAGGGTGAGTACGGGATCGACGGGCTCTACATGGGGGTGCCCGTGAAGCTCGGCGCCGGCGGGATCGAGGAGATCGTCCAACTCGAGCTGGGCGACGACGAGCGCGAGGCGCTGGACACGTCGGCCGAGGCCGTGCGCGAGGTCGTCGGCGTGCTCACGACGTAAGCCTCGGCGTGGTTGCCCCGGAAACGACGAGCCTGCGGAGCCAGTTCGGCACGGAATCGTCACACGTGCGTCACGGACACGGCACAGGTCCACCGGTACGCTCGCAGCGGGCGGCGGGTGGAACCTCCCTCCCCACCCAGGGTGGGGATACGCGCGTGAACAATCAACCGTCGCCGGAGGCGGTCTAGTGGAGCTCGGGCTGAGCGGACGCACCGCGATCGTCTGTGGGGCCTCGGCGGGAATCGGCCTCGCGATCGCGGAGTCGCTCGCGGCCGAGGGCGCCAACGTCGCGATGTTCGCACGGCGCCGCGAGATCCTCCAGCGCGAGGCGGACCGTCTCGGCGCGCTCGCCGTCCGCGGCGACGTCACCAACCCCGCCGACCTGAAGCGCCTCGTCGACCGGACGCTCGAGGCCTTCGGCGGGATCGACATCCTCGTCAACAACAGCGGCGGCCCGCCACGCACGCCTGCGGTCGGCCTCACCGACGAGCAGGTCGAGAGCGCGGTCGAGCTGCTGCTCCTCTCCGCGATCCGGCTCACCGAGCTCTGCCTCCCCCAGCTCGAGCGCAGCGGCCGCGGGCGCGTGATCAACATCGAGTCGAGCTCGGTGCGGGAGCCGATCGAGAACCTCGCGCTCTCCAACAGCGTCCGCCCGGGCGTCGTCGGGTGGGCGAAGACTCTCGGGCGCGAGATCGGTCCGAAGAAGATCACCGTCAACACGATCTCGCCGGGCCGGATCGAGACGGCTCGGCTCGCCGAGGCCCTCCAGGGAAAGCCGCGCGCGGAGGACTTCGAGAAGATTCCGCTCCGCCGCTTCGGCCAGGCGCGCGAGGTAGCCGACGTCGTCTGCTTCCTCGCCTCCGAGGCCGCGAGCTACGTCACCTGCGCGGTGATCCCCGTCGACGGCGGCCTGACGCGCAGCCTCCTCTGAGCGGCATATCCTCGACGTGATGCGGTGGTTCTCGCCGGGCCGGCTCGCGGCGAGCGGCCTCTTCCTCCTAGCGGCGGCTGCATTCGTGCTCTGGCTCGCGCCAGCGCACGGCTACGACATCCGGCTTGTCGACCCGGCCCACCCGGCCGACCCGCTCGTGACGGTGCCGGGCGAGAAGCCGGGCCGCCGATCGGGCCCGATCTACTTCGTCGACGTGCGGGAGCGCGAGGCGCGGCTGCTCGAACGGCTCTTCCCGTTCGCGCGGGCGGACGGGTCGTCACTGGTGAAGGCGCCGCCGATCCCGTCGGCCGTGGAGCAGCAGATCGGCGTGCAGGACATGGCGGAGTCGCAGAAGGTCGCGGCGGTCGTGGCCCTCCAGCACCTGGGCTACAAGGTGAACGCGCGCAGCGACGGCGTGACGGTCGTCCTGGTCGAGCCACACGCGCCGGCGGCGAAGGTTCTGCGGACGAGCGACGTGATCCTCTCCGCCGACGGCCGGAACGTGACCTCGGTCGTGCGCCTGCGCGCCGTGCTCGCGAAGCACCGGCCGGGCGACCGGGTGACGATCACGTATCGCCGCGACGCGAAGGTGACGTCGGCGAGGATCAAGACCGTCGCCGACCCGCAGGACCAGAACCGCGCCCTGATCGGCGTCTCCGCACGCGACGCCCTGCACGTGACGCTCCCGCTGAAGATCAAGATCGACGCCGGCGGCGTCGGCGGCCCCTCCGCCGGGCTCGCGTTCGCCCTCGACATCCTCCAGGAGCTCGGCCGGGACGTCACCCACGGGCACAGGATCGCGGCGACCGGCGAGCTCGGACTGGACGGCACGGTCGGCCCGATCGGCGGTGTGAAGCAAAAGACGCTCGGCGTCCGCAGAGCGGGTGTGGACGTCTTCCTCGTCCCTGCCGGGGAAAACGCGCGCGAGGCCCGGCGCTATGCCGACGGGCTGCGAATCATCCCTGTGAAGAACTTTCCACAGGCGTTGCGGGCGCTGGCAACGTTGCGGCGAGAAGGGTAGGAAGCCGTACTTTTCGGCATCTTCGAAAGCGCCGGAAATTGCACTGTTTTCTCCACAGGCAAGTCTTGATTCGGCGCGTCCGCCCCCTATTATCCCGCACTGTTCGGGCAGGCGACCAAGAGGAGCAAAACGGCGCGTGAGCAAAACGAACCAACCAACCTGCGGCGATTGCTATTTCCACCGGGCCGGTCTCTGCGCACTGACGCTTGACGCGCCGTGCCCGACCTTCAGAGTTCAGAGCCGCGGCGCGCTCGTGCCGCCGCGACAGCCGCGGCTCGTGCCGCGGCCCGTCGCAACGCTCGCCGGTCGCTCGGCCGCCTAGACTCCGGCCGCTGTGCCGGACGAGCCCGAACACCCGCCGGCGCCCCCTGCCGACGAGTCGGCGGAGGACGGCTCCGCGACCGAGCGGCCGGACGGCTTCCGCCGCCAGTGGCAGCCGCGGCTCTACCTGCGAATCGTGCTCCTCGGCCTGCTCGTCGCGTACGGGATCGCGTTCGTGCTCGAAAACAACAGGCAGGTCAGCGTCCATTTCGTGTTCGGGACCGCGCGCGGCTCGCTGGTCTGGCTGATCCTGCTGAGCGTCGCGCTGGGCGTGCTGCTCGGCGTCCTGCTCTCGCAGCTATACCGGCGCCGGCGCCGCCGTCACTAGACGGGCGAGGCGACGCACGCCCTCGTCGATCTCGGCAGGCGAGACGAAGCTGAACGCGAGGCGGGCGGACGCGGGCGGGCCGCCGAAGTCGGCCCCGGGGACGAAGGTCACGCCGCCGTCGGCCGCGCGCGCCAGCTGCTCCGACGCGTCGATGCCGTCGGGCAGCTCGAGCCAGAGAAAGTAGCCGCCCTCGGGCCGGTTCCAGCGGGCGCGGCCGGCGAGCTCGCGGTCGAGCGCCTCGAGCATCGCGTCGCGCCGGGCGCGCAGGAGGCCGCGGACGCGCTCGAGGTTCGGCTCGAAAAGCCCGCGGCGCAGGAACTCGTAGACCGTCGCCTGCGCGAGCAGAGCCGGAGTGATGTACGTCGAGGCGACCAGCTCCTCGAGCTCCGGCGCGAGCGCCTCCGGGACGATCGCGTAGCCGACGCGGAGCCCGGGCGCGATCGTCTTCGAGAACGACGACGAGTACATGACGTTCACGCCGCCTTCGAGCTCGAAGAGCGACGGCAACGGCTCTCCCTCGAAACGCACGAGCCCGTACGGGTCGTCCTCGAGCACCGCCACCCTCCCTGAGCCCGCGAGCGCTGCCAGGCGGCGGCGGCGCTCCGCGCTCAGGGTCGAGCCGGTCGGGTTCTGGAAGGTCGGGATCGTGTACAGGAACGCGGCCGGCGGGCCCTCGAGCGCCTGCTCCACTGCATCGACGTCGAGCCCGTCCGCGTCGACCGGGATCTCGCCGAGGTCGACGCCGGCGGCGGCGAGGATCTTGCGCGGCCGGTCGTAGGTCGGCCGCTCGACGAGCACCCGTTCGCCGTCGCGCCCGAGCGAGTCGAGCACGAAGTGGAAGGCCTGCAGCGAGCCGTTCGTGACGAGCACGCGGCCGGCGTCGACGCCGTGCCGCTCCCCCAGCCACTGCCGCAGAGGCCCGTAGCCGAGGGTGCTCCCGTAGGACAGCGCGACCGACCCATCGCACTCCAGCGCGGCCTTCGCGCAGTCCGCCAGCTCGGCGACCGGCAGGCACTCCGGCGCCGGGATCCCGCGGGCGAACGAGATCGTCTCCACGCCGCCAGTCTAGGGGCAGCGCCGGTTGCGGCTACGCGCGCGCCGAGGCGACTTCGACGGCGAGCTCCGCGACCTCCGTCGGCGTCGTCCCGACCCGCACGCCGCGTCGCTCGAGCGCGTCCTTCTTGCCCTGCGCCGTGCCGGAGGAGCCGGAGATGATCGCGCCCGCGTGGCCCATCGTCTTCCCGGGCGGCGCGGTGAAGCCGGCGATGTAGGCCACGACCGGCTTCGTCACCTCGGCCTCGATGAAGGCGGCGGCCTTCTCCTCCTCGTCGCCGCCGATCTCCCCGACCATCACGATCACCTCGGTCTGGTCGTCGGCCTGGAACCGCCGCAGGATGTCCACGAAGGACGACCCGACGACGGGGTCGCCGCCGATGCCGACGATCGTCGAGTTGCCGAGGCCGCGCTGCGTCAGCTCGTGACCGATCTGATAGGTCAGCGTGCCGGAGCGCGAGACGACCCCGACCAGGCCCTCGCGGAAGATCTCGGCCGGGATGATCCCCACGTTCGCCTTGCCCGGCGAGAGGGCGCCCGGGCAGTTCGGGCCGAGCATCGTGATCCCCTTCGGGCGGATCGAGTTGTAGACGCGCAGCATCTCGTGCGCCGGCAGCCCTTCGGCGATGCAGATCACGGTGCCGATGCCGGCGTCGACTGCCTCGTAGATCGCGTCGGCCGCGAATCGCGCGGGCACGAAGACCATCGTCGTGTTGGCGCCGACCTGGGCGACCGCCTCGGCGACGGTGTTGAAGATCGGGATCCCCTCGAGATCGCCGCCGCCCTTCCCGGGCGTGACGCCCGCCACGACCTGCGTGCCGTAGGCACGGTTGCGCAGCGTGTGGAAGGAGCCCTCGCGCCCGGTCGCGCCCTGGACGACGAGCCTGGTGTCCCGGTCGACGATGATCGCCACTAGGTCTGCGACTTCCGTGCGCGGATGACGATCTTCGTGTCCGTCCAGGCGCTGCCGTCGGCGGTCAGGCGGTCGGCGAGCAGCTCGCGCACGCGCTCGGCGTCCTCGCCCGCGCAGCCGGCTCGCGCGAGCCAGTCCTCGAGCGGGTGCACCTTCTCGAAGCACTCGACCTGCTCGACCTCCAGGCCGGCCTCGCCGAGGAACGAGCGCCACTCGTCCTCGGTGTAGTTGCGCACGTGCGTCGGGTCGCGCAACCGCTCGGCCTCCTCGTGCCGCTCGCTCGAGTAGAGCGTGTCTTCGACCACCACGAGCCGGTTGCTCACGCGCTCCAGCTCGGCGACCGCCGCGCGGATGTCCTCGAAGTGGTGCGGCGCGATCCGCGTGACGACGACGTCGAAGGCGCCGTCCTCGAACGGGATGCGCTCGGCCGGCGCGAGCACGTCGGCCTGCATCCCGGGGGACGGGTCGAGCGTGACCACCTGACAGCCCTCCTCGCGCAGGCGCCGCGCCACATGGCCGCCGCCGGTCGCGACGTCGAGAGCGTTCACGCCTTCGGCCGGGTTGCACCATTCGACGAGCAGGTCGAGGTCCGGCCCCTCGCGATGGGTCGCGCTCTCGCGATAGGCCTCGGCGCGGTCGGACCAGGTTGTCAAGCCGCCAGCTCCACGGCGCGGCGCGCCGCGTCGAGCATCGTCGCCTCGACGTGCAGGTTGTCCGGCGCCACCTCGGCGAGGATCGACCGGCCCTCCTCGGCGTTCGTGCCGTCGAGGCGCACGACGATCGGCTGCTGGATCGTCATCTCGGAGAGCGCCTGCAGAATCCCGCGCGCCACCTCGTCGCCACGCGTGATCCCGCCGAAGATGTTGAAGAAGATCGAGCGCACCTGCGGGTCCGCCGTGATCACCTCGAGCGCGTCGACCACGCCCTGGGCGTCGCCGCCCCCGCCGAGGTCGCAGAAGTTCGCCGGGCGGCCGCCGACCAGCGCGATCACGTCGAGGGTCGACATCACGAGCCCGGCGCCGTTGCCCAGGATCCCGACGTCGCCGTCGAGCTTCACGTAGGTGACGCTTTTCTCGCGCGCGGCCCGCTCCTCCGGCGGGTATGCCTCGAGATCGCGCATCTCGGCGATGTCCGGGTGCTTGAAGAGGGCGTTGTCGTCGACGGTGAACTTCGAGTCGAGCGCGCGCACCTCGCCCTCGGGAGTGACGATGAGCGGGTTGATCTCGCACAGCATCGCGTCGCTCTCGACGAAGCAGCGGTAGAGCTTCCCGATGATGTCGAGCAGCTGCTTCTGCTCGTTCGGATCGTCGATCCCGGCGCCGTAGATCAGCCGGCGCGCCTGGTACGGCTGGTACCCCTCGAGCGGGTCGACGTGCAGCCGCGCGAGCGCCTCGGGGTTCTTCTCGGCAACCTCCTCGATCTCGACGCCGCCTTCCGTCGTGAGCATGAAGAGCGCCTGCTTCGCGCCGCGGTCGAACGTGACCGAGAGGTAGTACTCCTTCGCGATCTCCGACGCGCTCTCGACCCAGACCTTGCGCACGACGTGGCCGCGGATGTCGAGGCCGAGGATCTGCTCCGCCTTCTGCTCGGCGTCGGCGGGATCGTTGGCGAGCTTCACACCGCCGGCCTTGCCGCGGCCGCCGGTCAGCACCTGCGCCTTGACGACGACCTGGCCGCCAAGCTCCTCGGCCGCCGTCCGCGCCTCGGCGGAAGTCGTCGCCAGCCGGCCCTCCGACGTGGGGATGCCGAAGCGCCGGAAGAGCTCCTTGCCCTGGTACTCGTAGAGGTCCACCGGCGGCGGATGCTATCCGGGACGCCGCGGCTCAAGCCGCCGAGACGGCTGCCGAGGGCTTGGTCAGGCGTCCGGCTCGACCACGACGCAGACGATCTGTCCGTGCGCGACGGCCTGGCCCGGCTCGATCGAGAGGTCGGTGACGACGCCGGCCCGGTGCGCGGTGATCTCGTTCTCCATCTTCATCGCCTCGACGATGCAGATCACGTCGCCCGCCTGCACCTCGTCGCCCTCCGCTACCTCGACCGCGAGCACGGTCCCCTGCATCGGCGTGACGACGGCATCCTTGGCGCCGGCGTGCGCACTGCCGTGGCCGCGGTCGCGGCGGCGGCGGGCGAGCTCCGCGTAGGGCGGCTCGGGCTCGAGCGTCTCGACCTCGTAGCGACGGCCGTCCACCTCGAGCGTGAGCCGGCGTGCCCTGCGCGGGAAGCCGTCCGACTGCGCCGGTACCGTTGTTTGCAGATAAGACAACTCCTTCGCACGCTCGGCCAGCTCCTCCGACTCGACCACGCCGTGGCAGATGGCGCCGTCCACGAAGCACGGGTGCTCGAGGAGCGCGCGGTGGAAGCCCAGCAGCGTCGTGATCCCGCCGATCTCGAACTCCCCGAGCGCGCGCAGCATCCGCCGGCGCGCGTGCTCGCGGTCGACCCCGTGAACGACGAGCTTCGCCACGAGCGGGTCGTAGAGCCCGGGAACCTCCGAGCCGGCAGTGACGCCGGAGTCGACGCGCACGCCCGGCCCCGACGGCTCGCGGTAGCCCGTGATCCTCCCGGGGGTCGGCAGGAAGCCGTTGGACGGGTCCTCGGCGTTGATCCGGCACTCGATCGCGTGGCCGGCGAGCCGGACCTCGTCCTGGCTCAGCGATAGCGGCTCCCCGGCCGCGATGAGAACCTGCTCGCGCACGAGATCGAGCCCGGTCGCCATCTCCGTGACGGTGTGCTCGACCTGGATGCGGGTGTTCATCTCCAGGAAGAAGTACTCGCCCTCCCTGGAGAGCAGCCCCTCGATCGTCCCGGCGCTCCGGTAGCCGACGGCCCGCGCGGCGTCCACGGCGATCTGGCCGATTCGCTCGCGGAGCTCGGCGTCCACCGCCGGCGACGGCGTCTCTTCGACGAGCTTCTGGTGGCGGCGCTGGATCGTGCAGTCGCGCTCGCCGAGATGGATCACGTTGCCGTGGCCGTCCGCGAGCACCTGCACCTCGACGTGGCGCGGGTCCTCGAGGTAGCGCTCGACGTAGACCGAAGGGTCGGCGAAGTAGGCCTGGCCCTCGCGCTGCGCCGACTCGAGCGCACGCTCCGCTTCCTCGGGCCCGTGCACCACCTTGAGCCCCTTGCCGCCGCCGCCCGCAGCGGCCTTGATCGCGAGCGGCCAGCCGAGCTCGTCCCCCAGACGCAAGACCTCCTCGGCAGACGTCACCGGCGCGGTGGTTCCAGGCACCACGGGGACTCCCGCAGCGGCCATCCGCTCGCGGGCCGCCGTCTTGGAGCCCATGATCTCGATCGCCGAGCCCGGCGGGCCGATCCACACGAGCCCGGCGCGGGCCACGGCGCGCGCGAACTCCGCGTTCTCCGCGAGGAACCCGTAGCCCGGGTGCACGGCCTCGGCGCCGGCGCGTTGAGCGACCTCGAGCAGCCGCTCCTGGACGAGATAGCTCTCCGCGGGCGGCCCCGGGCCCACGAGGTAGGCCTCGTCGGCCATGTGCACGTGCTGCGAGTCGCGATCGGCCTCGGAGTACACGGCAATGGTCCCGATGTCGAGCTCGCGCAGCGTGCGGAAGATGCGAACCGCGATCTCGCCCCGGTTCGCGACGAGCACTTTCGAGAAGGGAGGCATGAGCCGTATTCTCTCTGCCGATGAGCCTCGCCGATCAGTTGACGCTCATTCGCATCGCGGCGGTCCCGGTCGTCGTCGCGCTCTTCGTCTGGGACTTCCCCGGCCACTACTGGTGGGCAACGGCCGTCTTCATCGGAGCGATGACGACGGACTGGTTCGACGGCCGCGTTGCGCGTTGGCGCGGACGCACATCGCCGCTCGGCTCGCTGCTCGATCCGGTCGCCGACAAGGTGCTCGTCCTGACGACGCTGATCATGCTCGTGGACGCCGGCGTCGTACCGGGCTGGATGGTCGCCGCGATCTTCGCGCGAGAATTCCTGGTCTCCGGCCTCCGGCTCGCGGCGCTCGAGCGCGGGGTCGTGATGCCGGCGCGCGACCTCGGCAAGCTGAAGACCTGGTCGCAGGCCGTCGCCGCGGCGGTCGGCGGCTTCGCGGCAGCCGGCGCCTGGGACGACAGCGTTGCCTGGTGGGCACTCCTAGTCGCGGTCGTGCTGACGTGGGTGTCCGGCCTGGACTACGCGCGCGTCGCGCCGGGCGTGCTCAGGGGCAGGCCGGTCTCGCCCTGAGGCTCGTCGCAGCCGATGTTCTCGCGCACGCCGACCTCCCGCCAGGCGCTGCGGTAGGCCGGCGGGAGCGGATCGCGCGCGAGCAGCGCCTCGACCGCGGCAAGCACCGCGTCGCGATCGTCGGGCTCGGGCGTGATGCGCACGTCCACCGCGCGGCAGCCTAAAGGCCGGACGCACCCGCGACGATACGAACGGCGGATGAGCCGCTTCCTCACCGTCCTCTTCTGCTGCGCGCTGCTCGTCGTGCCGGCCGCGCCTGCTGCGCGCCCCGGCGACGGCGGCGGCGCCGCGAAGTCGGGCGCTGCGAGCAAACCTTCGTGGGCACAGGCGGAGATCCGCTACGTCGTCAAGCGCGGGCTGATGGCGAAGAGCGTTGCGACGTTCCGCGCCGACGACCTGCTGACGCAGGGCGAGCTCGCAACGCTGATCGGCGGGCTGACGAAGCGTCCCGCGGCAACGGTCGCGAGCAAGGCGGCGCCGGTAACCGTCGTCCAGCTCGACACGCGGCTCGTGCGCGCGCTCGGTCTCTCCGCCGCCACGGCCACCTTCGGCGCGAACGCGCGCGCCGCCGGGCTCGCCGTCCCCTCGCGGTTCGGCACGGAGACGGTCGCGCGCCTGCTCGGCCTCCGGACGAACCATCCGGCCGCGCACGACGACCTCGAGCTCCTTCCCAGCGATCCCGTCACCCGGGCCGAGACGGCGTACTCGGTCTCGCACATCCTGCGGTTCGCCGGCTGGGAGACCCAGTACGTCGAGGACGCCTCGACGACCTTCGAGCTACCGCAGGTGCGCGGCTGGCAGAAGCGTGTGCTCGACACCGCCGTCCGCTTCGTCGGCTTCCCGTACATCTGGGGCGGCACGAGCGAGAAGCCGGAGGCGCCCTTCGGCGTCGATGCGCCCGGGGGCTTCGACTGCTCGGGCTTCGTCTGGCGCGTGTACAAGCTCCAGGCCTACCCGGGCGGCGCCGACCTCGCTGCGACGATCAAGGGCCGGACGACCTACCAGATGAGCGGCGAGGTGCCGCGGTCGAAGCGGATCGGCTTCGCGAAGCTCCAGCCCGGCGACGTGCTCTTCTTCGGCCCTTCCGGCCCCCGCTCCAGGCCGGCTTCCATCGGCCACGCCGGCATCTACCTCGGCGGCGGGTGGATGATCCACTCCTCGGGCCAGGGTGTCGCCGTCACGCCGTTGACCGGTTGGTACCGGCAGCAGTTCGCGTGGGCGCGCCGCCCGCTGGCCGAAGCAGGCCTGCAAACCGCCAGATAACGCCGGCCGTGGTTCCCCCTTCCGGGGGATGTCGCCGGGCTCGGCAACCTCGAGAATCGGCAGCGTTCTGCAACGCCGTGTGGGAGGTTCACGTTGCTGCACTGGAAGCCGCGACTCGTCGCCATCGCCGCTGTTCTGGCGCTCGTGCTCGTTGCGCTCGGCGGCCTCGGCATCGAGGTCGACTACAACCTGTACTGGTAGCCGCGACAATGACGCGCCGCGTCTTGCCGCCATCGCGGCTCCTCGCAGTACTCGTGCCCGTCTGCGCGGCCGGCCTTGGGGTCGCCTGCGCAGCCGCCGTCTCGTTCGCCGTCACACCGCACAAGACGACGACGCTCCTCGGCCTCGCGGCGCTGCTCCTCGCCTCGACGCTGGCCGACCGTTTTCCGGTCCCGGTCGAAGGCGTCGACACCGGGGGCGTCTCGCTGTCGTTCGTCTTCGGCGTCGCCTCGATCGTGCTGTTCGGCTGGGCGGCCGGGTTGATGGTCGTCTTCATCGCGCCGCTGATCACGCAGCTGCTCGAGCACCGCCCGCCGGTACGGGTCGCCTACAACGTCTCGGTTCTCGCGCTCGCCGCAACGGCGGCGGGCACCGCGGCGTCGCCGCTGCACAGCGAGGGCGCGAGCGGCGTGCTGGCGCGCGTCGGCGCCGCCGCCTCCGCGCAGTACGGCGTGAACCTGATCCTGATCACGGCCGTCGTCGCGGTCAGCTCGCATCGGTCGCTGTTTGCGCTGGCGCGCTCCAACGTGCGGTGGACGATCGTGCCGTTCTCGCTGATGGCCTCCGCCGCGCTGATGCTCGTCGTGCTCTGGCAGCGCTCGCCGTTCCTGTCGGTCGCGCTCGTCGGGCCGCTCCTCGCGATCCAGCTCTACCAGCGCGCGATCGTGCGCGCGCTCCGGGCGATGCGGCTCGCGCTGACCGATCCGCTGACGGGACTCGGAAACCACCGGCATTTCCACGAACGGCTCGAGCGGGAGCTGCGGCACGCCCAGGAGAGGCGTCTTCCGCTCACCCTCTGCCTCGTCGACGTCGACGACTTCAAGCGCATCAACGACCGCTTCGGCCACCCGGCCGGCGACCGCGTGCTCGAGCAGCTCGCGACGCGGCTGCGCCAGACCGGGGAGGCCTTCCGGCTCGGCGGCGACGAGTTCGCGCTGCTGCTTCCCGGCTACGACGAGCACGAGGCGGTGACCGCGGCGACGTCGGTGGTCGAGCGCATCTCGGCGATCGAGCTCGACGAGATCGGCACCGTCACCGTCAGCGCCGGCGTCGCCACGTCGCCCGTGCACGCGGCCGAGCGGGACGAGCTGATCCGGCTCGCCGACAGCGCGCTCTACTGGGCGAAGGAGTACGGCAAGAACCGCGTGCGCGGCTACCGGCCGGACGTGATCGAGCTCGCCGAGCTGAAGCGGCTCGCGAGCGGGCCCGATCGCGCGGCGCGCTTCCGCGCCGCGGCCAGCCTTGCTCGCGCCGTCGACGCGCGGGACGCCTACACCGGCAGCCACTCGCAACGCGTCGCGGAGCTCGCGGCCCGGACGGCGCGGCGGCTGGGCCTCCCCGACGAAGAGGTCGAGCTCACCCGGCTGGCAGCGAGCCTGCACGACCTCGGGAAGCTGGCGATCCCCGAGGAGATCCTGCGCAAGCCCGGGCCGCTGACCGACCCCGAGCGCATGGTGCTCGAGCGACACCCCCAGATCGGCTTCCGGATGCTGGAGAGCCTCGGCGTCGACCCCGTCGCCGACTGGGTGCTGCACCACCACGAGCGCTGGGACGGGAGCGGCTACCCCGACGGCCTGCCGGGCGAGCAGATCCCGCTCGGCGCGCGCATCATCTTCGTCGCCGACGCCTATGACGCGATGACGTCTGAGCGGGTCTACCGCCGGCGCGTCGCGGCCGAGCAGGCGATCGCGGAACTGAGGCGCTGTGCCGGCAGCCAGTTCGACCCCGAGATCGTCGAAGCCTTCGCCGCGGAGCTGGCCGAAGAGGCGCCCGCGCGGCAGGCGGTTACCGCCGTCGCCTCGTAGCGCCCGCGCCGGCGCGCGCGGAGCGAAGTCACAGTTCGGGCACGGTCTCGCCACAGACACGTGCGCCGAGCGCCGATACGCTCGCCTCGGGGAGGAGGCCGGGCGAACCGTACCCAGTGACGAAAGCGGCTAGAGCGGGATGTTCCCGTGCTTTCGGGACGGGCGGCGCTCGCGCTTCGTAACCGCCGTCTCGAGCGCGTCCACGAGCACCGGTCGCGTGCGCCGCGGCTCGATCACCTCGTCCACGTAGCCGCGCTCGGCGGCGACGAACGGGTTCGCGAACCGCTCGCGGTAGTCGTCGATCAGCTCCGACCGCCGCGCGTCCGGGTCCTCCGCGTCCTCGAGCTGCTTGCGGAAGATGATGTTCACCGCGCCCTCCGGCCCCATCACGGCGACCTCGGCGGTCGGCCACGCGAAGTTGAAGTCGGCGCGGATGTGCTTCGAGCTCATGACGTCGTAGGCGCCGCCGTACGCCTTGCGCGTGATCACCGCGAGCTTCGGCACCGTCGCCTCGGCGTACGCGTACAGCAGCTTCGCCCCGTGCCGGATGATCCCGCCCCATTCCTGCGCGGTGCCCGGCAGAAAGCCGGGGACGTCGACGAACGTGACCAGCGGAATGTTGAACGCGTCGCAGGTGCGGACGAAGCGCGCGCCCTTCACCGACGAGTCGATGTCGAGCACGCCTGCGAGCGCGCGCGGCTGGTTGCCGACGACGCCGATCGAATGCCCGTTCAACCGCGCGAACCCGCAGACCAGGTTCTCGGCCCAGCGCTCGTGCACCTCGAGGAACTCGCCGTCGTCCACGACGCGGCGGATCACGTCCTTCATGTCGTACGGCTTCGCCGGGTCGTCGGGGACCAGCGTGTCGAGCGCTTCGTCCTCGCGGCCCGCGGGATCGGCCGGCTCGCCGTACGGCGGCGGGTCGACGTTGTTCTGCGGCAGGAACGAGAGCAGATAGCGGGCATCCTCGAGGCATGCCTCCTCGTCCGGGCTGATGAAGTGCGCCACTCCGGACTTCGCTGCATGCGTCGCCGCGCCGCCGAGCTCCTCGAAGCTGACCTCCTCGCCCGTCACGGTCTTCACCACGTCGGGGCCGGTGATGAACATGTACGAGCTGCCCTCGACCATCAGGACGAAGTCGGTGATGGCGGGCGAGTAGACCGCGCCGCCGGCGCACGGGCCCATGACGAGGCTGATCTGGGGCACGACGCCGGAGCACTGGACGTTGCGCCAGAAGATCTCGGCATAGCCGGCGAGCGAGACCACGCCCTCCTGAATGCGGGCGCCTCCGGAGTCGTTGATCCCGATCACGGGACAGCCGAGCTTCGCGGCCAGGTCCATCACCTTGCAGATCTTCTCGGCGAAGACCTCCGAGAGGCTTCCGCCGAACACGGTGAAGTCCTGTGAGAAGACGAAGACGCGCCGCCCGAAGACCGTGCCGTAGCCGGTGACGACGGCGTCGCCGTACGGCCGCCTCTCGCGCATCCCGAATTCCGCTTCGCGGTGGCGGACGTAGCGGTCGAGCTCGACGAACGAGCCGGGGTCGAGCAGCTTCTCGGCGCGCTCGCGGGCGAGCAGCTTCCCTTGCGAGCGCTGTCGCTCGACGGCGCTCTCGCTGCCGGCATGCCGCGCCTGCTCACGCAATTCCCGCAGGCGCTCGAGCTTTGCGCGGGTGGAATCGGTCTCGGCGGCCACGGCGCGAGCGTATCGCGATCCCTCGGCCGGGTGAGGGAGGGATCCCCGTTCCGGGGGACTCTCGGGCCACCAGCCGCGCCTTTACTACGTGGGCAGAACTGCGGCGAAGGAGCTCTACGTGCGGCGAACGACCCCTGTTGAGCGGCGGCTGCCGGCGCCTGGCGCCGTGCCGATCCCGCGTTCGCGCTTCGCGCCGCTCGCGATCGCGCTGCCGCTCGTCCTCGGGCTCTGGCTGACGATCGGGCTGCCGATCTTCGCGGAACTGTCGGCCACGGCCGGCGGCGGCGGCTCGATGCGCGACTTCCTCTTCGACGCCGCGGCCTGGCGCGGCGGTGGCGACACGGGTGGCGGCGGCCCCTCCTCCCCCGGCCTCGTCGCCGCGGCTGTCGTCGACCCGAAGGTCATCCGCCAGGTGCAGCTCGAGCGGTTGCGCGAGCGCACGCCCCCGCACACCGGCCGGCCTGGCCGGCCTGACACGGCGCGCAAAGGCAAGCCCGCGCACAACCCACACCCGGCCGCCGTCGCGCACACGCCCCCGCCGAACGAGCCGACCTCGCCGCTCGGTGCGCCGGGTGCGCCGCTTCCCCCGCAGCCTCCCTGGCCCGCGCCTCTGCCGACCCCGTCACCCACTCCGCCGCCGCCTCCTGCTCCAGCGCCTCCGCCCGCTCCGACTCCTCCTCCGCCACCGGTTCCGGCGCCGCCGCCACCGCCTCCGCCTCCACCATCGCCTCCGCCACCTCCGCCTCCGGCACCTCCGCCACCTCCACCACCCCCGCCTCCGGCACCGCCACCTCCCCCACCGCCTCCGCCGGTGGTGCCGGCCGACATCGACACCGTCGACCACGGCGAGGCCGGCCGGCCCGAGACCGGCGACGAGCTCCTCTTCACCTTCTCGGGCCTGGTCGACCCGAGCCTGATCCTCGCCGGCTGGGACGGCTCGGCCACGACGGTCACGCTCCACTTCGAGGGCGTCGGCGACGACGTGCTCACCCTCCGCAAGCCCTCCGACGGCTCCGTCCTCGGCGAGCTCGGGTCGGTCCGGGCGAACCGCGACTACGTCACCAGCGCGGACTTCACCGCCTCGCAGATGACCCTCGCCGGGAACACGATCACGATCGTGCTCGGCAGCCCCTCAGGCGCAATCGGCCGCGACCCGTCCGCGAAGCAGCTCGTGTGGACGACGCCGCACGGCACCGCGGCCGAGTCCGGACACCCAGACTCGGATTTCTGACGTGCGATCTGGCTCAAGCACGCCTGATCCAGGGCCGATAACGAAGGGATGAGCTCTGCGGCCACCCCGGCCGTCGATCGACAAGCGCGCAGCCGCCGGCGACGGCATGCGCAGTCGCCGGTCACCCGCCGCTCCGCCCTGCAGTTCCTGATCGGCGTCCTGATCGTCGGCGCGATCCCGATCGTCTCGACGATCCGGATCCTGCAAGACAACGCCCTGCGCAACGAGCAGGGGCACGCGGACGCAGCGCTGCGCGCCGAGCTTCAGAACGGCCTGCGCGAGCTGAGCGGGCTCGGCGACAACGCCGCCGCGCAGGCGGGCGACCTCGCCCGTTCACCCGCTGTGCAGCGGGCGGTGATCACACGCGACGTGACGAGGCTGAAGCGCGTCGCCGCAGAGCACCCCGGAGTCGCCTTCTACCTCCGCACGAGGCTCGCGGCTGGCCGTCCCCGGCGGGGGTCGCTCGGCCGGTCCGTGTGGCTGACGGTGAACGGGACGCGCGTCGCGAAGATCGTCTCGAGCGTGCCGCTGGACGCCGCACTTGCACGCCGCCTCACACGCGACGCCCCGCGCGGTGCCGCTGACCGGCTCGTGCTCGCCCGGCGCGGGCGTGTCCTCGGCGGGCGCACGTTCGTCACCGTGGGCCACACCGTAAAGCTCGGCGGGACAAGCTTCCGCGGTGTTCCCGCTCTCGTTCCGGACTCCGCAGGGATGCGGCTGCTGGCGTTGCGGCCGGAGCACGCGATCGAGGCGCAGATCGGCCCGTACGTGCAGCGGGTGCGGTATGCGGGGATCGGGTCGTTCGCGCTCCTGATCCTCGTCGCCTTCCTCTTCGCCGGGCCGATCCTGCGGGTGCTCAGCGACTTCCGCCGGGTCGCGTCGCAGGCGGCGCAGGACAGCCTCACCGGCCTGGCGAACCGCCGCACCCTGGACGAGGAGCTCGCGCTCGAATGGCGGCGCGCCCACCGCGTCGGCGACTCGCTCGCGTTCGTATTGCTCGACCTCGATGACTTCAAGACCGTCAACGACACCCACGGTCACCCGGCGGGCGACGCGGTACTACGGGCGGTCGGCGAGATCCTCGGCCTCGGAGTTCGGCAGGTCGACCTCGCGGGTCGCTACGGCGGCGAGGAGTTCGCGCTGATCCTCCCGGAGACCGACCTGCCCGGCGCGCTCAGGCTCGCCGAGCGGCTCCGCACGAAGCTCGAAACGACGCCGGTCGAGCTGCCGAGCGGCGAGGTCCTTCACGCGACAGCGAGCTTCGGCGCCGCCGTCAAGGACGCGCTCGCGGCTCCGGAGCAGCTGGTTGCGGCCGCCGACGAGGCGCTGTACGCGGCGAAGGCCGCAGGGAAGAACTGCGTCTTCCCACGGCCCGACCACGTCGGCGACGGCCCCGAGCGGGAGCCCGAGCGCCGTACGCCGAAGAAGGGCCTGCCGAAACGTCAGCCGACGCCCCGCAAGCCCGCGGCGCGCAAGCCGAAGCCGAAGCCGGTCGAGGGCGAGATCTAGCCCCGGCTAGATTTCGCCTGTATGCGAGTCTCCGCGAAAGTCGACTACGCCGTCCGCGCAGCTGCCGAGCTCGCCGCCGCCGCAGGTGGCGGCCCGGTCAAGGGCGACACGATTGCGAGGGCGCAGAACATCCCGCTGAAGTTCCTCGAGAACATCCTGCTCGACCTCAAGCACGCGGGGCTCGTGCAGAGCCAGCGCGGCGCCGAGGGTGGCTACTGGCTCGCGAAGGAGCCCGCCGAGATCTCGTTGGCCGACGTGATCCGGGCGGTCGAGGGGCCGATCGCCAACGTGCGCGGCGACCGGCCCGAGCAGGTCGAGTACGCCGGCGCCGCGGAAGCGCTGCGAGAGGTGTGGATCGCGGTGCGCGGCAACCTCCGCGCGGTCCTGGAGACGGTCACGCTGGCCGACGTCGCCGCGGGCGAGCTCCCGGACGAGGTCAGGCGGATCGCCGCCGACCCGGACGCGTGGCTGCCCCACTAGCGGCAAACACGGTCTCGCGGCTCGGCCTGACGTAGACGATCTGGCCCCGCTCGAGCTCGAGCTGCTGCGACTGCTCCTGCGTCAGCTGCGCGAGCAGGTGCTCCCCGTCGTCGCGGACGAGCTCGACGCGCACCTCGAAGCCGAGGTGGACGACGCGCTCGACCATCGCCTCGGAGCAGCCAACGTCCAGCTCGAGCAGCAGCTCGACGTCGTGAGGCCGCACGAACGTGTCGCCGAGCCGGTTCACCGGCCCGACGAAGCTCATCACGAACTCGTTCGCCGGCTGCTCGTAGAGGTCGCGCGGCGAGCCGACCTGCTCCACGCGGCCGTCGTTGAGGACGACGATCTGCCCGGCGACCTCCATCGCCTCCTCCTGGTCGTGCGTGACGATGATCGTCGTCACGTGCACCTCGTCGTGGAGGCGCCGCAGCCATGCGCGCAGCTCCTTACGAACGCGTGCGTCGAGTGCCCCGAACGGCTCGTCGAGCAGCAGGACGCTCGGCTCCACCGCGAGCGCACGGGCGAGCGCCATGCGCTGTCGCTGCCCGCCCGAGAGCTGGGCGGGGTAGCGCTTCGCGAGCCCCTCGAGCTGGACCAGCTCGAGCAGCTCGTGCACCCGCTGCCTGATCTCGGCGCGCGGCCGCTTCCGGATCGTCAGCCCGAAGGCGACGTTGTCGTAGACCGTCATGTGCTTGAACGCGGCGTAGTGCTGGAAGACCATGCCGACTCCGCGCGCGCGCGCCGGGCGGTCGGTGACGTCCTCGTCGCCGATCAGCACCTGGCCCGCGTCCGGCGGCTCGAGCCCCGCGATGACGCGCAGGAGCGTCGACTTGCCGCTCCCGCTCGGGCCGAGCAGCGCTGTGAGCGACCCCTCCGGGATCGCGACCGATACGTTCGTCAGCGCCGTGAAGTCGCCGAAGCTCTTCGTCACGTCGACTACCGCGATGCCCATCAGTGCTCCTTCGGTTGGAAGATCCGCAAGAGGACGACCGTCGTTACCGCGATCAGCGCGAGCACGACCGACGCCGCGTACGCGCCAGAGGTGTTGAAGTCGAACGCGTACTGCGACTGCACGTAGATCGGGAGCGTCTCGGTCTTTCCCTCGATCCGGCCCGAGACGATGCTGACCGCGCCGAACTCGCCGATGCAGCGCGCAGTGGTGAGGACGACCCCGTACGCGACCGCCCAGCGAATCGCGGGCAGCGTGATGCGACGGAAGACCTGGAACGGCACCGCGCCCAGCGTCTCCGCCGCCTGCTCCTGGTCGGTGCCGATCTCTCGGAGCACGGGCACCACCTCCCGGACGACGAACGGCAGCGAGACGAACATCGTCGCGAGCACCATCCCCGGCACCGCGAAGAGGACCTCGAGCCCGTGGTCCGCGAGGCCGCCGAGCCAGCCGCCGCGGCCGTAGAGCAGGTACAGCGCGAGGCCGACGACCACCGGCGAGAGCGCAAGCGGTAGGTCGACGACGGCGTTTAGCAGGCCGCGCCCCGGGAAGCGGCCGCGCACCAGCGCAAGCGCGAGGATGATCCCGACGATCGTGTTGATCGGCACTGTGATCGCCGTCAGCAGCAGCGTCAGCTCGAGCGCGTGCACCGCGCGGCCGCTGCTCACGGCGTCCCAGGCGTGCCCGAACCCGTCGCTGAATGCGCGGTAGAAGACGAAGCCCACCGGGATCATCAGCAGCAGCGTCAGGTAGCCGAGGGCCGTGACGCGGAGCGCCCACCTAGACATGGTCGTGACGCGTCCTCCAGCGCCGGAAGGCACCGATCCCGAGCAGGACCGCGAGCGAGATCAGCAGCAGCAGGACCGAGACCGCGGCCGCGCCCGTGCCGTTGTCGGACTCGACCTGCTGGAAGATGTAGACGGACGAGACCTGGGTCTTGAACGGCAGGTTCCCCGAGATCAGCACGACCGCGCCGAACTCGCCGATCGCGCGCGCGAACGCCAGCGCGACGCCGGAGAGGATCGCCGGCAGCAGATTCGGGAAGACGATGCGCCGGAAGATCGCGATCGGACGCGCCCCGAGCGACGCGGCCGCCTCCTCCATCTCCTCGTCGAGCTCCAGGAGGACGGGCTGCACCGCGCGCACGACGAACGGCAGCGTCACGAACAGCAGTGCGAAGAGCGTCCCGACGCGTGTGAAGGCCACGTCGATCCCGAACGGCCCGCCGGGGCCGTAGAGCGCGAGGAGCGTCAGGCCGGCCACGATCGTCGGCAGGGCGAAGGGCAGGTCGATCACCGCGTCGACGAGCCCGCGCCCCGGGAAGCGGTCGCGCACGAGCACCCAGGCAATCGCGGTCCCGAAGAGCGCGTTCACGAGAGCGCACGCGGCCGAGAGGCCGAGCGTCAGCTTGAGCGCGGCGACGGCCTCTGGCTGCGTCGCCTGGCTCCAGAACTCGTCGAGCCCGCCGGCGCGCGAGCTCCAGACGAGCGCGGCGAGCGGCAGCAGCACGATGATGCTGAGGTAGCCCATCGCGACGCCGCGCGCGAGCGCGCCGCCGCCGACACGGTTCCTGGCGGCGCCGGCGGGGCGCCCGATTGCCGCTGCGTCAGTGGCCAATCGACTTTTCGATCTTGGCCACGATCCCCTTCTGCGGGTGGAAGAAGCGGCGGTTCACCTTCGTCCAGCCGTTCAGCCCGAGCTTGGTCGAGTTGATCGTGAACAGGCCGGCGGGCTTGTAGAACTTGTAGCCCTTGGCGACGCCCTTCACGACCGGGCGGTACCCCTGCGCCGCGAACGCCTTCTGCGCCGTCGACGACCAGAGGTACTTGTAGAACGCCTTGGCGGCCGGCTTCTTCAGCCCGCTCTTCGTCAGCGCGGCCGGCGTCTCGATCAGCAGCGTCGCCTTGGGCGTCTTGTACTGGGTGTGGACGCCCTTCTTCTCGGCGTAGATCGCCTCGTTCTCGTACGTCAGCAGGGCGTCGCCCTTGCCCTGGGCGAAGATCGCGAGCGCGTTGCGCGCGCTGTCGGGCTGCACCGGAATGTGCTTGAAGAGCTTGTACAGGTAGGCGACCGCCTGCTTGTCCGTCTTCCCCGCCTTGCGCTGCGCGCCGTAGGCAGCCATCACGTTCCAACGGGCGCCGCCGGAGGTGAACGGGTTCGGCGAGATCACCTGGACGCCCGGCTTGACCAGGTCGCCCCAGCCCCTGATGTGCTTCGGGTTTCCGTCGCGGACGACGAAGACGACTACGGAATCGGAGACGATCCCCCGGTGCGAGTTCGCCGCCCAGTTCTTCGGGACTAGCCCCTTGCCGACGAGCAGGTTGACGTCCGGGTCGAGCGAGAGCGCGACCACGTCCGCGTTCAGTCCCGCGGCCACGGCGCGCGCTTGGTCGCCCGAGGCGCCGTAGGACTGGCTGAAGCTCGTGCCGTTGCCGGCCGAGGTCTTCTGGAAGCCCGAGATGATCTTTCCGTACGCATCCTTGGGGGTCGAATACGCGACCAGGCTGACTGAGCCGCCCTTGGACGCCCCTGCTGCGGAGCCGGCCAGCAGCGCAACCCCAAGCAAAGCGATGCAAATGATCTTCATTCCGACTCCTTATCTTCCTAGTTTGTCCACGGGGTTGCTGGAGATTGGCAGACGCAGCAGACGGCGTCAAATCGGAACCGGCGCCGATCTAGAGTCCGCGCTCGTGGAGCCACTCGACCGCGCGACGATCTGGCCCTACCGGGACGGCGAGCCCGGCGAGCTCTACTACCAGCGCTATGCGCATCCGAACGCGCTCGAGGCGGAACGACAGCTCGCCGAGCTCGAGGGCGGCGAGGCGCTTCTCTTCCCCTCCGGCTCTGCTGCGGGGACTGCGCTCGTGTTGGCGCTCCTCGAGCCCGGCCAGACGATCGCGCTCGCGGCTGGGGCGTACTACGGCACCGGCATCCTGTTCGCCGCGCTCGAGCGCTGGGGCCTGCGCCACGTCGAGTTCGACCAGAAAGGGCCGCCGCCGGCTGAGGTCGACCTCATCTGGCTCGAGGCGCCGTCCAACCCGTTCCTGGAGCTGCCCGACCTCGAGGCCGCGGCCGCCCATCCGGCGCGCGTCCTCGTCGACTCGACGGCGGCGACGCCCGTCTACCTGCGCCCCCTGGAGCGCGGCGCCGACTTCGCGCTCCACAGCGCCACCAAGTTCCTAGGCGGCCACCACGACGTCTTGCTCGGAGCGGTCGCGTGCCGCTCCGCGGAGGACGCGGCGCGGCTGCGCGAGTTCCGGGGCCGCTCGGGGATCGTCGCAGCGCCAGATCCGTGCTGGCTGCTCTCGCGCTCGCTGAAGACGCTCCACGTCCGGATGGAGAGGCACACCCGCAGCGCGACCGAGATCGCCGAGCGCCTCCGCTCGCACCCGGCGGTGCAGGTCGTCCGCTACCCCGGCTTCGGCGGCCTGCTCTCGTTCGACGTCGCCGACG
Source organism: Gaiellaceae bacterium (assembly GCA_045806105.1). Classification (GTDB taxonomy): domain Bacteria; phylum Actinomycetota; class Thermoleophilia; order Gaiellales; family Gaiellaceae; genus AC-32. The sequence goes on along the minus strand of JBJMJY010000054.1, from coordinate 5,377 downwards.
GCGAAGCGGCGCGGCGCGTCGAGACCTCGCTCCGGACGATCGAGAACGCGACGAGCCTGGGCGGCGTGCATTCGGTGCTCGAGTCGAGGGCGCGCTGGGAGGCTGAGCGGGTGCCGCCCGGGCTGCTGCGGCTCAGCGTCGGCCTCGAGGACGTCGACGAGCTCTGGGCCGACCTCGAGCAGGCGCTCGCAGAGTGAAGGTCGTCTTCTTCCCGGAGGGCGCCTTCGGGCCGACCAACAACTGCGTCGGGATCGGCCGCGTGCTGCGCGAGCGCGGCGCCGAGGTGACGTTCGTGGTCGAGGACTCGTTCGCCGGGACGCTGGAGGCGCAGGACTTCGACGAGGCGCTGATGCGCCTGAAGCCGCCGCCTGAGGTCGACGAGGCGCCGGGGCAGTTCTGGAAGGACTTCGTCCGCGACACCGCGCCGGAGTTCCGCAAGCCGACGATCGAGCAGCTGGAGACGTTCGTGCTTCCCGTGTGGCAGGAGCTCGTCGAGGGCGCGCGCTACGTGGACGACCGGCTGCGCGAGATCTTCGCCGAGCTCGGGCCGGATGTGATCGTCGAGGACAACGTGGTCGCGTTTCCGGCCGTGCCGGCCTCCGGACGGCCGTGGGTGCGCATCGCCTCGTGCAACCCGCTCGAGCTGAAGGACCCGGCGCTACCGCCCACGTTCTCCGGCTATCCGACGGGCGACCCGGCGGCCTGGGACGAGTTCCGCGAGCGCTACCGCGAGCTGCACGAGCCGCTGCAGACCGAGTTCTCCGCCTTCTGCGCGGAGCGCGGGGCGCCACCGCTCCCCGAGCTCGAGTTCATCCACGAGTCGCCGTTCCTGAACCTCTACCTGTACCCGACCGAGGCCGACTACCGGCGCTCGCGGCCGCTCGACGGGCGCTGGCACCGTCTCGACTCCTGCGTCCGGACGGTCGAGATCGACTTCGAGCCGCCGCCGGGCGACGGGGCACTCGTCTACGTGAGCCTCGGCAGCCTCGGCTCGGCCGACGTCGAGCTGATGAACCACCTGGTCGGGTCGCTGGCCGAGACGCCGCACCGATACGTGGTCAGCAAAGGGCCGCAGCACGGGCTGATCGAGCTGGCGCCGAACATGACCGGCGCCGAGTTCCTGCCGCAGCCGGCGATCCTGCCGCACGTCGACCTCGTGATCACGCACGGCGGCAACAACACCGTCACCGAGTCGATCCACTTCGGCAAGCCGATGATCGTGCTGCCGCTGTTCTGGGACCAGCACGACAACGCCCAGCGGATGGCAGAGTGCGGCTTCGGCGTGCGCCTGCCTACCTACGAGTTCGAGGACGAGCAGCTGCACGAGGCGATCGACCGGCTGCTCGCGGGGCCGCATCCGAGCCTCGACGAGGCGTCGAGGCGCCTGCTGGCGCAGCCCGGGACCGTGCGCGCGGCCGACCTGATCCAGTCGCTGGCGTAGGGGCGGCGCGGCCGCAAGCGCGCCGCCCCTACGACCGGGTCAGTTCGGCGCGATCGTGCCGAACAGCCCGTGCGTCTCGTCGTCCGGGCCGGCCGTGAAGAAGAGCTGGCCCGCCGTGCCGTTGTTGCCGCCCTGGCTGACCTGCAACGCCCAGAGGCCGTCGATCTCGAGCCGCCTGTTGTCGGCGCCGCGCAGCTCGCCGGCGTGGACGAAGTGGCCCGGCGCGACCTCGTGGTACGCGTTGATCTGGCCGTCGCCGAAGTTGCCGACGAGCAGGTCGCCCGCGAACGTCCCGAAGCTCGCAGGTGCGATCGCGAGCCCCCACGGGGCGTTCAGCTGCCCGTGCCCGTCGATCCCGCCGAGCAGGTTGCCCTGGAGGTCGTAGACGTCGACGCGGCCGCGGCCCTGGCCGGCGACCTCGTCCTCGGCGTCCTCGTCCTGCTCCGCGTACGCGACGAACACGCGGTTGCCGATCACCTGGACGTTGAACGGCGCGAAGCCTTTGGGCAGGGACGGGTCTGCGAACCCGCTGTCGGGCACCAGTCCGAAGCTGCCGTCGAGCACGTCGATGCGCGCGTTGTGGAAGTCCGCCGCGTAGAGCCGCGGCCCGTTGTCCGTGTTCGCGAGCGCGAGGCCCTTGTAGATCGCGCCGACGTCGGAGCGGTCCTTGACGACGATCGCGGTCGTGCCCTGCGCGCCGTTCCAGGCGCGGACCTTGCCGTCCTCGCTGTCGAAGAGGAACAGGGCCTTGCCGCCCGTCGGCAGCACGAAGCCGGTCGTCGAGTTGAAGACCGTGCCGGTCGGGCCGCCGGCCACCGAGACGACGAGCCCCTGCTTCGCCCCGTCCGAGCCGCGGTACAGCGTCGACTTGTCCGTGCCGTTGTCGGAAACCCACCACGGCGTCGCCGGCCCGGAGACCAGCCCCCACGCGTTCACGAGGTCAGGGTCTGTCACCGGCGCGACCCCCGGCTGGTCCGACACCAGCGGGTTGACCGTGAACGCCGTCGGCTTCGCCGCGCTCAGCGGCGCGACCACCGCCAGCGCAGCCCCGACGACAAGCGCGAGCACGAGCAGCGCCCGCGGCGTGATGAATCGCTTCCCCATCTCTCACACTCCCTTCGGCATTGTGAGTCCCCTGATGCGCTACGGGAGAAGGAGACGAGCGGTTTCGAGAGCCGGAGGCGGGATTCGAACCCGCGGCCCACGCCTTACAAGGGCGTTGCTCTGACCAGCTGAGCTACTCCGGCGCTGGCGTCAGCCTAGCGCGGGGCGGCTCGTGAGGACTTCGTCGATCAGGCCGTACTCGACTGCCTCCGCGGCGGTCATGAAGTGGTCGCGGTCGGTGTCCTGGGAGACGCGGTCGAGCGGCTGGCCGCTGTGGTCGGCGAGGATCTGCTCGACCCGCCGCTTGAGGTCCAGCACCTCGCGCGCGCGGATCTCCACGTCTGATGCCTGGCCGCCGAACTGCCCGGTCCAGACCTGGTGGATCAGGATCTTCGCGTTCGGCAGGGCGCTGCGCTTGCCCTTCGTCCCGGCGGCGAGCAGCACTGCTCCCATCGACATGGCGGTGCCGACGCAGATCGTGCGCACGTCGGGTTTCACGAACGTCATCGTGTCGTAGATGGCCAGGCCGGCATAGACGTCGCCGCCGGGCGAGTTCACGTAGACGCTGATGTCCTTGTCGGGGTCGTCCGACTCGAGGTGCAGGAGTTGTGCGACGACGACGTTCGCGACCTCGTCGTCGATCGCCGAGCCGACCATCACGATGCGGTCGTTGAGGAGCCGCGAGTAGATGTCGAACGAGCGCTCGCCGCGAGTGGTCTGCTCGATCACCATCGGCACGAGCGGGTTCACGCCGGCACCGGCTCCTCGACGCGCTCCAGCAGATGCACCGGCATGCCGTAGGCGCGCAGCCGCTCCGCAACCTCGTCGGCGCCCTCGACCGCGGGCGGCACGAAGATCTCGACCGGCCGCGCAAGCTCCGCGCGCCAGGCCGAGATGCCCTCGACCACCGCTCCCCAGAGCAGCACGCGCCCGAAGACGCGCTCCTCGGCGCCGACGGCGAGGTAGTGGTCCCACGCACGCAGCTCGCGGCCTGCATGGATGCCGCACTCGCAGTTGACCGCCGGCGCCTCGTGCGCGACGTGGAGGTGCCGGCGGCAGGTCGCGCGCACGGGCTCGTCCACCGGCCACGGGTCGCCGTAGAGGACGCTCAGCAGCACGCCGTCCTCGACGCGCCAGACCTTCCAGCCGACCGCGGGCCGCAGCGCTTCCGCGCCCCACGCCCGCTCGATGCGCTCGATCCTCATTCCGCGGCGAGCCACGCGAGGATCGCGTCGCGCGAGAACCGCCACTCCTCCCCCACCTTGCGCCCTGGGAGCTCGCCCTGCTCCGCGAGCTCGACCACCTTCTCCTCCTCGACCTGCAGCAACCCCGCGAGCTGCGCAGGGGTCAGAATCTCGAGCTCCGCGGCCGGCCGGAACGAATGCTGGCCGACACCCCACTCCGCGCGGGCGCTGCCGAGCGCACTCAGCGCGGCAGGGTTCTCCGGGTCGACGTAGCGCGCGACGAGGTTCGCGATCAGCTCGCGCTTCGGCGCCCCGAGCGCGTCGGCCGCCCGGTGCAGCTTCGCCGCCTCTGCCGAGGGAATGCGGACGAAGAGCGCCGTCTCGTCGGTCTGCTTGCGCGGTCGTGGCATTGCAGATATCTAGATATCAGACAGATATCTGCTGACGCAAGCGCTACTGCAGGACTTGCCGCGTCTCCTGGTGCGCGAGCACCTTGCGCTTCACGCGCTGGAGCGCGTTGTCGATCGTCTTCGTGTCGCAGCCGAGCCGCTCGGCCATGTCCTCGTACGACTCGCCCTCGAGATAGAGCTTCAGCGCGTCGGCCTCCAGCTTCGAGAGACCGCTCCCGAGGGTGAAGACGAGGCTCTGCAACTCCTCGGTCGAGATCACGCAGCTCGACGGGTCGTTCGTCGACGGGCCGGGGAGCGCGTCGCCGAGCGTGCAGTCGCCGTCGTTCTCCTGGCCGGCCGGCGTGTGGCTGAACGACACGTACGTGTTGAGCGGGGAGTGCTTGAACCGGGTCGCCGTCTTGATCGCCGTGATGATCTGCCGCGTCACGCAGAGCTCGGCGAACGAGCGGAACGATGTCTCCTTGTCGTGCCGGAAGTCGCGCATCGCCTTGTAGAGCCCGATCATCCCCTCCTGGATCAGGTCGTCGGCGTCGCCGCCGGCCAGGAAGTAGCTGCTCGCCTTCAGGCGCACGAAGCCGTGGTAGCGGCGCATGAGCTGGTCGAGTGCCGCCTGGCTCCCGTTGCGCGCCTTGAGGACGAGCTGCAAATCCTCAAGTTCACGTTGAAGCTTCTGCGGTGACTTGGGCGCAACTGCGGTACGGGCGGACATCGATTCTCCCTGTTTGTGGCGGTTTCCGAGGGCTTTGGCCTCGGGGCTCGGCAAAGCCTCACCCTGAAGTTGAGGGAGAACCTAGCACCTTCTTGCACGCGTTACAACCCCTTTGCAAACTTTGCACGGTGATTAGAACAGGTGTTCGCGTGAGCCTCTGCGGCGGGCAGAGAGCACGCCCGCCGTAGACGGCGGGCGCGGCACGCCCCGCTCCTAGAGGCCGCGGCGAAGTCGCTCGAGCTTCGCGCGCGTTTCGGGATCGAGCCGGTCGCGGAGACGCGATGCCTGATCCTCGACGTGCACGGGTCGGTCGAGATCGCGCAGGAACGTCGACGATGCAATCTTGCCGACCTCCTGGCCGGACGTTCCCCGGACGGCCACGTCGGAGGAGACGAGGCAGACCCGCTCATCGTCCCGGTGCCCGGCAGCGAGGCGCTCGAGAAGCGTGTCGGCGTCCGGCGCGTAGCGGACGGAGAGCGCCCCGATCTCGCGGTCCTCGCCGACGCCGTCGAAGACGACGATCCCGCGG
>JBJMJY010000053.1:0-6316 GCA_045806105.1 Gaiellaceae bacterium | reverse complement strand
CCACGGGTTGAGGTTCGCGTTGCCCATCTGCACGAGAGCGATCCCGGAGCCGGCGACGTGGAACCGGTCGTAGAGCTCCCTCGCTTCCTTCTCGTCCAGCGCGTTCGCCCAGCCGTACGTGAACTGGTCGAACGTGAGGGTGATCGCGCGGCCGCGCGTTCGCGGGTCGACCAGGAACGGGCCCACCCCCTTGAGCACGGAGGCCGGCAGGGGCAGAACGCCGCGGAAGACCCCGGGGTCGATCGCCACCGTGGCAGCCGCGAGGCCGCGGCCCGCGAGCATCTGCGCCAGCAGGCCCCCGGTCGAGTGCCCCATCACCGCCGGCTTCTTGTCCAGGGCGTTGATGATCTCGCTGGTGTGATCGGCGATCTGCTTCACGGTCTTCCTGGCCAGGACGTCCGGCTTCGCCCGGGCCTCGTCGACCGTTTCCGGATCGTCCGGCCAGTCCGGCGTCAGCGGTGCGTAGCCGGCCTGCTCGAAGAAGTCCGCCCAGTTGGCCCAGCTGCTCGGCAGCAGCCAGAGGCCGTGGATGAAGACGACCGGGGTGTTGCCAGAGGCGTTGGCCGCCTCGATCTCCCGGTTCTCCCGCTCGGAAATTGGCGCCATGACGAACTCCCTCCGGTCGGGTGAAAGTCAATGCGACCCTATCGAAGTGGTTGAGGCCGACAAGGGAGTCCGGACCAGTGGAGCCGGGTCGGTTTCGAACCGGCGTCCTCGGTCACGAAAGGTCGGCTACCACAGGTATAGCCGGCGCTTTGCTAGTCGCGTTAGGCGCGCGGCCGGCTGCTCGCATTCCCAGGCGTCCCGGCTGGTTCTAAGACTCGGCAGGATGGCGGACGTGCGAACTCAACCGGGCGACAGACGCTTTTAGAAGTGAGCCAGCTCGTTCTACTAGCGAGCACCCCGCTGGCTGAGGTGCACCAGGACTATCTCCTGCAGGCCAGGCAAATGCAGGCGCTCTCCTTCGTGGTGCACATCCCGCTTGTCTGCTTCGGGATCGCTTTCCCGGCACTGGTGCTGTTTGTCGAGTGGCTCTTTCTGCGCACGGGTGATGAGCTCTATCGGACGTTGGCGAGGCGGTGGACGAAGGTGATGGCGGCCCTGTTCGCCGCCGGGGTCGTGACTGGGACGATCCTCAGTTTCGAGATGGGCCTCCTGTGGCCCGCCTTCACCGCCAGCTTCGGCAGCGTCTTCGGCCTCGGCTTCGCGATCGAGGGTTTCTCCTTCTTCATGGAGGCGATCTTCATCGGCATCTACATCTACGGCTGGGACCGGCTCTCTCCCCGCGCCCACTTCGCCAGCGGCATCCCGATCGCGATCGCCGGCTTCACCGGCTCCCTGACGGTGATCTCGGTCAACGGCTGGATGAACCACCCGACCGGGTTCCATCTACGCGAGGGCAAAGCGGTCGATGTGCATCCCGTCCAAGCGCTCTTTGGCAACAGCTACTTCTGGCACGAGCTCGTGCACATGTATCTGGCCGGCTACATGGTTACCGGCTTCCTCGTCGCGGCCGCCTATGCGGCCGCGCGCCTGCGCGGGCGCTGGGGCCGCTACGAGCGCACCGCGCTCGCGATCCCGCTCGCCGTCGCCGCGCTCTGTGCGCCGGTGCAGGTGCTCGTCGGCGACTGGAACGGGCGTGAGGTGGCCCGCGCACAGCCGACCAAGCTCGCTGCCTTCGAAGGGCTCCGCGAGACGAGACAGGGCGCGCCCGTGCACCTGCTCGGCTGGTACCGCGATGGCCGGGTCGAGTACGGGATCCCCATCCCGCGGTTGCTTTCCCTGCTCGCTTACCACGACCCGAACGCGCGCGTCGCCGGCCTCGACGCCGTGCGGGCGGACGAGCGCCCGCCCGTCAACGTCGTCCGCATCGCCTTTCAGACGATGGTCGGGATCGGGACGCTGCTCGCCCTGCTCAGCGTTGCCTTTCTCGCGGTCCGCTGGCGGCGCAAGCGGCTACCGGAGTCGCCCTGGTTCTACCGCGCGCTAGTCGTGGCAGGGCCGCTCTCGGTCGTGGCGCTGATCTGCGGCTGGGTGACGACCGAGGTCGGGCGCCAACCCTGGGTCGTCTACCGGGTGATGCGAACCTCCGAGGCCGTCACCGGCGCCGGCGGCATCCCGGTCGGCTACGCGACGCTCGCGCTCGTCTACCTCGCGCTTGCGCTCGCGGTTGCCTGGATTCTTCGTCGCCTCGCCCGCGCTCCACTCGATCCGGCACCCGTCACCGCCGAGGAGCCCTGATCGTGCCTCTCTACGCGCTGCCGCTGCTACTCGCGCTCATCGGGCTCGCCTTTTACGCAGTCCTTGCGGGCGCCGACTTCGGCGCCGGATGGTGGCAGCTGACGGCGGGGAAAGGCCCCGAGGCCGCCTCGATCCGCGACCATGCCCACCAGGCGATGGGCCCCGTCTGGGAGGCGAACCACGTCTGGCTCATCTTCGTCCTGACCGTCGTCTGGACCGCCTATCCGAGCGCGTTCGGCTCGATCGCCTCGACGCTCTCGATCCCGCTCTTCATCGCCGCGGTCGGGATCATCTTCCGCGGCACCGCCTACGCCCTGCGCGCCGGCGCGTCGACGATGCGGGAACTGAGCGCGATCGACACCGCCTTCGCCCTCTCCTCGATCCTGACCCCATTCGCGCTCGGCGCCGCGATCGGCGGGATCGCTTCGCGCCGCGTTCCGGTCGGGAACGCCGCCGGCGACCAGTTCTCGAGCTGGCTCAACCCGACCTCGCTTCTGATCGGCGTCCTCGCCGTCGTGACCGCCGCGTACCTTGCCGCCGTCTTCCTCTGCGCGGACGCCGCCCGGCTGGGCGAACCGCGGCTCGAGCGGAAGTTCCGCACCCGCGCGCTCGCGGCCGGTCTCGTCAGCGGGGCGATCGCGCTCGCCGGCGTGGCCGTGTTGCGCTCCGACGCGCAGCCGCTCTACCACGGTCTCGTCGAGGGCAGGGGCCTGATCGGCCTGATCTCCTCGATCGTCGCCGGCTGCGCGACGCTCGCGCTCGTCTGGTGGAAGCGCTACGAGGCATCCCGCTACACCGCGGCGCTCGCCGTCGCCGCGATCATCGCCGGCTGGGCGCTCGCGCAAGCGCCGGTCTTCCTCGAGGGATTGACAGTCCGAGAGGCGGCCGCAAGCCGAGACACCCTCGTGGCCGTGACCGTCGCCGTGCTCGTGGGAGCGGCGATCCTCTTCCCCTCGCTCGCGCTGCTCTTCCGACTCGTGCTCGGCGGAGACCTCGGCCGTGGCAAGAGCGTGGTCGACCGGCCGGTCCAGGCGCGCTCTCTGCTCACCGCCCTGGCACCAGGGCTGCTGCCGCGGGTCGCGATCGCTTGCTTCGCGGCCGGGATCGGATTCCTCACCGTCGCCGACGCAGCCTGGGCGCATACGCTCGGCGTCTTCTGCCTCTTCGCCTTCATTGTCGCCGCGTTTCCGGCCGCTCTTCCACCCGATCTTCTGCCAGCCCCGGTCAAGAACCGCAGCCGAGATCAAGGATGAGGTGCTCGCGTTTCGCGAGCCTCGTCCCGACCGACGATCCCGCCTAGGCGGGGTCAGTGGCGAGATCAGTCCTCAGCTCACCGCTTTCTTCACGAGCCCGCCGATCCTCGCCTCTTCCTTGGGGGTCAGCTTCTTCAGCGCGAAGGAGGTCGGCCACATGGCGCCGTCGTCGAGGTTCGCCGCGTCGTTGAAGCCGAACGTCGCGTACCTCGACTTGAACTTGTGCGCGCTCTGGAAGAAACAGACGACCTTGCCGTCCTTGGCATACGCGGGCATCCCGTACCAGGTCCTCGGCGAGAGCGCCGGAGCGCTGGCCTTGACGATCGCGTGGACCCGCTCGGCGATGGCGCGATCCGGTTCCGGCATCTCCGCGATCTTCGCGAGCACGTCTCTCTCGCCATCCGCCTTACCGGTGCGCGGGCCGCGGCGTGCTTCGGCCTTCAGCTCTTGGGCGCGCTCCTTCATCGCGGCCCGTTCCTCCTCCGTGAATCCCTTCGACCTCTTGTCGGTCCCGATGGTGCTCTTGGCGGACGTCTTCGTGTCCTTCTTTCGAGGTCTTCTGTCAGCCATCGATCAGCTCCTGGATGTCGTGGTGTCTCCATCTCTCGTGGAGGTGTGCCCGAGGATCGCTCGGACGATGGTCTCCCAGTCGGCTCGGTCAACGCCGTGGCCGGCTCCCTCCAGCGTCAGCAGCCTTGCGCCTGGGATCTCCTCGGCTACCGCCTGCCCGTGCTCGAGCGGGAACATCGGGTCCGCGGTGCCATGGATCACCAGCGTCGGGACGGCGATCGAGGACAAGGGCGCGTGCGTTCCCTCGCCCTCGGGGAGCGCTGCATGGTTCTCGGAGGCCGCGATGTTGTGGGCGCGCTCGACGTCGCGACGGACGAGCTCATGGGCAGCGGTCTCGTCGAAGAGACGCTCGCCCCCGGCGAGCATCTGCGAATAGCCGACGAGGTAGTCGATGACCGATTCCCGATCGGACCAGTCCACGTCCGCGGTTGCCAGGAACCGCCCATAGGCCTCGGTCGGCGGCGGAAGCCGACGCTCACCCGGCGTGGCGGGAGACGTGCTGATGAGGACGAGCGAGAGGACGCGGTTCGGGAAGGCGAGGGCGAGCAGCTGCGCGAAGGCCCCGCCCGCTGAGACGCCGACCACGTGCGCGGCCGGGATCCCATAGGCGTCGAGCACGCCGACGGCGTCGGCGACGAGGTCGGTGCCCGTGTACTCGGGGGCTCCCGGCTCATAGTTCACCGAGCGGCCGGTGTCGCGATGGTCGTAGCGGATCACGAGCCGGCCGCCTTCGGCGAGCATCCGGCAGAAGCCCTCCTCCCACCAGAGCATCGACCCGCCGATCCCCATCACCAAGAGAATCGGCGGGTCTTCAGGGTCGCCGAACTGCTCTGTGCAGAGCTCGGCGCCGTTCGCTTCGATCATCCGCTCGGCCAGGTTCGCTCTACCTCACGACTCTTGGGCTTCGCGTACAGCTCAGGCAGACGACATGCTGTCGAGATTTAGCGCTACGGCCTCGCGGATGAGCTCTCTGAGGGCAGGTTCGTTTATCTCCTCCCCTTCGCGAATGTCGATCGCGCGCCGGACGTTCCCGCCGAGGCTGGAGTTGAACAGACGCGCCGGGTCCTTCAGAGAAGCTCCTTTGCCGAAGGTGAGCTTTACGACGTTCTTGTAGGCCTCGCCCGTGCAGACAAGGCCGTTGTGAGACCAGACGGGGGTCCCCGGAGACGAGGCCTTCGCCCATTTCCACTCCTCGACGATCTCCGGGTCGGCCTCTTTGATGAGCTCTCGCACTCTCGAGAGAGTCCTCCCACGCCAGTCGCCCAGCTCGCTGATCCTCTTGCTGATCAGCTCGGATGCCGATTCCCCTTCACCGGAGGCTGAACGCGTCACTGTCGCGCCTCCATTCTTTCCGCGATCTTCTCCAGCAGCGCGTCGACCCGCGCGAAGCCCTGCTTCGCGCCCTCCTCGACGCCGTACTGCATCGTGGTGTCCCGCTGCTCGCTCGTCTCGAAGCGCATCGTCTGCGTCAGCTTCGTCTGCTCGCCGAGATCCTCGAACTCGAGCGTCTGCAGGTGATTCTGGAACGTCTGCACGAGGCGCTCGGGTGGCTCGACCTCGCGGAACTCGCCCTCGACGAGGCCGAAGGCGGTTCGGAACCGGTAGGTGCCGCCGGCACGGACCTCCATCTCCTCGACGACGGTGCCGTCGCCCCACCACTCCGGGATCAGCTCCGGATCCGTCCAGACGGAGAAGACGTGCTCGCGCGGCGCGTCGAAGAGCCGCTCGACGCGGATCTCGAGCTCGTTCGGGGTGGTGACGGTCGTGGTGTTCATCGTGCTCCTTTCGTTCGTTCGACAACCTGCCCGAAGCGGTCGAGCCGCTGCAGCCACGTGCTGATGCCTTCGAAGGCATAGGGCACGAGCGTGCATCTGCGAACACGGCCGATCTTCTCCGGCGTGACGAGCTCCGCGTCCTCGAGCAGGCGGATGTGCTTCTTCATCCCGGTGAGGGACATGCCGAAGGGGTCGGCGAGCTCGCTGATCGTCGCGCTGCCGCCGCTCAGCCGTTCGAGGACGGCCCGACGGGTCGGGTCGGCGAGGGCGGCGAAGGCGCGGTCGACGGTCGATTGATACTGAACCATGGAGTTCAGTATTGCAGATCGCGGGACGCTCGTCAAGCGAGTTCAAGCAGAGACTCGGTGCTGCCGAGCAGCCGCTAGCGAGAGCGCGGGTCGAGGTGCTCGACGAACTCTCCAGCCTCGCCGTGCTTCCGCACCACCCAGTAGTGCTCGTGCTGGGACACGACCGACT
>JBJMJY010000052.1:0-21614 GCA_045806105.1 Gaiellaceae bacterium | reverse complement strand
GGCCTGGGCGGCGGCTGCCTCGGAGGAGGCGCAGGCCGCCGGATCGCTGTAGGCGGCGGGCGTCGCCGAGCGGGTGCAGCTACCGCCGTTCGGGTCGACCCAGAGGTTGGCCTGGGTGCCGAGAGGCGGTGGCGGCGGGGGCGGAGGCGGTGGCGGCGGGGGTGGCACCGGGGGTGGAGGCGGAGGCGGCGGTGGGGGAGGAGGCGGGGGAGGCGGGGGCGGCGGAGGAGGTGGAGGCGGAGGCGGAGGTGGCGGTGGAGGCGGAGGTGGCGGCGGCGGAGGCGGAGGAGGTGGCAGCGGGGGTGGAGGCGTCTCGGAGAAGCAGGGGCCCGTCGACGCGCTCAAGCTTGCGCGCAGGGAATGGTTTCCGGCGCGGTCGTAGGCGTCGACGGCGACGAGGTACGTCATGGAGCAGCTGAGGCCGGAGAGGGTGAAGTTGGTCAGCCTGGTAGCTCCGACACGGGCCCCGTTCTGATAGACGGTGTATCCGGTGACGCGCTTGTCGTCGGATGCCGCCGACCACGACACGGAAAGCGTCGACTGCGTCGTCGAGGTCTGGGCGAGGTTGGCGACCGTCGACGGCGGCCCGGAGTCTCCCTTGCTGCTGCCCGAAAGAGCGGCTAGGTAGTCGTTGAGCGCTCTCGTCGAGGTGCTTTCGGATGGGCTCGCGGCTAGATCGACGCCGGGCGTCGCAGCCGCGACCTCGATGGCGGCTCCCCAGTCATCGGCCGGGAAGGTCCGGGCAGCGCTCAGTCGAGGAAGGGCGAGGATTCGCGCGCCCGTCGCGCCTGCGGCAGCGAGGGCGGCAACCCGCTCGGGCCCCCGGAGCCGGACTGCGAGGAGCGTTCCGGCCTCGGAGGGCCGGCGGGAGCGCACGAGCGCAGCAACGGACCCGGCACTGCGGGCGCAGACGAGTCGCGGCCGATGTCTCGAACATGCGGCCCTGACGTAGCGCCCGGCGTTCGTGCGACCGCCTGCTCCTGACGGGACGACTGCCACGAGCGTGACGCCGGCCGCGTTCGCCGCAACCATTGCCCGGGCGAGCTGAGGCCGATCGAGAATGCGCGGATCGACGACGACGGTGTTGAGCCCGGTCGCGCGCAACCGTCGAATGGCCTGCGGCCCGAAGCGCGCAACGTCCGAGCGGACGAGCTCGAGCCCCCAGAGGGCAGCAGGCAGAGACTGTGCGGACGGTCCGCCGGCTCGCGCCGGCGCGGCCGTCCTCCCGGGGCGAGCGGAGACGGCCGACGCCCCCGTGAGCAAAAACAGCCCGGCGAGCGCGGACACGACGGCCCGATTAGCGCGCATCGGCGGCCCTCTCTTCGCGCGGGGGCACGGGTCGGCGAACTCCCGCGTTGGCAAGAAGCGGCTTGGCTTCGACCTGCGGCGTTAGAGCATTAGTGGGGGCGGCTCCCACGACGTGTAACCCATCGGAGCGGTCACGGAGCCTGCTGCATCCCTCCCGGGAGGGATGTGCGCGCGAAGTGTCGCCCGAAGGGGCTGGGAGGCGGGACTCGTGCGCGTGAGGCCCCGCGCGGCCTAGCTACTCATGTGGCTAGGCATCATCCGCCGGCACCCGCCGAGAGCTAGACGTCGGACGGTAGACGACCGCGAGGTAGGGCCATAACCTCCAGGCCGTGGCAACCGTTGCTGCAAAACCCGCTGCGTCTGTGCCGTTTTTCGACCCCGCGCCGTCGTTCGACTGGCTGCGGGCAGCACTCCTGGATGACATCTCCGACCTGATCGAGTCCGGGGCGTTTACGAATGGGCCTCACGTGGCGCGATTCGAGGCTTCGTTCGCCTCGTATTGCGGCGCTCGGGAATGCGTCGGTGTGGGGAGCGGCCTCGACGCGCTCCGTCTCGGGCTCCTGGCCGCCGGGCTCGAGAAGGGCGACGGAGTGATCGTCCCGGCGAACACGTTCATCGCGACGTTCGAGGCCGTCACCCAGGCCGGGGGTGTGCCGGTCGTCGCCGACGTCACCGAGGCGGACTACAACCTCGATCCGGCCGCAGTCGAGGCTGCCGTCACAGAACGGACGCGGCTTCTCCTTCCGGTCCACCTCTACGGCCAGATGGCGGACATGACAGCTCTGGCGGCCACCGCGGCGCGGCACGGACTCACCATCATCGAGGACGCCTGCCAGGCGCACGGAGCTCGGCGCGACGGGCTGCGATCGGGCACGACCGGAGTCGCGGGCGCATTCAGTTTCTATCCTGCGAAGAATCTCGGGGCGATGGGCGACGCCGGCGCCCTCGTCACCAACGATCCCGATCTCGCCTCCCGGGTTCGGATGTTGCGGGAACATGGGCAGCGCGCGAAGTACGCTCACGATTACGAGGGGTACACAGCACGGCTGGACACGATCCAGGGACTCGTCCTCCTCCGCAAGCTCCCGCACCTGGACCGCTGGAACGAGGAGCGACGAGCGCTGGCGCTGCTCTATAGCGACGCGCTGGCCGGTGTGGGCGACCTTGTCTTGCCACCGATCGCGGAAGAGAGCGAGCCGGTCTGGCACCTGTACGTCGTCCGCACAGAGGATCCCCAGCAGCTCTCGGACTATCTGGCGTCGCGTGGGATCGGCACCGGTCGGCATTATCCGCAGCCGCCCCATCTCTCTCCCGCGTACGCGAGCCTCGGCTATCGGACGGGCTCGTTCCCGGTTGCCGAGGCGCTCGCCCAGGAGGTCGTCTCCCTTCCGCTCTTCCCGGGCATGGGCGAGTGCAGCGTGGCCGCGGTCGTCGACGCCGTCGGCGACTACTTCCGCCGCGGTTGATCCAATGGCTGGCCATGGCGCTCTTCCGACTGCGGAGTCCCAGCTCGAGTGGGTCGTCTTCGACGTGAAGACGTTCTTCGATGGCTGAGCCGCGCTCCGTCGTTGTGCTCGGAAAGGGCACGCTCGCGATCCGCGTGGCGGGCTGGTTCGCCGAGAGCCCGAACTACGACCTCGTCGCCGTCGTCCCAGTGATGCCCGAGCCGACCTGGACGGAATCGCTCGCGGAGTGGGCGCGAGCGTCGGGCGTTCATATCGTGGAGTCCGGGGACTACCGCGCCCTCGACGTCGGAACGATCGACCTCGCGGTCTCCGTGTTCTACGACAAGATCCTGAAGGCCGACTTCATCGACGCGTGTGGCCGCGCGCTGAACATCCACAACGCGCCACTGCCGCGCTACCGGGGCGTCTCGCCGATCAACTGGGCCCTCAAGAACGGCGAGCGGATGCACGGTGCGACGATCCACGAGATCACGCCCGGCATCGACGACGGCCCGATCGTCGCGAAGGTCCTGTACTCGATCTACCCAGAGACCGACGAGGTGATCGACGTCTACGAGCGTGCGCTCGAATACGGGTGGACTTTGTTCGAGCAGACGATGCCCGACCTCGACCGGATCGAGGCGGAGCCGCAGGACGAGGCAGAGGCGACGTACTACTCTCGCGCACACGATGAGCTGCTCGAAGAGCGGCGGTCGTTCAGGCGAGACCAGGTCAGGGTGAGCTAGAGCGCTCTTGCCGGCGGGCTCCGCCGGCCACAGCCCGACCTACATCGCGAACAGGGGCTCGACGGCCGTGCGCGCGCCGTCGAGCTCGAGCGAGGCATCCACGGCCTCGATCACGCGCACGACGTCGAGACCGATCGCGGCGGTCGCGCGCGGCTCGCCGCCTTCCGCCACGGCCCGGCAGAAGTCGTCGAGCTCGAGGTGGAGCGGCTCGGACGCCGCCACGTGCGGCGAGACGATGTCTCCCGTTCGGTAGCTCAGGTGGTACTCGCCGAAGGTCTCCGGGTTCGGGATCATCACGCCGGTGTCGAAGATGCGCACCGGCTCGTTGCTCGTGTCGTCGTAGACCACCATCTTCTCGGAGCCGACGATCGTCGTCCTCCGGAGCTTGCTCGGCGCCAGCCACGACAGCTCCACGTGCGCGATCGTCCCGACCGGAAACTCGAGGTTGATGAACGCGACGTCCGGGATGTTCGGGATCACGCATGCACGGCTCATTGCGGTCACGTGTCTCGGGAGCTCGTCGAGCCAGTAGCGGAGGATCGAGAAGTCGTGCGGTCCGAGGTCCCAGGCGACGCTCACGTCGGCCTGGTGCAGACCGAGGTTCACCCTGCTCATCGAGACGAAGTAGATCTCGCCGAGCTCGCCGTTCTTGATCAGCGTCCGGACCGTGTCGACGGGCGGGCTGTAGAGGAACGTGTGGCCGGGCATGAGCACGAGCTCGTTCTGCGTTGCCAGCTCGATCAGCTCGACGGCCTCCGCGGAGGATGCTGCCAGCGGCTTCTCGACGAAGACGTGCTTCCCGGCGCGGAGAGCTGCCGTCGCCAGCTCGGCGTGCGTCGAGACCGGCGTCGCGATCGCGACCGCGTCCACGTCGGGATCAGCGAGAACCCGTTCGAACTCCGTCGTGGGGCGGATCGCGGGGTACCGCGTCGTGACGGCCCGTAGCTGCTCCTCGCGGGTGTCGCAGACGTAGGCGACCTCCGCGGCGGGCAGCTCGTGCAGGTTGCGGACGAGGTTCGGCCCCCAGTAGCCGAGTCCGATGACCGCGACGCGGAGTGGCGGGTTGGGAAGGCCACAGTCCCGGAGGCGACCGTTGCCGTTGTGGCTCACGCCGCCCCCTTGCGTCCGAGCACCTGAAGCGGCGTTCGGCAGAGAAGCCGGAGGTCGAGGCTGAGCGACCAGCCGCGGGCGTACGCGACGTCCATGTCGAGCGCCTCGCGGAAGGTCGAGCGGCCGCGAGCAGTCACCTGCCACAAGCCCGTGATGCCGGCGGGGACGAGGAAGCGGTCGAAGTGCTGCGGCAAGAAGTGCTCGGTCTCGTACGGAATGCACGGCCGTGGTCCGACGAGCGACATGTCGCCGCGGAAGACGTTGATCAGCTGCGGGAGCTCGTCGAGACTCGTCTTGCGGAGCCACTGGCCGAAGGCCGTAATCGCGTCGTCGCGCTCGAGCTTGTACAGGCCGTTCCCGTTCGGGGCGGTGGTCGGGTCCATGATGCGCTCGATAAAGGCGCGATGAGCGCCCGTGTCGGCGTCGACCTTCATGGTGCGGAACTTCAAGGCAGTGAACGGCCGCTGGTTCAGGGCGAGCCGCGTCTGCCGGAAGAACACCGGACCGGTGGAGTCGCGCTTGATGCGCCACGCGATGTACGCGAAAAGTGGCGCCGTCAGGAGCAGCGTCACCGAGGCGCCGAAGATGTCGATCGCACGCTTTACGAGGAACGACGACCGGGACAGTCGCGGGGGCGGGAGCTCGAGGAGGGGGAGGCCCTCGACAGTGTCGACCTTGGCGTTCGGGCCGACGAGCTCGAAGAAGCGCGGCACGATGTCGACCTGGACCTGCGTCGTCTCGTTCAGGGTGCGAACGAGGGAAAGCGTCTCTTCGGGAAGGTCGTTCGAGAACGCGATCACGACACGCTGCACGTCGAGCGATCGCACCAGGCCCGGCAGCGCCGAGGGAGGGCCGAGCAACTCGACGTGCTCGAGGCCGTCCTGCTGTGGCTTGGGACGCGAGTCGACGAACCCCAGAAGGTTCATTCCGTACTCAGGGTGGCGGAGCAGCTTCCGCGCAACGCTCTGACCGACATCTCCGGCGCCGACGACGATGGTGTTCTGAACGTACGCAGGGCTCTTGCGGCAGCGCGCGCGTGCGAACAGCCTGCTGACAGTGACGAGTGAGATCGCCAGCATCCAGAACGCGACGGCCCTCGGCATGTTCGGCGTGACGAACCCGAGCAGTCTTCCGCTGCCGTAGAAGATCCACGTTCCGACGGTGATCACGTTGAAGACGCCGAGGAGGTCATCGGTTGTCGGGTGATGTGTCCGCTCCTCGTCCTGGTCGTAGAGGCCGTAGAGCTTCGCGAGCGCCACCCAGGCCGGGAACGTGGCGACCAGCAGCGTGTACTCGCGCAATTCGGCTCCGCCGCCGCCGGTCGTGAGCAAATCGACGACTACGTACGCGATTGTCAGGCCGACGAGGTCGGCCAACACGAGCATCCGCCGCACGAGCCAGCCTCGCCGCCGTGGCTGGTGACCAACATGGCTGTGCGGGAGCAGCTTCCGCGCAGGCGGGCCATGAATGGGCAGCGGCTTCGGCGCTTGCTCCTCGACCGCTGGCGTAGGCAGGCCGTCCGGGAGCGCGTGGGCCTCCTCGCTCCTCGCTCCGATTGCGCTCATCCGGTGCCCCTCGTTTGCCGCAACTTGAGCGATCTCCCACTCCCCTGACTCGATTACGGGGTTGCGCGGTAACGCAATCCGCCGAACTCGAGCCTAGGAAGCGCGAACCCGCTTTTGTAGGCCAGGTCCCGAAGACTCATCGGGGGGCGGGGGCCTAGCTATTGGTCGAGGTTTCGCGCTGTCGTCCTTGACACGTTCCGCGGGTGGCCGCATCGTCGAGAGGTTGTGAAGAGGACAGCAATCGCCGTGCTCGTGGCCGCTGCCGGCGTCGCAGTGGCAAGCTCCACTGCCTCTGCCCCGAGCGTCAGCCTGCAGATCAAGCCGTCCGCCATCGTGTACGGGCACGAGGTGCTGCTCCGCGGTCGCGCTCCTCGCGCGCGCGCACGTGAACAAATCACGGTGCTGGCGCGCACGTGCAGCTTCACGGGCGCAGTGCCGGTCAAGACCCTGCGTACCCGTACAGGCGGGGCTTTCTCGTTCCGTATCGGACCGACGCTGAACACGACGTACGTCGTCTCGTGGCGGAAGCAGAAGAGCCGGCGCGTCGCCGTCGCCGTGGCGCCTGACGTCGACGTCGACATGGAAGCCGCCGGGCGCTTCCGCGTCAGCGTCTCAGCTGGCGGAGGCTCGAGCTTCGCAAAGAAGAAGGTGCTGCTGCAGCGGCGCGCTCAGAAGAAGTGGCGCACGGTCGGCTCGGCAACGCTTGCTCTCGTGTCGCCGCCCGACGCGCTGACGTCCGTGTCGAGAGCGACTGTCTCTGCGCACGTTGCTCGTGGCACGAAGCTCCGCGCCGTGCTCCCGCCTGCGCAGGCGAGGCCGTGTTACCGCTCTGGCATCAGCAGCGTCATCGAGCGATAGTCGCCGCGCACGCGCCACTGCTCGCGAGCTTCGCCCACGGGGTGATCGTGCGAGGGCGCACGCCCAACTGACACATTCCCACAGTGGCGATTCTGGGCGTCGACGTGGGCGGGACGTTCACCGACGCCGTCCTGCTCGCCGAGGGCGAGCTGCGGACGGCGAAGGTACCGACCGCGGCGCGGCAGGAAGAGTCGGTGCTCGCAGCGGCATCCGCCGTCGGCGCTAGCGGGGTCGACCGGTTCACGCACGGCACGACCGTCGCCACGAACGCGCTGCTCGAGCGCAAGGGAGCGCGGACGGCGTTCGTCGCGACCGCGGGATTCGAGCATCTGCTCCACCTGCGCCGGCAGGACAGGGCTCACCTGTACCGGCTCTGCGCCGCGCACCCGGAGCCGCTCGTTCCGCTCGAGCGCTGCTTCGGCGTACGCGAGCGGATGGGGCCGGAGGGTGTGCTCGAGCCGCTCGACCTCGGCTCGCTGCCCGAGGTCGACGCGGCGGTCGAGGCGGTTGCGGTCTGCCTGCTCTTCTCGTTCCGCGACCCCGGTCACGAGCAGGCGGTCGCGGCGGAGCTGCGACGGCGCCTGCCTCGGGCGCGCGTCGTCGCCTCGCACGAGGTCTCGCCGGAGCTGCGGGAGTACGAGCGCGCCTCGACCGCCGCGATTGACGCCTACCTCGGGCCGGTCGTGTCGCGGTACCTCGAGGCACTCGGCCGTGCGGGCGCGGGCGCCGCGCTGCC
Organism: Gaiellaceae bacterium; assembly: GCA_045806105.1. Taxonomy (GTDB): domain Bacteria; phylum Actinomycetota; class Thermoleophilia; order Gaiellales; family Gaiellaceae; genus AC-32. The sequence goes on along the minus strand of JBJMJY010000052.1, from coordinate 13,846 downwards.
GGAGCCGCTCGTGATGCGCTCGTCCGGCGGTCTCGCGACATTGACGGAGGCGGCCGCGCACCCAGCCGTCGCGGTCATGTCCGGCCCGGCGGGGGGCGTGGTCGGAGCGGCTCGGGCCGCACGCGCGGCCGGTGTGGAGGACGCGATCTCGTTCGACATGGGTGGCACCTCGACCGACGTCTGCCTGATCCGCGGCGGCGAGGCGGGCCGAAGCGCTGAGCGCGAGGTCGGCGGGCTGCCGTTGCGCCTGCCGACGGTCGACCTGCGAACGGTCGGCGCAGGCGGCGGCTCGATCGTCTGGCGCGACGCCGGAGGCGCGGTGCGCGTGGGGCCCGAGAGCGCGGGCGCCGACCCGGGGCCTGCGTGCTACGGCCGCGGCGGGACACGCCCGACCGTGACCGACGCGAACCTCCTCCTCGGGCGGCTGCCGCCGGGTCTGGCCGGCAGCCTCGAGCTCGACCACGCCGCCGCGGAGCAGGCGTTCGAGGGGCTCGATCCCGGCGAGGCGGTGGAGGCCGTCAACGCCGAGATGCTGCGTGCGCTGCGGCTGGTCTCGGTCGAGCGCGGGCACGACCCGCGGGAGGTCACCCTCGTCGCCTTCGGTGGCGCCGGCCCGCTGCACGCCTGCGCGCTTGCGGAGGAGCTCGGTGTCGCGACGGTGCTCGTGCCGGCGGCCGCGGGTGTGCTCTCGGCGCTCGGCCTCGCGGTCGCCGACGAGCGGCGGGACGCGGTCCGCTCGTACGTGTGCGCGCTCGAGGACGCGGGCGAGCTGCCGGTCGAGGGCGAGGCGGAGCTCCGGTACCGCGGCCAGTCGTTCGAGCTGACGGTGCCGCTGCAACCCGGCCTCGCGGAGGCGTTCCACCGCGCGCACGAGACGCGGTACGGCTACGCCGACCGCGGCCGGGAGATCGAGCTCGTTGCCGTGCGGACGGCGGACGTGCGGCCGGGCCCCTCGCTCGAGCTCCCGCCGGCCGAGCCGCTCGAAGCGCCCGGCCCGCAAGTCCTCGCGCTCGACGGCGCCACCTGCTGGATTCCCCCGGGGTGGGTGGGGGTTAGGGATGGGACCAGTAGCACGCTGCGGCTCACGAGACTGTCACGAGACCGTGCCGAAACCGTGAAATGAACATCGAGCTCCAGGTCATCGGCGCCTCCCTGCGCTCGATCGCCGACGAGATGGGCGCCGTCCTCGTCCGCTCCGCCTTCTCGGCGAACATCAAGGAGCGGCGCGACTGCTCGACCGCGCTCTTCGACGCCCGCGGCCGGATGGTCGCGCAGGCGGAGCACATCCCCGTCCACCTCGGCGCGATGCCCGATGCCGTCGCGGCCGTCCGCGTGCACGACCCCGCGCCGGACGACATCTGGATCCTCAACGACCCGTTCGCGGGCGGCACGCATCTCCCGGACATCACCCTCGTCACGCGGACGCGGGTGGGCTTCGCGGTCACGCGCGCACACCACGCGGACGTCGGCGGCGTCGAGCCCGGAAGCCTGCCGGCCGACTCGTGCCGGCTCGAGGACGAGGGCGTCGTGATCCCGCCGACGCGGCTCGACGAGGCGGCGGTCGAGGGCCTCGTCGCGCGGATGCGCAACCCGGACGAACGTCGCGGCGACCTCCGGGCACAACTCGCGGCGCACGCGCTCGCGGAGCGACGCCTCGACGAGCTCTGCGACCGCCGCGGCCGAGAGCGCGTGGAGGCGGCGATGGACGCGCTCCACGGCTATTCGGAACGCATCGTCCGGGCCGCGATCGCGCGTCTCCCCGCGGGGCGCCTCGAGGCGAGCGACGTGCTCGAGCCGGCGGGCGGAGGCGAGCTTCCGCTTCGAGTAGCGCTCACGATCGCCGGCGACGAGGTCGAGCTCGACTTCGCGGGCAGCGCGCCGCAGCACGACGGGAACCTCAACTGCCCGCTCGCGGTCACGCGCTCGGCCTGCTACTTCGTCGTCCGCTGCCTGACCGATCCGGACGTCCCGGCCTCGGGCGGCGCCTTCGTCCCGGTGCGCGTGCGCGCGCCCGAAGGCTCGCTCGTCAACGCACGCCGGCCCGCCGCGGTCGCGGCCGGGAATGTCGAGACGTCGAGCCGCATCGTGGACGTCGTCTTCGCTGCGTTCGGCCAGGCGCTGCCGGTGCCCGCGCAGGGGCAGGGGACGATGAACAACCTGACGCTTGGCAACGACCGCTTCACGTACTACGAGACCGTGGGCGGCGGACAGGGCGCGTGCCCCGAGGCCGACGGGCCGTCGGGCGTGCACGTGGCGATGTCCAACACGCTCTCGACGCCGGCCGAGGCGCTCGAGCTCGCGTATCCGCTCCGCGTCGAGCGGCACGAGCTGCGGCTCGGATCCGGCGGCGAGGGAGAGCAGCGTGGCGGCGACGGCGTCGTGCGGGAGCTGCGGGTGCTCGAGGACTGCCGACTTTCGCTCGTCGCCGAGCGTCGGGCGCACGCGCCGCGCGGCGCGCACGGCGGGGAGCCAGGGCTGCCGGGCCGCAACCTGCTGAACGGCGACGAGCTCCCGGCGAAGGCCACTCGCGACGTGCGCGCCGGCGACGTGATCCGCGTCGAGACGCCCGGCGGCGGCGGCTTCGGACCGGTCCGAAACGACCACTAGCGGCGCGGCGCGGCGTCGACTAGACGTTCGCTCGATGTTGCAATTTCGGCCCGAAGGCGTTTCACACCCGCGCGCCGGCCACGCCTACCGTCGGCATGAGTCGACGGGAGGTGAACGATGGAGACACGCAGACGCTGGACTGGCCTCGGAGGTGCGACGCTGCTCGCAACAGCGGTCGTGGCCGTGATCGCGCTTTCGCCGAGCGCGGCTCGCGCAGAACCCGATCCGGGCCCGGACTACCCGGCGGATTCCTGTTACGACCCGAACATCGATTGCGGTAGCGGCGCGAGCGAGACCGGGGTCTTCAGCGAGTCGTGGGCTGCCTACGAGTACTCGCCCGGCACCTGCCGCACCCGCTGGGCGCGAGCGACCCGACGCAACCTCGCGCACATGATCGTGTTCCGTTACAACCAGCAGGTCCGGTGGTGCTACCGGAACAACGTCATCACGTACTTCTGGCGCGACCGCTGGCCCTCCAACACGGCCTTCGGCTGGAGCTTCGACGGCCACACGGGCACCAACTGCGCCTACGAGCATTGTCCGGGCCGCGGCGTCGGCACGTACTCCACGACGGCATGGACGCAGGGAGAATTCCACGTCTGCCTCGCCTGGTACTGCGTGCACAAGTACCCGCTCGTGAGCATCTGGGTCCATGGCGATGGCGGAAGCGGCGCGAGTGCCGGCGGTGCGTAGCTGGCTCGTCGCAATCGCGATTGCGCTGGCAATCGTGCTGGTCGTGATGTTCCTGCTTGCAGTGCCGGGATGTGGGTCCGGCTCGAGCGGCATCGGAAAGCTCTAGCGAGCCTTGCGAGGGGGCGGCGCGCGCGGCCGTCCCTCGCAATCCGGCTACCGCCTTGTGCCGTACACTGCCGCGAATGGAGGTCTGGGAGTTCGTCTTCATGATGGTCGTCCTGAAGATCCCGATCGTGTACCTCTGCCTGGTCGTGTACTGGGCGGTGAGGGCCGAGCCGATCCCGCCCGAACCGGTGCGCACCGCTGTCGAGGAACCGCCGGACCCGCGGGCGCCGTGGTCGTCGCGATCCCGGCAGCGCGGCCCGCGGCCGGGGTCGCAGCGCGGTCCTGATCGGAGGCCGGCCAGGGCGCGCCGCGCAGCGGTGTCGCGGTGAGCGCGCAGCCGCACGCGTCGTCGGGCACGGCCGAGACGATCGGCGCCTTCCTCGCCGCCGTCGCGATCTTCACGAGCTGCATCGCCGTCGCCTATCACCCGGGACGGCTGATCCCGTTCGCGCTCCTCCTCGCGCTCCTCGCCGCGTCGATCGGCGGGCGCGCCTCGCGCCTGGCGGTGTGGGCGATCGGCATCGGCAGCATCTGCTTCGTGGCGGGGATGGCGGTTGCCGTGATCACCGACAACCCGATCTTCTAGGAACGCGCGCGGCTGCGCCGGGAGGGATCCCGGTTGGTACAACAAAGACGATGAGCATGCACGACGTCGACGGGCTCAACGCGGGCTACGCGAGCGCACTCCTCGAGCAGTACCTCGAGAACCCCGACGCGGTCCCGGACGAGTGGCGCGCCCTCTTCGAGAGCGGCGCAAGCGACCTGGTCGCGGCGCACCCGGGCCTCGCGCGCCTCGTCGAGCTGCTGCGCGAGGACGGCAACGGCCATGTGCAGGTGCCGGCTCCAGCTCCCGCCCCGGCCGCGGTCGCGGCGGCCCCGGAGCCGCAGCCGGCCCCCGTCGAGGCCGGGCCCGCAGCGGCGCCCGACGAGACGCTCCTCGCCGCGATCGCCGCCGCGATGGCCCTGGTCACCGCCCACCGCACGCACGGCCACCTGGCCGCGCGCCTCGACCCGCTCGGCAGCGAGCCGGTCGGCGACCCGGCGCTCGAGCCGGAACGACGCGAGCCGAAGCTCACCGAGGAGCTGCAGCGCCTGATCCCGGCGGAGATCCTCGGCGTCCACGTCCCCGGCGAGACGCTCGCCGACGCCCTCCCGCACCTGCGCGAGGTCTACTGCGGCACGAGCGCGTACGAGATCGAGCACATCTCAGACCACGAGCAGCGCGTCTGGCTGCGCACGGTGATCGAGTCGCGGCGCTACCACCACATGCTCTCGACCGAGGACCGACGGCGGCTGCTCGAGCGTCTGACCGAGGTCGAGGGCTTCGAGCGCTACCTCCGCCGCGCCTTCCTCGGCCAGAAGCAGTTCTCGGTCGAAGGCCTCGACTCGATGGTGCCGATGCTCGACGAGGCGATTGCGCTCGCCGCCGAGGAAGGCGGCCACGAGGTCGTGCTCGGCATGGCGCACCGCGGACGCCTCAACGTGCTCGCGCACGTGCTCGGCCGCCCGTACGAGACGATCCTGCGCGAGTTCGAGGGCGAGCGCACGCTCGAGGCGGTCGCCGCCGATCCCGAAGGAGGCACGGGCGACGTCAAGTACCACCTCGGCGCCCAGGGCACGCGCCGGACGCCCGCGGGCGAGATCACCGTCACCCTCGCCTCCAACCCGAGCCACCTCGAGGCGGTCGATCCCGTCGTCGAGGGCCGCACCCGCGCGGAGCAGACCGACCGCTCGACCCGCACCGGCTACGTTGACTCCTCCGTCGCGATGGCGGTGCAGATCCACGGTGACGCCGCCTTCCCGGCCCAGGGCGTTGTAGCGGAGACGCTCAACGTCGCCGACCTGAACGGCTACTCGACGGGCGGCACGCTCCACCTGATCGCGAACAACCAGATCGGCTTCACGACCGACCCCGCCGACGCGCGCTCGACGCGCTACTCGAGCGACCTCGCCAAGGGCTTCGACCTCCCGATCATCCACGTCAACGCCGACGACCCGGAGGCGGCGCTCTCGGCCGTCAGGCTGGCCATGGCCTTCCGTCGCCGCTTCTGCACTGACGTCGTGATCGACCTCGTCGGCTACCGCCGCTACGGGCACAACGAGCAGGACGAGGCCGCGTACACGCAGCCGCTGATGGCGGCGCGGATCGAGCAGCAACCGAGCGTGCGCGAGCAGTACGCGCGGGCGCTGCTGGAGCAGGGCGTCGTGACCCAGGAGGACGTCGACGCGATGGCCGCGCGCGTGGAGGCGACCCTGAAGGAGGCGCACGAGCGGCTGAAGACGACCTTCGGCCAGGACGTCCCCCCCGTCGCCTACGAGGGCCGAATCCCCGCGTCCACCGGAGCCGAGGTCGTCACGGCGGTGCCCGCCGACCGGCTGCGCGCGCTCAACGACGAGCTGCTGGGCGTGCCTGACGGCTTTACCGTGAACCCGAAGCTCGCCAAGCAGCTCGACCGCCGCCGGACCGCCCTCGACGAGGGCGCCATCGACTGGGGGCAGGCCGAGGAGCTCGCCTTCGCGAGCCTGCTCGTGGAGGGCATCCCGATCCGGCTGACCGGCCAGGACACCGAGCGCGGCACGTTCTCGCACCGCCACCTCGTGCTCCACGACGCGCAGAATGGCCAGGCTTACGCGCCGATCCAGAACCTGGACGGCGCCACGGCGTCGTTCGAGATCCACAACTCGCCGCTCTCCGAGGAGGCGTGCCTCGGCTTCGAGTACGGCTATTCGGTCGCGGCGCCCGAGGCGCTCGTGGCCTGGGAGGCGCAGTTCGGCGACTTCGTCAACGGCGCCCAGGTCGCGGTCGACCAGTTCATCGTCTCCGGGCTGTCGAAGTGGGGCCAGACCTCACGCCTGACGCTCCTGCTGCCCCACGGCTACGAGGGCAACGGCCCCGAGCACTCGAGCGCGCGGCTCGAGCGGTTCCTTCAGCTCGCGGCCCAGGAGAACATCCGGATCGTGAACTGCACGACCGCCGCGCAGTACTTCCACCTGCTTCGCCGTCAGGCACTCGAGCCGAGCGCGCGGCCGCTCGTCGTGATGACGCCGAAGGGGCTGCTCCGCCTGAAGCAGGCCGCCTCGCCGCTGCCGGAGCTCGCCGAGTCGTCGTTCCGACCGGTGCTGGGCGACGGAGGGGCGCAGGCCGAGCGCGTGCGCCGGCTCGTCCTCTGCTCAGGCAAGGTCTACTACGACGTCGTCGGCCACGAGCTGCGCGACCAGGCGGACTGGGTCGCGGTCGGGCGGCTCGAGCAGCTCTATCCGTTTCCGGTTCCCGAGGCGAAGGAGCTCGTCCACTCGTTCCCGACGCTCGAGGAGCTCGTCTGGGTGCAGGAGGAGCCACAGAACATGGGGCCGTGGCGCGCGATCCGCCACCGTCTCGAGGAGACGCTGCCCGAAGGTGTGCGCCTCCGCTTCGTCGGCCGGCCGTGGCGCGCGAGCCCGAGCGAGGGTTACCCGACGGCGCACCTGAAGGAGCAGGACCGGATCGTGCGGGAGGCGTTGAGCTAGACCCGCGGGGGGCGGCGGCGCTGTCGCCGTGCGATCACCGCGGCTGCGACCTTCGGCCCGTGCTTGCGGGCCTGGCGCACGATCGTCTTCCGGTGCTGCTTGGGAATGCGGCGCCAGATATCCCAGGCAGTCAGCGCGACGCCGATCGGACCGGCGCCCTTGAAAGGGAGGCGAGCCACGGGCCGCAGACTAGCGCTTCGAGCCCTTGCCGCCGCCGCCGTTGTTGCCGTGGCCCTCGCCATGATCGCCCTGCCCGTGGTCGCCGTAATCGCCGCCGCGCCCTCCGCTTGACGGCGGTGGATCGTGCTTCGGCGGCGCGTCGTGCTTCGGCGGCGCGTCGTGCTTCGGCGGCACGTTGGCATCCGGCTTGGGCGGCGGACCGGGCTGGTGCTTTGGCTTGTAGTGCCCGTAGGCGTGGCCCCTCGGTCCGTACGGGGGAGGCGGCGGCGGGAACCTCGTCGCAGGCGGAGGCGGCGGCGGAGGAGGCTGTGGCGGGGGCGGTGGAGGTGGAGGTGGCGGTGGAGGGGGCGGTGGAGGAGGCGGAGGCGGAGGGGGCGGCGGGGGAGGAGGCGGAGGCGGTGGGGGAGGCGGAGCCGCGGGCGGAGGAGCCGCAGGCGGCGGCGGGGTCGGCCGCGGCGAGCCGGGCGTGGGCGCCGTCGTGCGTCCATTCGACGTGGTCGGCTGGCCCGACGCGGAGGAGCGCGAGGTCGCGACCACGGCAGCTGCGCCGGTCGGGAGGGGAGTGGCAGCGCCGCGGGCTTTCTTGCCGCGCGCGCGCGCGTGAAGCGACGGGAGTGGCGCGGCCTTGACTACCGTGACCGGACGGTTGCCGGTCCCCGGCGGCAGCGCGAGCGACTCCGGCGGGGAATCGGTGCCGAGCGTCACCAAGGTAGGAAGCGTCACGGCGGCCGCAAAGGCGGACCCCGTGACCGCTGCCGTCGCAAGAATTGCGAGACCCCTGCTCATCAGCTTCCCGTCTTCTGCCGATCCATTAGTTCATGGTATCGGCGGGATCTGCGGTCACCCTAAATTGTGAATGCCCATGAGCTTCAAGCTCAAGCTCGTCGCCTACTTCCTGCTCCTCTCGCTGCTGCCCCTGGGAGCGGCAGGTTGGGCGCTCCATTCGGTAACGAGCCGTAGCGAGACGCGGCGCGTCGACGTGCGCCTGAAAGCCGAACTGAGCGCCGTTCTCGCCTCCTACAGGACCGAGTTGTCTGCCGCCGGCAAGCGGGCTCAGCGCCTCGCGCAGTCGCCACCGTTCCAGCAGGCGCTGCAGCGCGGCGACCGGCGAGAGCTGCGCCGCCTGGTGAACGAGCGCCGGGGCGTGCGGCTCGAGACGCGGAGCTTCTCCCTCGGGCCGGAGCAGATGATCGGCCCGAGGACCGCGATCTCGATCGTGGCCGGGAGCGGTCCGGCGGGAAGGCTCGTCGCCGGAGTGCCGCTGGCGTCGTCGTCGCTCGACGAGCTGAGCGCGCGGGTCGCGCTCGAGAGCGAGGACGAGTTGGTCGTGCTCGACCGCGGCCGCGTTGCGGCCGGTCCCGCCGCGCTGCGCGGCGCCGCCGTGCCGGCGCCGCCGCGGGCGCAGACGGTCGACGCAGGGAACGATCGCTACCGGGCACTCGCCGCGAGCCTGCAGCGCGGGGCCCACGAACCGGCTCTTGCCTTGCTCGGCCCGCAGGAGCAGATCGATGACGCAGTCGCGACGGCCGACAAGCGGCTCGTGGTCGGCCTGCTCCTCTCGCTCCTGCTCGTCGCGGTCGTCGCCTACGTCGTCGGCCGCTCGATCGTCGACTCCCTCGGCCGCCTCGCGAACGCCGCGAACGCGATCGCGCGCGGGAGGCTCGACCGCCGCGTCGAGGTCCAAGGGCGGGACGAGTTCGGCCGCCTCGGGCTCGCGTTCAACGAGATGGCGGACCAGCTCGAGGCCCGGCTGGAGGAGCTCGATGCCGAGCGCGCCAGGGTGCGCGATGCGACCGTCCGCTTCGGCGAGGCGCTCGCCGCCACGCATGACGTCGACCAGCTCCTGCGCGTGATCGTCGAGACGGTGGTGGAGACGACCGGCGCCACCGGCGGGCTCGTCGTCGGCCTCGGCGGTGAGATCGTCCAGTCGGGGACGCTGTCCGATCGCGGCGAGACCTTCGAGCTGCCGCTCACGGCGGGCCGGCAGAGCTTCGGCACGCTCACGCTCTCGGGCCGAGGCTTCACCGTCGAGCAGCGCCGCACAGCGGCGACCCTCGTCGCCCACGCGGCGATCGCGCTCGAGAACGCGCGCCTGCACCGGATCGTCGCGCGGCAGGCGCTCGTCGACATGCTCACCGGCCTGGCGAACCGCCGCCACTGCGAGGAGGCGCTGGCGAGCGAGCTGATGCGGGCCGAGCGCTTCGGCGGCTCGATCGCGTTCGTGCTCGCCGACCTCGACAACTTCAAGACCGTCAACGACCGCTTCGGCCACCCCGTGGGGGACGGCGTGCTCGTCGAGTTCGCGGAGTCGCTGCGCGAGTCGGTCCGCGAGATCGACCTGCCCGCGCGCTGGGGCGGCGAGGAGTTCGCGATCGTCCTCCCGGGCACCGACCTCGACGGCGCAGCCCGCCTCGCCGAGCGGACGCGCGTCGCGCTGCAGGACCGGATCATCCTCGCCCCCGACGGCACGCGCATCCACGTGACGGTCAGCCTCGGCGTCGCCGCGTTCCCGGAGGCGGCGGCCGGCGACGCGCTCGTCGCCGCGGCGGACGGCGCCCTCTACGAGGCCAAGCGTGCGGGCAAGAACCGGGTCGTGACCGCGCGACCGCGGACCCGTCACGCATAATCGCTGCTATTCGCGGGTCTAGCCGTTACAATCGCGCGCTGCCCCAACGAACACCACGGGAGGAGCACCGCCGGTGGAGACGTCTTCGCTGTTTGCACAAGTCATTCAGGACCATCTCGAGCTGAAGCAGAAGAACTCGGACCTCGAGCACGAGCTGCCGCTCGACCGCTACAAGTCCGAGGACCCCTTCGAGAACCACCCCCTGTTCAAGACCGAGGAGCAGGCCCGCATCGAGGAGACGATGGACGGCGACGAGTCGGCCATCACGACCGAGCGGCAGCCCCTCGCGTGGCCGACCGAAGAGTCGGAGCCGGAGGCCGAGGGCCTCTGGAGCCGCTCGCGCGACTTCGACTGGGGCGATTGACCCACATCGCCTAGGCTCTCGGTTCACCGACCAGGAGGACCGAGATGAAGAGTCTTCGTTTTGCCGCCCTCGGCGCCGCTCTGGCGTACTTCTTCGACCCGCAGAACGGCAGGTCGCGGCGGAAGAACGCCATCAAGCGCCTCGGCGGAATCAGCCGCCGGCAGGGCGGCAGGCTGGCCGGCCGCGCGAGCTCGCAGGCACGCGGGCTGGCCGCCAAGGCCACGCACCTGCGTGAGGAGCCGAAGCCGCAGCCCGACGACGTGACCCTCGCGCGCAAGGTCGAGACCGAGATCTTCCGCGACGCGGAGGTGCCCAAGGGCCAGATCAACGTCAACGCCGAGGACGGCAGGGTCGTGCTGCGCGGCGAGGTCGAGTCCTCCGAGATGATCGAGGAGCTCGTCTCGAAGGCGCGCAAGGTGCAGGGCGTGCAGGACGTCGAGAGCCTGCTCCACACGCCGGGCGAGCCGGCCCCGATGCACCAGTAGCGTCCGGGCTGGCGGCTAGCGTCGCCCGCCTGGACGCCAAGCAGGACACCGGCGAGCGCTGTCTGCGCTGCGGAGCCGCGATGGAATGGCGGCACCAGACCTGGCAGTGCTCGAGGTGCCGCTTCAAGCTCGGCTGCTGCGAGGGCGAGCCGCAGTCGTGCTCTCCGGAAAGGATGTCGACGGACCGGCGATAATCGCGGGGCCGGTGTCATTGCAGGAGCGAGCCGAGCCGCGGCCCGGGGACGGCGTGACCCAGGACGCGGCGCCAGCGGTACGCCTCGAGGGCGTGCGGAAGTCGTACGGCGACGTGGCCGCCGTAGACGGCGTCGACCTCGAGATCCGTGAGGGTGAGTTCTTCACGCTGCTCGGCCCCTCCGGCTCGGGGAAGACGACGACGCTGCGGCTGATCGCCGGCTTCGAGCGGCCCGACGCAGGACGCATCGAGCTCGGCGGCCGCGACGTCTCGAGCCAGCCGCCGTACGCGCGCGACGTGAACACCGTCTTCCAGGACTACGCGCTCTTCCCGCACATGACCGTCGCCGACAACGTCGCCTACGGCCTGCGCGTGAAAGGCGTCGCCCGCCGCGAGCGCGGCGCGCGCGTGGAGGAGGTGCTGCGTCGCATGCGCCTGCCCGGCCTCGGGAAACGCAAGCCGGGCCAGCTCTCGGGCGGGCAGCGCCAGCGCGTCGCGCTCGCCCGCGCGCTCGTGAACCGGCCCGGGGTGCTGCTCCTCGACGAGCCGCTCGGCGCGCTGGACCTGAAGCTGCGGCAGGAGATGCAGCTCTTCCTCAAGAGCCTGCAGCAGGACCTCGGGATCACCTTCGTCTACGTCACGCATGACCAGGACGAGGCGCTGACGATGAGCGACCGCCTCGCAGTCTTCAACCACGGGCGCATCGAGCAGCTTGGCGCGCCGGCCGAGGTCTACGAGCGGCCGCTGAGCGCCTTCGTCGCCGGCTTTGTCGGCGTTTCGAACGAGATCGAGCGCGACGGCCGGCAGTACTCGGTCCGGCCGGAGAAGATCCACCTGAGGGACGCGGGCTCGGTCCCCGCGAGCGGGATGCACGCCGAACCGGGCCGGATCCGCGAGGTCGTCTACGCCGGGATGGTGACCCGCTTCGTCGTCGAGCTCGACCGCGGCGGCGAGCTGCAGGTCGTCCGGCAGAACCTCGAGGCCTCCTCGGCCCAGGCGCTCGACGCCAAGGGCCGCGCAGTGCTCCTCGAGTGGCGCCCAGAGCACCAGCTCGAGATCGAACAGGCGGGGGAAACGGAAGGAGAGCAATGAGAAAGCATCAGTGGCGGGTCGTCGGCTGGGCCGCAGCGGCCCTGGTCGTCGGCGCCCTCGCTGTCGTCGCGGCAGGGTGTGGCGGCAGCAGTAGCAGCAGTAGCGGCGGCGGCGAGGCGAGCACGGAGATCGCCGGCCTCGGCTCGTCGCTCGACGAAGTCAAGTCGAAGGCGAAGGACGAGGGCGAGGTCGACCTGGTCATCTGGGCCGGCTACGCGGACAAGTCCTGGGCGAAGACGTTCACGCAGCAGACGGGCTGCAAGGTCGTGAGCAAGGACGGAGCGACCTCCGACGACATGATCGACCTGCTCTCGACAGGGCAGTACGACGGCGTCTCGGCCTCCGGCAACGCAAGCGTCCGGCTGATGAAGCGCGGCGACGTCGCGCCCGTCAACACCGACCTGATCCCGAACTACGCCGACGTCTCGCAGGGGCTGAAGAACCAGGACTACAACTCAATGGACGGCCAGGCCTACGGCGTACCGCACGGCCGCGGCCCGAACCTGCTGATGTGGCGGAGCGACGTCGTGACCCCGGCGCCGACGAGCTGGTCGGCGATCTGGAAGCCGAGCTCGACGGTCAAGAAGAAGATCTCGATCTACGACGACTCGATCTTCATCGCGGACGCCGCCCTCTACCTCAAGGCGACGAATCCCGACCTCGGCATCGACAATCCGTACCAGCTCAACGACGAGCAGTTCACCGCGGCCGTGAGCCTGCTCAAGAGCCTGAAGCCGAACGTCGGCGAGTGGTGGGCCGACTACGCGAAGCAGATCCAGTCGTACGCCAACAAGGACGTCGTGATCGGGACGACTTGGCCGTACCAGGAGAACATTCTCAAGGGCGACAAGAAGCCGGTCGCGGCGATCAAGCCGAAGGAAGGCACCACGGGGTGGTCCGACACCTGGATGATCTACTCCAAGGCCGCCCACCCGAACTGCATGTACCTCTGGATGAACTACATCATCTCGCCGAAGGCGAACGCCAAGGTCGCCGAGTGGTTCGGCGAGGCGCCGTCGAACCCGAAGGCCTGCTCCTTCACGACGGACAAGAACTTCTGCACGGCCTTGCACACGAACGACGAGAGCTGGTGGAAGGACGTCTACTACTGGACGACCCCGACCGCCGACTGCGGCGGCAAGGGAGGCACCTGCAAGACCCAGCAGGACTGGGTGAACGCCTGGACGGAGATCCGCGGGTAGAGACCCGAAGGTGACCTCGGTCCCGTACGAGCAGCCGCCGCCCCGTGAGTCCGCGGGGCGGCGGCTGTCGCGCTTCTTCTACGACCACCCGTGGCTGAGCCTCGCGCTGCTGCTCGCTCTGCCCCTCGGCTGGCTGCTCGTCGTGTATCTGGGCTCGCTCGTCGTGCTCCTGCTCGCGGCGGTCTGGAACGTCGACCCCTTCACGTCCCAGGTCGTCCACACGTACACGCTGGACAACTTCCGCCGGATCTTCGACCAGCCCGTCTACCGCGACGTCGCCTGGCGCACGGTCAGGATGGCCGGGCTCGTCACCCTCGCGGATGCCGTGCTCGCGTTCCCGATCGCGTACTACATGGCGCGGGTCGCCTCGCCGCGGGCCCGGAACCTGCTCGTCGTCGCCGTGCTGATGCCGCTCTGGGCGAGCTACCTCGTCAAGGCGTACGCGTGGCGGACGATCCTCTCGGGTGCCGGGGTTCTGAACTGGGCGCTCGACCCGCTCGGGCTCTCGTTACAGGGTTACTCGGAAGTGGGCCTCTGGCTCGTCTTCACGTACCTGTGGCTGCCGTTCATGGTCCTGCCGATCTACGCCGGGCTCGAGCGCATCCCCGACTCGCTGCTCGAAGCCTCCGCCGACCTCGGCGGACGTTCCCTGCGGACGTTCCGGCGGGTGACGCTGCCGCTCGCGTTTCCGGCCGTCGTCGCGGGCTCGATCTTCACCTTCTCGTTGACGCTCGGCGACTACATCGCGCCCGACCTGATCACGAGCGAGCAGTTCATCGGCACGGTGATCTA
>JBJMJY010000051.1:0-39477 GCA_045806105.1 Gaiellaceae bacterium | reverse complement strand
GCCCGACTACTCCGAGGAGATCGCGCGCGAGATCGACGACGAGATCCGCCGGGTGATCGAGGAGGCGCACGAGCTCGCCGTCAACACGCTGAAGACGCACATGGACGAGCTGCACCGGATCTCCGGCCTGTTGATCGAGCGCGAGACGATCGACAAGGATCAGTTCGAGCGGCTGCTCGCCGGCGAAGACGAGTCGAGCGTCTTCCCGGACGAGGCGCCGGAGGCAGAGGCCGAGCCGCCGGCCGAAGAGCGCCGCAGGCGTCCGCAGCCGAAGCCGGTGCCGCGTCCGTTCCCGGGCGCGACGATGCAGCCTCCGCCCGAAGGCAGCACGCCGTAAGTATGGCTCGCGCTCTGCGCGAGCCATGACGACTCTCGGCATCTTCCTGATGTGAGCGAGAGGCCGCGCGACATCTGGGCCGAGTGGCTCGCCGCGCGGCGCTCGGGCGGCGACGACGAGGCACGGCGTCGGATGTTGGAACACCTCGCGCCCGTCCGCGACAAGGTGCTCGACCGCGGGGCGCTTGCGCCCGGCGGGACGTTGCTCGATGTCGGCTGCGGCGAGGGGATGATCGGCTTCGGCGCCCTCGAGCGGGGAGCCGGTCACGTCATCTTCGCGGACATCTCGCAGGACCTCCTCGACCTCTGTCGAGAGACCGCCGAGGCGCTCGGGATCACCGATCGCTGCACCTTCGTGCGCACCGGGGCCGAGACGCTGAACGGCGTCGGCGAGGCGTCCGTCGACGTCGCCTGCACGCGATCGGTGCTGATCTACGTGAAGGACAAGGCGGCCGCGTTCGCGCAGCTCTTCCGGGTCCTGCGCCCGGGCGGGCGCACCTCGCTGTTCGAGCCGATCAACCGCTTCGGCATGGACGAGCGCACGCAGGGCTTCTGGGGCTATCCGGGCGACGGCGTCGCAGACCTCGCCGCACGAGTCGAGCAGGTGTACGCCGAGATCCAGCCCCCCGACGACCCGATGCTCGACTTCGACGAGCGCGACCTGATCGCACTCGCCGAGGCAGCGGGCTTCTTCCCGCTCGAGCTCGAGCTCCAGGCGGAGATCAGGCCGATGGAGCCCAGGCCGTGGCAGCCGTTCGCCAACAGCTCCGGCAACCCGAAGATCCCGACGATCGCCGAGGCCATGGAGCTGGCGCTGACGCTCGAGGAGCGGGAGCGCTTCACCGAGCACCTCCGGCCGCTCGTCGAGGAGGGCACGGGCGTCTGGCGGATGGCGAGTGCGTTCCTGGTGGGCGTGAAACCGAGCTAGACCGTGCCGGCGGCAACGCCGGCCTGCCATGACGCCCACAGGCGTGCGTAGCGCTCGCCCTGGGTGACCAGCTCGTCGTGCGAGGCGGTCTCGACGACGCGGCCGTTCTCCATCACCACCACGCGGTCTGCGCGCTCCGCGGTCGAGAGGCGGTGGGCGATGATGATCACCGTTCTGCCCTCGACGACGGCGGCCAGCGCGCGCTCGACGGCGGCCTCCGTCGCCGGGTCGAGGCTCGAGGTGGCCTCGTCGAGGACGATCACCGCGGGATCGGCGAGCGCGACGCGGGCGATCCCGACGAGCTGCCGCTCCCCTGCCGAGAGCCGGACGCCTCGGGTCTGGACGTCGGTCTGGAGGCCGTCGGGCAGCAACTCGAACCGCTCGAGTGCGCCGATCTGGTCGAGCGCGTGCCGCACCGCCTCGTCGGACGCGCCTGGATCGGCCAGCCGCACGTTGTCCGCGATCGTGCCGCTGAAGAGGTGGCCCTCCTGCGGCAGCATCACGATCCGGTGCCGCAGCGACTCGAGGCCTCCGTCGCGGAGGTCGACGCCGCCGAGGCGGATGGCGCCCTGTTGCGGGTCGTACTGGCGCGTGAGCAGCTTCGCGAGCGTCGACTTTCCTGCGCCGGTGACGCCGACGAGCGCGACGTGCTCGCCGGCGTCGAGCCGCAGCGAGACGTCCTTCACGACCGGCGTGCCGCCGCCGTAGCCGAAGGTCACGCGGTCGAGCTCGAGCACGCCGTCGGCGGGCAACTCGACTGCGCCCGGCCGCTCGGTGACAGCGTTCTCGGCCTGCAGCAGGCCGACGACCTTGCCCAGCGCCGCGAGGCCCTGCCGGAACTCGCCGAGCCACTCGCTGAAGCGCGCGATCGGGTCGAACAGCTGCACCAGGTAGAGGACGTAGGCGACGATCGTGCCCTGGCTGATCGAGCCGTTGCGGTACATCGACGAGGCGGCGAGCAGCACGGCCACGAGCGCCACCGTCTGCGCCAGCGGGATCATCGTGAAGAGCCGGATGTTCACGAAGGACGCGCGGCGCCAGGCGCCGATCTGGGCGCGGCTATGCGGCCGGTAGGTGTCGAGCGTCCGGCGCTCGCGCCGGAATGCCTGCACCACCCGCACGCCGGACAGGCCCTCCTGCAGCGCCGTCAGCGTCTCGGCCACCCGGTCGCGGATCGCGTGGTAGGCGCCGCCGGCGCTGTGGTGGAAGGCCCAGCTCGCGACGAGCAGTACCGGCAGCGCGACCAGCGAGACGGCCCCGAGCATGGGGGAGAGGACGACGAGCACGGCGACCGTCAGCACGATTTGCAGGCCGCTGCCGACGACCTCGACCAGCGCCTCTCGCAGGAACTCGTCCAGCGCCTGTACGTCGGACGTGAGCCGGGAGACGAGCACGCCGGTCCGCTCCTGCTCGAAGAACCCGAGCGGCAGCGCCTGCAGCTTGGCGAACGCGCGCTTGCGCAGCGCCGTCAGGAACCGCTCCGACGCCGTCGCCGCGACGAGCGTCTGCACGCGCACGACCAAGGGTTTCACCAGCGCGAGCCCGAGGATCGCGAGCGCCGCCACGTCGACCGGATGCTGATCGTGCTTCACGATCCCGTGGTCGACCGCGTAGCGGACGAGCGCAGGCCCGGCCAGCGAGATCAGCGTCGAGACGATCACCGCCCCTGCCGCGACGAGGTAGAGCCGCTGCACGCGCCGCGTCAGCGGCCGCGTCTCGCGCCACACGTCGCGGGCCGAGGCCCGGTCCATCATCCTCACGCGGCCTCCTCCTCCGCCTGCGGCTCCGTCGCACGGGGGAAACCATGTTTCGCCCGTGGGCCCCCTTCTTCTTCCGGCCACGCCACAGCCCGTGCGCCGCGCGGGTCGGCGCACGGGCTCTGGATCACGATCCGGGGAACCTCCCGGTTCCCCATGACCCCTTCCCCACGGCCGCTCACGCGGCCTCCCTCTCCAGTGCGAGCAGGGCGCGGTAGCGCGGCGAGAGCGCGATCAGCTCGTCGTGCGTGCCCACCTCGACGATCCGCCCGCCCTCGAGCACCGCCACGCGGTCGGCGAGCGCGATCGTCGCGGGGCGGTGCGCGATGACGAGGGTCGTGCGGCCGCGCATCACCTCCCCGAGCGCGGCCCGAATCTCGTGCTCCTTGGTCGCGTCGACCGCAGAGGTCGCGTCGTCGAGCACGAGCAGCGCGGGGTCGGCGACGATGGCGCGCGCGATCGCGATGCGCTGGCGCTGGCCGCCGGAAAGCGAGAAGCCGCGCTCGCCCAGGATCGTCTCGTAGCCGTCGGGCAGGTTCGCGACGAAGGCGGCGGCCCCGGCGAGCTCGGCGGCGCGCTGCACGTCGTCGTCGTTCGCGTCCGGCCGTCCGACGCGGATGTTCTCGCGCACGCTCTCGCTGAAGAGGAACGTCTCCTCGAAGACGAGCGCGACGGCTCGGCGGACATCTTCGAGGCGCAGCTCGCGCAGATCGTGCCCGTCGAGCAGCACGCGCCCGTCCTCGGGATCGTAGAGCCGCGCGAGCAGCCCGGCGACCGTGCTCTTGCCCGAGCCAGTCGCGCCGACGAGCGCCAGCGACTCGCCCGGCGCGACGTGCAGGTCGAGGCCGTCGAGCACGGCGTGGTCTCCCTCGTGGCCGAAGCGAACGTCCTCGAGCCGAACGTCGCCGCGCACGGGTCGCTCGAGCTCCGCCGGATGACGCGGCTCGAGCAGGCGCGGCTCTGCCTCGAGCACCTCGGTGATGCGGCCGCTTGCGCCGAGCGCCTTCTGCAGCGTCGTCACACGCTGGCCGAGCACGCGCAGCGGCCAGACGAGCATTACGACGTACGCGTTGAACGCGACGAACGAGCCGACCGAGAGCTCACCCGAAATCACGCTCCGGCCGCCGAACCAGAGCACGGTCGCGATCCCGATCAGCGGCAGCATCTCGAGGAACGGGATGAAGATCGCGTCCAGGCGAGCGAGGTGGAGCGCGCGGTCCATGATCTCGTCGCTGCGGCGACGGAAGCGGCCCTCGAGCGCCTCGCCGGCGCCGAGGCCCTTGACGACGCGGATCCCGCTGACGGTCTCCTCGACCAAGGTCGACGCATGCGCCCAGGACTCCTGCAGCTCGCGCGTCCCCAGGTCGTAGCGGCGCGAGTAGAGCCACGCGCCGAGGCTGACGAACGGCACCGGGATCAGGACGATGAGCGCGAGCGCCGGGTCGAGGACGAGCATCACGACGGCGACCGCGACGACGGTCAGCACGTAGCCGATCGTGTGCCCGATCGCGTCCATCATCCGCGCCACGTGCTGCGAGTCGGACGACGCGCGGCTGAGCAGCTCGCCGGGGCCGACGCGGTCGTGGTACGACGCGTCGAGCCGCAGCGCGTGGGCGAAGATCGCGTCGCGGACGCGCGCGTCGGAGTGCGACCGGTTCCGGATCGCGTACAGGTGGCGGAAGGCGCCGCCGACGACTTCGAGCAGGCCGACCGCGAGCAGCACGACCAGCCAGATCACGAGCGTCCGGTGGTCCTCGCCGATGATGCCGTGGTCGATCGCGTACTTGACGACGAGCGGCGCGGCCACGGCCCCTGCCTGCCAGAGCAGGCCGGAGACGACGGCGCCCGTGACGCCGTACGCCTGCGAGCGCACGACCGCACGGACGAATCGCCACGCTGCGCCCCGGCGTGCCTGTGCGTCGCCCATGGCCCTAACCTACCCACGCATGAGCCAGCCGATCGGCCAGCGCTTCCCGAGACCGTCCGTGATGGGCGTCGTGAACGTCACGCCGGACTCGTTCTCCGACGGCGGCGTGAACCTCGACCCGGCGGACGCGGTCGCGAGCGCGCGCAGGATGTTCGCGGACGGTGCGGCGATCGTCGACGTGGGCGGCGAGTCCACCCGTCCGGGCGCCGAAGCCGTGAGCGTCGAGGAAGAGCTGCGGCGCGTCGTGCCGGTGCTGGAAGCGCTCCAGGGCGAGGTGCCGGTCTCGATCGACACCTCGAAGGCGGAGGTCGCCAGGCGCGCGCTCGAGCTCGGCACGGAGTTGGTGAACGACGTGACCGCGCTGCGCGGAGACCCGGGTCTGGCCGGCGTCGTCGCGGAGTCAGACGCATACCTCTGCCTGATGCACATGCAGGGCGAGCCCCGCACCATGCAGCTCGACCCGCGGTACGAGGACGTCGTCTCCGAGGTCGCGGCGTTCCTCGAGGAGCGGCTGCGGGCGGCAGTCGCCGCCGGGGTCGCGGAGGAGCGCATCTGCCTGGACCCCGGGATCGGCTTCGGCAAGACGGTCGAGCACAACTTCGAGCTGATCCGCCGCCTCGACGAGCTGGTGGCGCTCGGCCGCCCGGTGGTGATCGGGATCTCGCGCAAGAGCTCGCTCGGCAAGCTGCTCGGCGACCCGGACGCGAAAACGGGCTCCGTCGCCGCGAGCGTCGGCGCCGCCGTGGCCGCGTACGAGCGCGGCGCGACCATCCTGCGCGTGCACGACGTGCGCGAGCACGTCGAGGCACTCACCGCCGCGCGCGCCGTGTCCGCATGAGCGTCGTCGTCGAGCTCGCCGGCGTCGAGCTCCCAGGCCGCCACGGCGCGCTGGAGCGGGAGCGGGGGCGCGAGCAGCCGTTCCTGTACGACGTCGAGCTCGAGCTGGACGAGCCGGCCGCCGATCAGCTCGAGCAGACGGTCGACTACCGCGAGGTGATCGCGCTCATCCGCGACGTCTCCGAGAGCGCGCAGTTCCACCTGCTGGAGTCGCTCGCGGCGACCCTCGCCGACGCCATGCTCGCCCGCTTTCCGGCCCGGAGCGTGAGCGTGCGCGTGCGCAAGCCGGAGGTGCAGCTCGGCGTGCCTGCCGCCTACACGGCGGCTAGCGTGCGGCGGGAGCGGCGCTGACGGTGTAGCTCGCCTGGACGACGTTCTTCGGCAGGAAGACGTCGACGTAGACGAACTGGCCGGCGCCGCGGCCCTTCACCGTCACCCGCTCGAAGCGCTTGCCCGGGTGGCTGGAGGCGCCGATCAGGTCGCGCCGTGCGGCGGTGCCGCGCTCGAAGACGGTCAGCGTCTTGCGGCCCCAGATCTCCAGCGAGACGTTCGCCGTCGGACGCACCGTCACCACGAGCTTGCCGCGGGCCGGCAGCCAGGCGCGGTAGACGTCCTCCGGATCCTCGCGTCGCTCCAGCTGCGCCCTCAGGGAGCCGCGCAGCCGACCCTGCCGGGTGAGCGGCGGCTTGCCGGCGCGCGTGAGACCGTTGGGCTTCACTAGGTAGACGTCTTCGTTCGGCTCCTGCGGGTCGGCCGCGGGCGGCTTGCGCTTCAGTGCGGCGGGCACGTTCAGGATCCCGTAGCCGGTGTCGGCGTCCCACCCGCGCTTGCCGACGTCGCGAGCCGACCGCCGCATGACCTCGAAGAGCTGCGTGTTCGAGAGCGTCGGGCGCAGCGTCCACACCGCGGCAGCGGCTCCCGCGACGAGCGGTGCGGAGAAGCTCGTCCCGTCGACGGAGCTGTAGCCCGACGGATTGAAGAGCGTCGGGATCGCGGCGGTCATGTCCTGGCCCGGAGCTGCGAGATCCATCGCCGCCGAGGTGCTCGAGAACGACGTCACGCGGTCGCTCTCGTCGGTCGCGCCCACGGTGACGACGTGCGCGAAGCTCGCGGGGTAGGAAGGCGAGCTGCCGTCGTCCCGGTCGTTCCCGGCGGAGGCGACCACGAGCAGGCCCGTGCTGAACGCATTCAGGATCGCGTGCTCCTCGATCGGGATCCGGTCGAAGCCGCCGAGGCTGAGGTTGATCACGCCGCGGCCGCTGCGGCGCGCGGCGGCGAGGCCGGCGATCTCGTCCCCGACGGTCAGCTGACCGTTGGGGCTAGCGTCGAAGAGCTGCAGCTTGGCCTGCGGGTAGATCCCCACGATGCCCCTGGCGTTCAGCGGCGCGGCGGCGACGGAGGCCGTCGCCGTCCCGTGCGCTTCCTCCTCGCCGGAGTCGAAGCTCTGCCGGTTCAGGGCGGTCGTGTTCGGGCGACCTGCGAACTCCTCGTGCGAGAGATCGGCGCCGGAGTCGATCATCGTCAGCGGCACGCCCGGCCCCGGCGCGATCCACGACGCGACGCCGACGTGCGGCGGCCACCACTCCGTGTACGAGAGCGGGTCGGTGAACTGGCCGAAGAAGCCGCTCGCGTTGCCCGGATCGGTGCCGAGCGGGACGTCGGGCGTAACCGACCGCACGAGGCCTCGGCGCTCCAGCTTCGGCAGCAGCCGCTGCGCCTCCCAGCTCGGCAGGCGCCAGAGCCCGAGCGGCACGTCCAGCTCGCGGCCGCCGGCGCGGCGAAGCAGCGAAGACGCCTCGGCCACGCGGGTGCGGTCGAGCTCGACGAGCGTGCGCGGGTACGCCTGCAGGCCGGCGAACGACTTCGAGCCGGCGACAACCGGCTGCCCGGAATGCGCCAGCACGCCCGCGGCGGCCGGCGAGCAGCAGCAGAGAGCGAGGACCCCGATCAGTGCGACCCGGCGCACGAGCGAACACCGTAGCTGCGACCGACGGGTGATGACGGACAATCGCGGCATGACGAAAAGCTTCGTCGGCCTCGGGGCGAATCTTGAGGACCCGCGGGCCCAGATCGGGCGGGCGCTCGAGCTCCTCGCAGCCGAGGACGGGGTGGAGGTGGTCGCCGTCTCGACGCTCCGCGAGACCGACCCTGTCGGCTTCGAGCACCAGCCGCGGTTCCTCAACGGGGTAGCCGAGCTCCGCACGACGCTCGGCGCCCGTGAGCTGCTCGACCGTTTGCTCGCGATCGAGCGCCGCCTGGGCCGTGTTCGGGGCGAGGGGCCGCGCTTCGGCCCGCGCACGATCGACCTCGACCTACTGCTCTACGGTGACGACGTGATCGACGAGCCGGGGCTCGAGATCCCGCACCCCAGGCTGCACGAGCGGCAGTTCGCGCTGGAGCCGCTGGCCGAGCTCGATCCGGCCCTCGAGATCCCCGGGCGCGGGCCGGTCCAGACCCTGCTGGCAGGGCTATGATGGGCCGCATGTCGCACCTGGACGAGCTCGACGAGTTCGAGGCCGAGCTCGAGCTCACGCTCAAGAAGGAGTACTCGGCGGTCTTCGGGCTCTTCCGCTACTGCGTGCTGACCCAGGACGCGACGTACCTCTGCAACAAGCTCGACCTCCAATACGTGCCCCA
This sequence comes from Gaiellaceae bacterium, assembly GCA_045806105.1. GTDB lineage: Bacteria > Actinomycetota > Thermoleophilia > Gaiellales > Gaiellaceae > AC-32. Next base: position 31,055 of record JBJMJY010000051.1, on the reverse strand, counting down.
GCCGAGCTACCCGTTCTTCCACCTGAAGATGGAGGACGTCTGGGTCTGGGACAAGAACCGGCCGACGCGGATCATCCCGCGCGCGGAGGTCTACACCTCGAGTGACGTCACGGTCGAGGAGCTGCGGGGCGAGGGCGACGAGCCGTCCCTCAGCGCCGAGGCGCTGGCCGAGCGAATCGGCGAGTCGCCCGGCTCCGACGACGAGCTCTAGCCCGGATTAGTTGCCGCTGTCGGGCTCGCCGTCGGCGCCGACGAAGCGCTCCGCCTGTGGGAGCTTGTCGACGATCAGGTAGCGCTCCCCGCGCTCGGCGACACGCTCAACCTGCTCGTCCTGGTGACCCGGGACGACGGCGAAGCGGTCGTTGTCCGCCCGCACGTGCTCGTACTCCGCGACGGACATCGAGACGAACGCCTCGCAGTCAGGCCGGCCGCACTCGCACCGGAATTCGAGCGCCTGGTGGTCGGGGAGCACCTGGAGGTGCTTGCCGACCTCCTCTATCCGCTCGTTGACCTCGCGGAGCAGGGCCTCGTTCTTCGCTGTGCGCTCCTCGCGGGCGTCCACGGCGGGATCCTAGACCCTCTAACCGCGGTCTGCGGGTGTCGTCTCAGTCGGCACGTGCGGCGGCTTTGGCTTTCATTTGGACTGCTGGCGGTCGGCGCCGGAATGCTCGCCGGCGCGCGGCTCGCGGGCGCAGCGGACGGCGTCGGGTTCCGGCAGGGAGGGATCTTCCGCGTCGGCTTCACCGGCGCCTCGGTGCAGATCGACCCGCAGCTCGCGTACGTCTCGACGGCGTGGTGGCTTGAGTACGCGACGGCCGCGAAGCTCGTCAACTATCAGGATCGGTCCGGGCAGGCGGGCACGCGCCTGGTACCGGAACTCGCGTCGCGCTACACCGTCTCGCGGGACGGGAGGACGTGGACGTTCTTCATCCGAAAGGGCTTTCGCTTCAGCGACGGCCTCCCGGTCATGGCCGCGAGCTTCAAGCACGCGATCGACCGCGTGGCAAACCACGACCTCGCCTCGCCGGGCGCGCAGTTCATCACCGACTCGAACGGAACGAACATCGTCGGGGCACGGGAGGTGAGCGACGGCCGCTCGCAGCACGTCCGCGGCGTCGTCGTGAAGGGCAACCGGCTGATCGTTCACCTGACGCGTCGCGATCCCGCCTTCCTCAGCAAGCTCGCGATGCCGTTCTTCCAGGCGACCTCCGCACGGCTCCCGCTGAACCGCGAAGTCACCAGCGCGTACCCGTCCGCGGGCCCGTACTTCTTCAGGCGCAACAAGCTGAACGAGGTTACCCAGCTCCGGCGCAATCCCTATTACCGGGGCGCTCGCACCCATAACCTGCGGGGCCTCGACCTGCGCTGGAACCTGAACGAGGAGAGCGCCTACCGGCAGGTGCTGGCGGGCGGCCTCGACGAGGGGCCGTTGCCCACCGACCACGTCCAAGAGGTCGCGAAGACCTTCGGCGTGAACAAGACGCGGTTCTGGAAGAAGCCGACCTCCTGCCTCTCGTTCTTGGCCATCAACGACGATCGGCCGCTGTTCAGGAACAACGTCGCGCTGCGGCGCGCGTTGAGCTGGGTGGTCAACCGCAAGGCGTATGCGGGGGCGCCCGGGCCCTATGCGATGACGCCTTGGTCGCACCTGCTGCCGCCTACCTCGCCGGGATCGGTCACCGCGCGGAAACTGCAGCCGTATCGCGGAGCACCGAACCTCCGCAAGGCGCGCCGGCTAGCCGCCGGTCACCTGCGGCGCGGGAGGATCAACATCGGCTATCGCAGCTCCGGCGCGCTCGGCACGCCGCAGGCCCGACTGCTGCGTGCAGACCTCGTGAAGCTCGGCGTCGACCCGACGAGGATCAAGCTAAAGGGCTACAGCGGAGCGGACATCTACGACGCGATGGGCAAGCGCAACACCGATCTCGACCTAGGCGTCGGCATGGGCTGGTGCGCGGACACCTCGCCCATGGATCCGGCCTCCCTCGTCCGCCAGGCGCTTGAGTCGTCGAGTTTCTTCGGGATCGACAGCGCGAAGTACACGCGCAGGCTCGAGGCGGCGCTGAGGCTGAACGGCGAGGCCCGGTACCGCGCGCTCGGGAAGGTCGATGTCGACCTGATGAGCGACCTCGTCCCGACGGTCGTGCTCAGCGTCTACAACAACCGGTACTTCTTCTCGTCACGCGTAGACCCGGGAAGCCTCCTCTACCACAACGTCTACGTCGACTGGAGCATCCCCCGGCTCGCGCTGAAGTGAGCCCGCAGCGGCTGACCCTTTCGCTCGCGCGCTGATCGCCGACGGAGCGGCCTGTTCGCTGCGGCTGGCCATTCGGCCGGCGGCTCGAAGAGCCTCGTCAACTTCCGCCACGACACCGAGGGCGCGTCGCTGCGCAGCTTCGCGTACGCGATCAACCGGGTCGTGAACAAGCAGCTCGACTGGAGCATTCCGGCGCTGGCCCTGAAGTAGGCTCGACGGCATGGCGCTCCTGGCCATCGACGTCGGGAACACGCAGACCGTCTTCGGGCTCTTCGAGGGGGCGGAGCTGCGCGAGCACTGGCGCGTGGCGACGGAGCGGAACCGCAGCGGGGACGAGCTCGGCGCGCTCTATGGCAACTTCTTCGACCTCGCCGCTGTCGATGGCGTGGGGCTCGCCTCGACGGTTCCGCAGCTGCACCGCGCCTACGAGGACTTCGCCAAGGAGTACGCGAGGGCGGAGCTGCTCGAGCTCGGCCCTGGAGTGCGTACGGGCGTGCCGATCCGCCATGACGACCCCCGCGAGGTCGGGCCCGACCGGATCGCCAACGCAGTTGCAGCCGTCGAGCGCTACGGCCCGCCGGCGATCGTCGTCGACTTCGGCACCTCGACGAACTTCGACGTCGTCTCGCCTGCGGGGGAGTACGTCGGCGGGGTGCTCGCGCCCGGGATCGAGGTGTCGATGGAGGCGCTCTTCGCCCGCGCCGCGCGCCTGTTCAAGGTCGACTTCGTCGAGCCGGAGACGGTGATCGCGAAGAACACGGCCTCGAGCCTGCAGTCGGGGCTGGTCTACGGCTTCGCGGGCCAGGTCGACGGGATCGTCGACCGCATCCGCGGCGAGCTCGGCGCCGACGCGCAGACGGTCGCGACCGGCGGCCTCGCGGACCTGATCGTCCCGCACGCGCGGACGCTCGAGACGATCGACCCGTTCCTGACGCTGGAAGGCATCCGCCTCGTCTGGGAGCGCAACCGCGACTGAGCAGACGGGGTCGGATCAGCCGCCGCCGTAGATCGAGATCGGGAGGTCGAGGACGACGTCGTCCTCGCCGTCGGGCAGGTCGGCTTCGAGCCGCTGCAGGAGCTCCGCTGCCCCCGGGGCAGCCGCGAGCAGCCGCGTCTCGACCTCGTCCAGCGTCGCGAGCTGCACGAGCTCCTGCTTGAACGGGCGCGGGAAGCGGCCTCGGCCGAGGTACCACCCGTAGAACTTCTTCAGGAAGCCGGTCGCGCGGTGCTCGCCGAGCTCGCGCACGGTCTCGCGCATGAACAGGATCAGCTCGGCCACGACCTCCTCGCGTGTCGGCTCCGCTGCGTCGCCGTCGATCATCTCCCGGAGCGCCCACGGATTGCCCTGAGCGGCACGGCCGACCATCACCGCGGCCGCGCCCGTCGTCGCCAGGATCGCCTGTGCGCGGGCGCGGGAGGTGACGTCCCCCGACGCCACCACCGGCACCTCGACCAGCGCGGCGAGCTCTCCCGTCAGCGAGTGGTCGGCCTCGCCGGTGTACATCTGGCGGGCCGAGCGCGGGTGCAGCGTCAGGGACGACGCCCCGGCTTCCACCAGCTGCGGTCCGAGCGAGAGGCATGCCCGCGAGCCGTCCTCCAGGCCGCGCCGCATCTTCACCGTCACCGGCACGGACACCGCTCCGGCGACGGCCTCGACGACAGCGCTCGCCCGCGCCGGATCGTCGAGCAGCGTCGCGCCGGCGCCGGTCTTCGTCACCTTCTTCACCGGGCAGCCGAAGTTGATGTCGACGAGATCGGCGCCTGCGTCTTCCACCATCCGCGCCGCCTCGGCCATCACCTCCGGCTCGGAGCCGAAGATCTGCACGGCGAGGGGCCGCTCGTCCGCGGAGATCCTCAGGTAGCCGAGCGTCCGCTCGTTGCCGTGGTGAAGTCCCGCGCAGCTCACCATCTCGGAGCACACGAGCCCCGCGCCGTAGCGGCGGCCCTGGCGCCGAAATGCCTGGACACTCACACCTGCCATCGGCGCGAGTACGAGCCGTGTCGGGATCTCGACGTCGCGGATCCGCCAGGAGCTGCGGAGATCTACCTGCACAGAGCGAAAAATGGTAGCCGCACGACGGGTTGACGTCCGTCCGCACGGGTAGGTAACATCCCCGCCCGCGACGGCGCCCCTGCGCCGCGCGTTTTTCTTTCAGGAGGCCCCGTGAAGGACGTCATTCTCACTCCGGAAGGCTACGAAAAGCTCAAGCAGGAGATCGAGTTCCTGTCCACCGACAAGCGCCGCGAGGTCGCGGAGCGCATCCGCACCGCGCGTGAGTTCGGCGATATCGCCGAGAACGCCGAGTACGACGACGCGAAGAACGAGCAAGCGCTGCTCGAGCACCGCATCGCCACCCTCGAGGAGCGGCTGCGCAACGCGCGCGTGATCAGCAAGAAGGATGTCGCCAAGGACGTCGTGTCGATCGGATCGAAGGTGAAGCTGCGCGACGTGGACGCCAAGCAGACCGTCGAGTACCGCATCGTCGGCTCCGCGGAGGCGAACCCGGCCGAGAACAAGCTCTCGAACGAGTCGCCGGTCGGCAAGGCGATCATCGGCAAGAAGAAGGGCGAGACGGTCGAGGTCGCGGCGCCGCGCGGCGCGATGAAGTTCAAGATCCTGGAAATCAAAGCTGCGTGAGGTCCGCCGCGCTGCGCGCGGCATGACGACTTCACGCAGGCCACTTCGGAGAGCGGTCACTAGCGGAGGCGAGCAAAGCCCGCCTCCGCGGCGGCTGACGAGGCGCCGCGCTACTGCCCACTAGACTCGCGCGGATGCTGCCGAAGCGGTTTCCAGACCGGGTCGAGATCGCGGCGGCTCGCATCGAGGCCGAGAAGGCCGAGCCAGGCGAATCGCTCGACCGGGAGCACCGCGTCGCGGGCCGCGTGATGGCCCGGCGCGAGATGGGGAAGCTCACCTTCCTCGACCTCGTCGACCGCTCCGGGCGGATTCAGCTGATCGCCGAGGGCAAGGTGGACGTCGACCTCGGGGACATCGTCGGCGCGACGGGCAAGCCCGGCCGGTCACGCCGCGGCGAGGCTTCGCTCACGACCTCGCAGGTCGAGTTGCTCGCGAAGATCCGCCGGCCGCTGCCCGACACCTTCCACGGCGTCACCGACACCGAGACGCGCTACCGGCAGCGGTACCTCGACCTGCTGATGAACCCGGAGTCGCGCGAGCTGGCGCTGACGCGGACGAAGATCGTCGGCGCTGTGCGCGCCTACCTCGACGGCGAGGGCTTCATCGAAGTCGAGACGCCGATCCTCCAGCCGCGCTACGGCGGCGGCTTCGCGGAGCCGTTCGTCACGCACTCGAACGAGCTCGACGCCGACCTCTACCTGCGCATCGCGGACGAGCTCTACCTCAAGCGCCTGATCGTCGGCGGGCTCGAGAAGGTCTACGAGCTCTCGAAGGACTTCCGCAACGAGAGCATCTCGTACAAGCATTCGCCCGAGTTCACGCAGGTCGAGTGGTACGAGGCCTACGCCGACTACCGCGACACGATGGAGCGCACGGAAGCGCTCGTGGCGGCAACGGCCGACGCGGTCGGCACCCGCAGGGTCACTTTCCGTGGCCACGAGCTCGACCTCTCGCCGCCGTGGCAGCGCGTCAAGTTCGTGGAGGCGCTCGACGCGAAGGGCGTCTGGTCGCGTGACGAGGCCGAGCTGCGCGCGAAGCTGCAGGAGGCCGGGGTCGATACCGAGCGCGACCGCTCCTGGTCGCAGCTTGTCGACCACGCGTACTCGCACTTCGTCGAGCCTGAGCTGATCCAGCCGACGATCGTCTACGACTGGCCGATCGAGCTCTCGCCGTTCGCGCGCACGACGGACGGGGACGAGAGCCTGGTCGAGCGCTTCGAGGCCGTTGTCGCCGGGATGGAGTTCGCAAACGCCTTCAGCGAGCTGAACGACTCGGAGGAGCAGGCGCAGCGCTTCGCGATGCAGGAGGCCGAGCGCGAAGCGGGGGCGGAGGAGTCCGAGCCCGGCGACCCGGACTTCGTCGAGGCGCTCTCGTACGGGATGCCGCCGACCGGCGGCTGCGGGGTCGGGATCGACCGGCTGGCGATGGTGCTGACCGGCAGCGACGCGATCCGCGACGTGATCCTGTTTCCAGCGCTGCGGTCGAGGTGACGCCGGAGCAGCGGTACGCGCTCGACGCGCTGCTCGACGCGCTCGGACTGCCGTTCGAGGAGTCCGTGGGCGTCGACGAGGCGCAGCTCGACGAGGTCTTCGCGCTGCTGACGCTCGCGCACGAGCGCGATGCGGACCTCGACCGGCACGGGCGCCCGCTCCCGCCGGCGGAGCGGCCGGGTCCGCGCGTGGCGGAGATCGCTGCCGGCCTCGGCCTGGAGCGGCGCGGCTACCCCGGCGGCGAGGGCTTCCTCGTCGCCCTGACCCACGACGTCGACCTGCTCGGCGGGGGCGGCTTCAAGACGGCGGCGCGCAAGCTCGCGGGATCGGTCGCGCACCGGTCGCGGCGGCGGCTGCGCGAAGGGACGACGTTTGCGCTCGATGCTCTGCGCAGGCGCGACCCGGACTACCCCTTGCGCGCGATGCTCGACGCCGAGAACGGCCGTGGCTCGACCTGCTTCTTTCTCACCCGCCAGGAGGCGCCGCAGGACGGCTACCCCGAGCGCTACCGGCCCGCGCTCACGAAAACGATCGAGCAGACGAGTGCCGCGGGCCTCGAGGTCGCCCTCCACGCGTCCTACCGCGCGCACGAGCGGCTCGGCGCCGTCGCGCAGGAGGCGCAGGCGCTCGAGCGGCCGCAGGGGCTGCGCCACCACTACCTCCGCAGCGACCCCGCGCTCCTCGCGGCCGAGTTGCGCGAGGCGGGCCTGCGTTACGACTCGAGCATCGGCTGGCCCTCGCTGCCGGGCCTACGCGCGGGCACGCCGTACCCGTACCGGCTCTGGGATCCCGAGCGGCGCGAGGCGGGAGGCTGGGAGCTGCCGCTCGCCGTGATGGACGCGACGCTCTCGGAGGAGCGCTACCTCGGGCTCGCTCCGGCCGCGGCGTACGAGGTCGGCGTCGAGGCGCTGGAGCCGGTCGCGGAGCACGGGGGCGCGGTCGCGATCCTGTGGCACCCGCCGCAGCACCACGCGCGGCTGTCGAACGGCTTCGACCAGGTCTACCGGCGCCTGCTCGCGTGGATCGACGAGCGCGGGGGGTGGGCCGGCTCCGCGGCCGAGACGCTCGACCGCTGGGAAGCCCGCCGGCGCTAGTCGAAGAGCGCCGCGGCGAGCCGGGCGGCCTGCTCCTCCACGGCGTGCGCAACGGCGCGCTGCTCCGGCGCCGGGAGGCCGAGCGGGTCGCGGATCTCCGGCAGCGGACGATTGCGGAAGTCCAGCGCGCGGGCGGAGTGGGCCCGCCCGACCCGCTCGTGCGCGTCAGGCGGGAGCGGGTCGGTGAGGCCGCCCAGAAGGTCGACGAGCTCCGGGAGCGTGAACGTCTTCTCGACCGGCGCGCCTGCGTCGACCACCGCCGCCATCACGTGTTTCCGCTCGAAGCCGACGACGAGATCGACCTCGCCAAGGTCCCCGAGGCGCTGCGCGCGGTGGGCCGTCAGGTCGAGCCCGAGCTCCTCCGCGAGCGCGACGGCCTCCGGCAGGGCCGGCTCGGGCCCGAGGTCGAGCGTCCCCAGCGACGCGACCTCCACCGGCAGCCCTTCCGCCTCGTCGGCGAACACGGCCGCGGCGAGCGGGCTGCGGAAGCGGTTTCCGGTGCAGACGAAGGCGACGCGGAAGACGTCGGTCAGCGCACGTGCCCCTCGTCGAAGCCGATCGCGCCCTCGATCTTGAGCTGCCGCGCCCGCACGAGCGGGCCGGTCAGCCACGGCGCGGCGCGGAGCACGCGCGCCTTCCAGACGAGCCGCGGCTCGGCCGGGCAGAGGTTCGCGGCCTGCCGGTAGCTCGCCGCCGCCTCGCGGTAGCGCCCGGCCCGCAGCGCCTCGTCGCCGCGGCGGCCCAGCTGCGCCGGGCTCGGCCCGGAGAGGCGGCGATCGAGATACGCGCGCTCCTCGGCGCTCAAGTCGTCACGCGCCGCTGCGCGCCGCAGCACCGCCTCGGCGTGCTCGTCCATCCGGGCCGGCGCGGCCGAGAGGCTCTCCGAGCCCCAGCGGTAGAGCGCGAGCGGCTGCCGCTGCAGCGAGACCCGCTCGCCCGCGTAGATCGCCCGGAGCCAGAAGTCCCAGTCCTCTGCGACCTCGAGGTCGGTCGCAAAGCCGCCCAGCTCGTCGGCGAGCCGCTTCGGGAAGAGCGACATCGTCGAGACGAAGTTCTGCTGCAGGATCGCGAGGCGCTGGCGCTGCGGCGACGGGAAGCCGCCCTTGTAGCGGGTGCGCGAGGGGTGGATACCGCTCGGGAAGAGCCAGTAGCAGTTGGAGGTGGCGATCCCGCCGCCGTGCCGGTCGAATGTCGCCACGAGCTCCTCGAGGTGGCGCGGCAGGAGCACGTCGTCGGCGTCGCAGAAGGCGATCAGCTCGCCCCGCGCTTCCGCGATCCCGCGGTTGCGGGCCGCCGCGACGCCCGCGTTCTCCTGGCGCACCGCGCGGACCGGGTCCGGGAACGAGGCCGCGATGGCGCCCGTCGCGTCGCCCGAGCCGTCGTCCACCACCACGACCTCGAGGTCGCGGTAGGTCTGCCAGAGCGCCGAGGAGATCGCCGCCCCCACCGTCGCCTGCGCCTCGTAGGCCGGGACCACGACGGAGACCCTCACGCCGCCAGCCTCTCGTACAGCTCGAGGAAACGGACGACGAGCCGCTCGTCGGAGCCGGCGCCGTCGACGTGCTTGCCTGCCGCGGCCAGGCGTGCCCCGAGCTCGGGATCGTCGAGCACGCGCCGCAGCGCGGCGGCGAGCTCGTGCGGGTCCTCCGGGACGAGGAGCGCGTTCTCGCCGTCGCTCAGGAGCTCGCGCAGGCCGCGCACGTCGGTCGCGACGAGCGGCGTTCCCGACGCGAGCGCCTCGAGCGCGGAGAGCGGCAGGCCCTCCCATTGCGAGGAGAGCACGACGACGTCGGCCGCGCCCATCAGCGCCCGCGCGTCGGCACGCATTCCGAGGAAGCGGACGCGGTCGGCGACGCCGGTCTCCTCGGCGAGGCGCTCGAGGTCGTCGCGCAGCACGCCCGCGCCGGCGATCGCGAGGACCGTGTCGGGCACCTCGGCGACGGCGCGGATCGCGAGCGCGTGGTTTTTCTGCTCCACGAGCCGCCCCACGGCCAGGACGAGCCGTGTCCCCGGCGCGAGGCCGAGCTCGGAGCGGTCGGCCGGAGGCGGGGCGGGCGGGACCGCGTTCGGCACGGTCGCGAGCGGCGAGAGCCCGTGCTGCTCGAGCGCCTGCTCGACGCCCGGCCCGCAGGCCACCGGCGCGAGGCCGGAGAGGCGCACGAGCCGAACCGACGCCGGCCAGTCCTTCTCAGGCCCGCCGTGGAGGCTCACGAGGCCGGGCGGCCGCCGGCCGCGCAGGGTGACGAGGCCGGTCGCGAGCGCCATCGTCGGGTTGTGCGCGTGGATCACGTCGGGCCGGGTCTCGGACACGGCGCGGCGCACGGCCGAGGCGACGGACGGAATCCGCGAGACGCGCCGCCCCACGACCGGGATCGGGTACGGCTCCGTGTCGAGCTCGTCCGCGACCGGCCCCGGCGACGCCGCCACGAAGACCTCGTGTCCCGCCTCCTTTGCGCCGTGGTAGGCGGACACGAGGATCCTCTCGGCTCCGCCGGTGCGGAGCTCCTGGATCACGTGGAGGATGCGCACAGATCCCGGTAGAGGGCGACGGTGCGGCGGGCCATCCGCTCGGGCGAGAACTCGTCCCGGGCGCGCTCGCGGCCACGCCGTCCGAGCTCGCGGCGGCGCTCCGGGCTCGCGGCCAGGGCATCGAGCGCCTCGGCGAGCTCGGCGGGGCTCTCGGGCTCGACGAGCACCCCGGTCTCGCCGTCCACGATGAGCTCGGGGATGCCTCCGACGCGCGTTGCGACCACCGGCACGCCGGCGGCCATCGCCTCGAGGACGGCGAGCGGGGAGTTGTCCGCGCGCGACGGCTGGACGAGCACGTCGAGCTCCCGCAGCCGCGCGCGCGCGTCGGGCACGAAGCCGTGGAAGCGCGCGTCCACGGCGGCATCGCGCGCCCGCCGCTCCAGTTCGGCCGCCAGCGAGCCGCCCCCGAAGACCTCCAGCCGCACGGGCGCGTCCATCGCCGCCGCCGCGTCGATCAGGACGTCGAGGCCCTTCCAGTACTCAAGGTTCGAAGCCACGCCGGCGACGAGCGCGCCCTCGCTGCGAGCCTCGGCGTCCTCGGCCCCGTCGATCCCGAGCGGGATCACGTGGACGCGGCCCGCCGGGAAGCCGTGGCCGACCATGAAGTCCGCCATCGCTTGCGACGGCGCCACGACGTGGCCGAGCCGCGTCAACCCGGCCTCGAGCGGCAGGTACCCGTGCTCGAGCCAGGCGAGTCGCGCCTTCGACACGCCGGGCGGGTCAGGTGCCTCCGGCCGCCCGACGCGCGCTGCGATCTCCTCCGGCATCCCATGCAGCGTATGGACGACGCGCGCCCCGTGCAGCCGCCCCCCCGCTCGGCCGAATAGCCCGGCTCGGCGGTCCTGGGTATGCACGACGTCGGCCCCGCCGAGCCGCCGCCAGAGCGCCGCGCCTGCGCGGAGATCGAGCTTGTGCTCGACCGGAACGGCCTCGGCGGCGAGGTCGAGCGCGCGGAAGCTCTCCGCCACCGCCTCGCTCGCGCAGATCACCTCGACGTCCAGCCCTTCGGCCGCGACGTGCGGCGCGAGCTGCCGCAGATGCACCACGGGGCCGCCGCCCTCGAGCGTCGAGACGTAGACGACCCTCATCCAGCCGCGGGAGCGGCGGCGTTCTCGCCCACGGTCCGCTGCCCGTTGGCCCAGATCGCCGCGGCGAGCCCGCCGATGAGCCAGAACGGTAGGAAGTACTGCTCGGAGAGGAACATCGCGCTGACGATCGCGATCGTGAGCGAGATCCGCAGCGCGCGGACGAACCCGGGGTCGCCGTAGCCGCGGTGGAGCGTGCCCGCCAGCCGCGTGAAGGTGAGCAGGAGGTACAGCGCGAGCAGGCACATCGCGATCACGCCGAGCTCCGCGCCGACGTCGAGCAGCGCGTTGTGCGCGACGGTCAGGGTGAACGTCCCCAGCGGCTGCCCGCTCAGCTCGTTGTAGTGGAACTGGAAGTTGCCGGGCCCAACGCCGAGGAACGGATGGTCGCTCGCGAGCCGCGCCGCCGCACCCCAGGCGCCGAAGCGCGTCGAGACGTTCTGCTGCGCGACGTTCTGCTTCAGGAGAAGCGCCTCGTGGAAGCGCTGCGGGTTGCTGTGGATCACGAACAGCGTCCCCGCCGTCGCGAGCACGCCTGCCGTCAGGGTGACCTGCAGCCTGCGCCGGTCGGTGAGCACGAAGACGACGAAACCGGCTGCGAGCCCGAGGAACGCGCCGCGCGAGAGACTCAGGAGGACCGCCGCGGAGACGAGCGCGATCGCGACCAGAAGGAGCGGCCGCAACGCGCGGGCCCGGCCAAGCAGGAAGAACATGAACGGCAGCGAGGTCGCGAGGATGAAGGCGAAGTCGTTCTGCTGCACGTGCGGCAGCGTCGCCACCTGCGCGTTGCCGGTCAGGTAGTCGTTGAGCCCGAGCCCGGCGGCGATCGTGCACGTGATCGCGAGCGTCCACGCGATCCGCCGCTGGAGCACCCGGTCGTGGCCGAACTGCGTGATGATCACGTAGATCACGGCGAAGCTCGCGTAGCGAGTCGTCGTGGTGGCCGCGGCGCCCGCGTCGTCGGCCCAGGCGGTCGAGAGCAGCGCGATCCCGAGAATCCCGAGCACGAGCGCCTGGCCGCGCTCGAACACGAGCCGCCGCCGCTCCTTCGCGAGCGCGTAGACGAAGGCGGCGATACAGACGTAGCCCGCGAGCTTCGTGACGCTGACGCCTGCCGGACCCGACGCGAACGCGCCCTCCAGCGGCGCCGTCGCGACGACCAGCAGGATCGCCAGGTCGATCCGGGTCAGCAGGAGGACGAGCGCTGCCGCCGCGAGCGTGAGCAGCAGCGTCGCGCGGGGCATCGCGACCGACCCCGCCACGAACGCGGTGGCGACGCCGGCGAGGCCGAGCACCCAGAGCGCGTCCAGGCCGTCGGGGCGGCGGACGGCTGCCTCTAGGCGAGCGGTCGAGAACACCGGGCTCCGGTCAGCTGCGGGCGGCGCCGCGCTGCTTGCGCGCGCGGCGGCGGGCACTGCGCGTCTGGCGGTCCGGCTCGAGCTCCGGCTCGGTCGGCCGCACGTAGTAGCTCGAGCTGCCGACCCCGGCGGAGTAGTTGAGCACGGCCGCCGTCGGCCGCACTGAGATCAGCGCCAGCCGCTCCACGGCGGCACGCACCTGCCGGCGCGAGGCGTTCCCGGCGCGGGCGACGAGCACCGTCGCGTCCGCGTAGCGGGCGAGGACGCGCGCGTCGCTGATCGGGATCACCGGCGTGGCGTCGATGATCACCGCGTCGTACTCGCGCTCGAGTTCCGTGAGTACCGCGGGGAACTCCCGCGTCAGCAACTCGCCCGGGTCTGCGGAGCGGCGACCGCCGACAAGGACGTCGGGACCGTCGCCGGTGGTCCGGATCACGCGCTCGAGCAGTGACTCGCCGAGCAGGACGTCCATCAGCCCCGGTGTCCGCGGCAGCTGGAGCAGCTCGGCCACCCGCCCGCGCCGGAGGTCGCAGTCGACGAGGATTGTGCGCGCTCCCGCCCGGCTCAGCGTCGCGGCGAGGCCGAACGCGACCGTCGTCTTGCCGTGGCTGCCATCGGGGCTCGTGATCACGACGGAGCGGAAGCTCTCGTCGGTGAAGAGCAGGTTCGTCCGGAGGTCGCGGAGCGCCTCCGCGACGACGTGGAGGCGCGGTAACGTCGCGAGCTCGTCGGCCGAGTGCAGCTTCAGCACCGCCGTCTCGGCCGGGATCTCGGCGAAGACGGGGAGGCCGCTCGCGACGGCGAGGTCCTCCGCGGTCTCGACCTTGGTCGCGAAGTTCTCGCGCAGGATCGCCGCGGCGAACCCGAGCCCCAGGCCGAGCAGCGCGGCCACCAGCAGAGTCAGCCGCGTGCGCGGGAACACCGGCGACGTTGGCAGGGAGGCCCTGTCGAGCACGTCCAGCCTGTACGACGCCGTTCCGACCTTCCCGCGGTTGACGCGGGTGAGCAGTACGTGCGCGACCGTCTGTGCGCTCAGCTGGGCGAGCCGCGGGTTCGCACTGCGGGCCTTGATCTTCATCAGGCCCGTGCCCTTGAACGTCTCGATCGAGATGCTCCCGAGCGGGTGGCCGAGGCGCGTCCGCGCCGCCTCGAGGGTCGTGCGGGAGTCGGCCGCCTCCGCGTAGAACGGCACGACCTGGTCGAGGATCGCGAACAGCGTGAGCGCCTCGGGCCCGGAGTTCTTCGGCGTCACTCCGAGCGTCGCCGTCGACTCGTACTGCTTCGTGACCAGCGTCGTCGCGACGTACGCCGGCACGATCACCGCGATCAGGACGAGCACGATCAGCAGCTTGCGCTGCCAGAACACCCGCACAACGTCGTTGAGAGCCACGTGTCCTTTCTCGGCACCCCGGCCGGCCGACGCCAGACTGGTTCGGGGGCCCCGAACAATACCCTTCGGCACGTGAAGCTTCCTCGGCGGCTCCTGCTCGCAGCACAGCCGCTCGACGGCGGTGTCTCGCGCCACGTGGTCGAGCTGGCACGGGCGCTCGCCGGGGACGAGCTCACGGTCGAAGTCGCGTGTCCGCGCGAATCGCTGACCTGGTCGAGCCTCGAAGGCTCGGGCGTGCGCCTGCACGCGATCGAGACTCACCGCGAGGCGAGGCCGGGCGACGCACGCTCGCTGGCCACGCTCGTTCGGCTCGCCGGGGATGCCGACGTCGTCCACGTCCACTCGGCGAAGGCCGGGTTCGTGGGCAGGCTCGCCGCCTCGCTGCGCGGGAAGCGGAAGGCCTGCGTCTTCACCCCGCACGGCTGGTCGTGGTGGGCTGCGGATGGGGCCGAGGCGCGGCTCTACCTGGGCCTGGAGCGGCTCGCAGCGCACTGGTGTCGAACGATCGTGGCGCTCTCCGACGACGAGCGGGAGGCGGGGCTCGAGGCGCGCGTCGGGCGCTCCGAGCAGTACCGCGTGATCCCGAACGGCGTGCCCCTGGAGCGGTTCGCGCTGCCGCGTGCGCCTGTACGAGGGCGCATCCTGATGGTCGGCAGGCTCGCGCCGCCCAAGCGGCCCGATCTCGCGCTCCGCGCCTTCGCCGTGGCGCGCGGGCGAGTATCCGGGGCGGAGCTGCACGTGGCCGGCGACGGCCCGCTGCGCAGCGAGGCGGAGGCGCTCGCCGCCGAGCTCGGCGTCGCCGGCTCGGTGCGCTTCCTCGGCAACCGCGACGACGTGCCCGAGCTGCTCGCACAGGCCGAGTGCGCGCTGCTGGCGAGCGACTACGAGGGCTGCCCGCTCGCGGTCGTCGAGGCGATGGCCGCGTCGGTCCCGGTTGCCGCGACGGCCGCGGGCGGAACGGGCGAGCTCGTTCGCCCCGGCGCGACCGGCGCGCTCGCGCCGAAGGGTGACGCCGAGGGCCTGGCCGAGGCGCTGCTGGCCGTGCTCGACGACCCCGCGGCGGCGGCCGAGCTCGGCGCGGAAGGCCGCCGCGACGCGGAGCGGAACCTCTCGCTTTCCCGCATGGTGGAGCGCCTCGTGGCCCTCTACGACGACGTTTCCTTTTGATAGCCCGAACGAGGGAGTAGCCCCGGCGGCGGTCCGACGATGCCAGGGGCGTGACCGCTCGTCGTCTTGCCCTCTTCGCGGCCGCCCTCTCGATCTTCGTCTTCCCGGGGATCGCTCATGCCGCGAGCGCCACGGCCGGAATCGGCGCGCTGCGCATCTGCAGCGGCTGCGCCGCGTCGGGCGGCGACCTCTCCCGCTACCGCTACGTGGTGCTCAATTCGTGGGACGCGCCGCTGCTGCCGGTGCTGAAGGCGGCGAACCCGGGGCTGAAGGCGCTCGTCTACAAGAACCTCAGCTTCACGATGTCGAACAGCTGCTCGGGCGGCGCCGACAACGCCTACCTCCCGTCCGGCGTCGGCTACTGCGACGCCGACCGCAACCACGCCGACTGGTTCCTCGCCGACGGCGGCGGCTCGAGGCTCAACTCGTACTACTTCCAGCAGGCGTGGATGATGGACGTCGGCAACCCCGGCTACCAGGCGCGCTGGCTTTCGAACGTGCTGACCGACCTCCGCTCCGGCAGCTGGGACGGCGTGATGCTCGACGACACGAACGCGGACATGGGCTGGCACCTGCACGGCCGCACGATCGCGCGCTACCCGACCTCCGCTGCCTGGCGCACCGCGACCCGCTCGATGCTCGCGAACGTCGGCCCCGCGCTGCGCGGCGCCGGCTTCCTCGCGATCCCGAACCTCTCGACGCCGTGGGCCTCCGATTACGACGCGCACGCGACCTGGAGCGACTGGATCCAGTTCACCTCGGGTGCGGTGCAGGAGTACTACTCGAAGTGGGGCTCGACGAGCTCGGGCTGGTTCGCCGGCAACGACTGGACGTACCGGCAGCGGTTCCAGGCGCTCACGGAGCAGGCGGGGAAGATCTTCCTCGGCGTGACCTACGCGCCCAAGAGCGACGCGCGCTCGATGGGATATGCGCGCGCGAACTTCCTGCTCCTCGACGAGCCGGCGAACAACGGGGCGCTGCTCTTCGAGGCCACCGACCCGGAGGCACAGGATCCGTACAGCGCGAGCTGGACCGCCGACGTCGGCTCTCCCGTCGGCGCCCGATTCCAGGTAGGCGCCGCGTGGCGGCGGAACTTCACCGGCGGCACCGTCGTGGTGAACCCGACCTCCTCGACGGTCACGGTCGACCTCGGTCGGTCCTACGTGACCCTCGGCGGGTCGACGACGGGCTCCGTCACGCTCGGGCCCACGAGCGGCGCCATCCTTCGCTCGGCGGGCGGTGCGCCGCCTCCGCCGCCGGCCACACCGACCCTGAAGGCGCAGGTGACTGGGACCTCCGTGCTGCTGAGCTGGCAGGGCCTGACTGGGGGGCGCGTGGACGTCTTCCGCAATGGCAGCCGCCGGGCGACCGTCTCGAACACCGGCTCGTTCGGCGACGCCCTGAGTCGCGGCGCCAAGGGGACATACTCGTACAGGGTCTGCGTCGCGGGCACCGGCACGTGCACGGCGACGGCCTCGGTCGACGTCAGTCGCTCAACCGCCGCGTCGACGGTGAAGCGGCGCCGCGCCTACCGTGCCGGCCGCACGGTGCGCGCGTCCTTCCGCGAGCACGTCCGCCGCCACCGTCACGCCATCCTCCGGTAAAGCTCGATCAGCGGCTCCGTTGCGGGCCGTGGCGAGTAGCGGCGCACGAAGTCCGCACGTGCCGCCGCGCCCAGCTCCCGTCGAGCCCGGGCGTCGTCGAGGAGCTCTGCAGTCGCGGCGGCGAGCTGCTCCGGGCGCTCGTGCACGATCACGCCGTCCGAGGGCTCGATCCCCTCGGCGCCTGCCGCCGTGGTGACCACCGGCACCCCGCTCGCCATCGCCTCGAGCACCTTCACCTTCATCCCGCTGCCGCGTGCGAGCGGGAATAGCAGCAGCGAGAGCCGCCGGAAGAGATCGCGCGCCGAGTCGACCTCGCCGGCCAGCTCCACGCCGTGTGCCGCGGGCAGCCCGAGCTCTCGTGTGCCGCGGCCCGCCACGACGAGCCGGGCGTCCGGCGCCGCCTCGGCGACGCGAGGCCAGACGTCGTGCACGAGCGTGCGTATCGCGTCCGCGGTCGGCGTCCAGCGCGCGGTCCCGATCAGTCCCGCGAGCGGCGGCCCGTCGAGCGGCGCCGGCTCGTAGAGCGCGGGGTCGAGGCAGAGCGGCGCGAGCACGACCTCCGCGCGAGGCGCGGCGGCGCGCAGCGCGTCGGCGACGAGAGGCGAGCTTGCGACGAGGTACCGGTGCCTCCGCGCGGCCGCTCGCTCGGCGCGCGAGGCGTCGAGCACCTCGCGGAACTGCCTGCGCCATGGAGCGCCGAGGTCGCGGTCGCGCCGCGCGAGGAAGTGGAAGTGGACGAGGGACGGGAGCGAGATGCCGTCGCCGGCCCACGCGGTCTCGGTCTCCTCGAGGTGCAGCACTTCGGCACGGCCAGCCGCCTCGCGTACGCGGGCGGCGAACGAGCCGCCCCCAAGCTCGCCGAGGGGCCGCGTGATGCGGCCGAGCCGCGACGCCCACGGCCCGGGCGGCTCCACGTCGACCAGCTCGACCGGGAGGTCGGCCGGTACCTCGCCCGCGACCGAGGACCCGCGCCGGGCCGCGACCGCGCTCACGTCGACGCCGTGCTCCCGTAGCCCGCGCAGCAGCCCGACCGCGGTCTTCCCGGGAGCGCCGCCCTCCGGCAACGGCGGCTGTGTCAGGACGAGCAGGACCTTCGGAGTGCCGCCCATCAACGCCAACGGTCCCAGTTCCAGCCGAGCCCGGGGTGCTCGAGCCACGCTTGCGCGTTGCGCCTCAGAACCTCGTGCTGGACGTAGGGCTCGACCGGCCCAGCGGACGCTTCGGCCGCCCGCCGGTCGCCCGCGAGCCCGTGGTGCAGCCAGCAGAGCGTGGCGATGCCGCCAACTGCCTCCGGCTTGACGTCGAGCGCTTCCGCCAGGCGGCGCGTCCACCGAAACAGCAGCGGCGACGAGGCTGCTTCTCCGAGAAACAGGTGCTGGAAATGGTCGGGCCGGCCGGCCTGGCTTTCGACGCCGTCGAGGTGCGCGGCGGCGTCTGCCAGGAAGTACCAGAGATCCCAGAACGGCAGGCCGTGGGCGACGTAGCCCTCCCAGTCGAGCACCGTGAAGCGCTCGTCCGAGAAGAGAATGTTCCAGGAGCCGAGGTCGTTGTGTTGGAAGACGCCCGGCACATCGCTCAGGCGCGACGCCGCGTCGGGCGCGAGCTTCCAGGCGGGTAGCACCTCACGGTCCAGGCGCTCGAGCTCGGGGCGTAGCGCGGCGCCTATCTCCGCTGTCGAGGTCGCAACCCCGACCAGCCAGGAGCAGACGAGCTCGGTGAGCCGCTGGCCCTCGTCAGGCGCGGTCTGCAGCAGCGTCTGTAGGGGCTTGCCTGTGGCCGCGGTCTCGAGCGCGCACGACAGGCCGGCGGCCTCCCAGCGACCCACGTGGCGCGGCGCGTGGGCGGAGACGACCACACCCGCCGCCTGCGCGAGCCGGAGCCCGCGCTCCTCGCGCTCGAACGAACCGAGCTCGACTGGCAGTCGACCGAACTTCAGCGCCCAGCCCGGCTCCGCGGCCCCAGGTTCGAAGAGCAGGAACGCGCCGCGCGAGTAGTCGTCGCCCTGGCCGGCCAGGAGCAGGGGCAGAGCGCCGGCCGGCACGCCATTCTCGTAGGCGGCCTGGACGAGGAACGGAGGCTGCCGCGGTGCGGAAACGGTCACGAGTGGGCGAAGCGGAGGGAAGAGATCGCGTGCCGCGAGGGTCCCGAGCACGCGGTTGCGCGCACGCTTCCAGGCGCTGTCGGCGAACGCCCACTGCGAGATGGCGTAGCGGGCGGGCGCCGGGTTGCCGAGCGGGACGAAGACCAGGGGCTCGTCGTGGGCGGGGAGGGGCAGAAAGCTCACGCCCCGAGGCAGGCGAGGGCGCCGGCCCTCGACGATCACGGCGGCTGGATCGAGCGCGTGTGCCTCGCTAGCGCGCTCTGCGGGCGCGACGGCAAGGTCGAGCTGATCGCCCCTGTCCGGGACCACCTCGATTCCGGCGCGCTCGAGCTCCTCGTGCCAGCCGGTCGCCCCCGGGAGGACTGCGGCTCGCGTCACCGGATGCGGCAGCAGAAACCGCGAGTCGATCCGCCGCAGGCTCACGCGAGGATCTCGCGGTAGAGCGCCTCGAAGGACGCGGCCATCGCGTCCGCGGTGAAGAGCTTGAGTGCCCGCGCACGCCCTCGAGCTCCGAGCCGCCCGGCCAGGTCGGCGTTGCCGAGGAGCGGTCGAAGGCGCTCGGCCATCGCCTCGACGTCTCCAGGGGGGACGAGATACCCGGTTTCGTCGTCGAGCACCGCTTCGCGAACGCTGCCGACGTCGGTGGCGACTACGGGGAGGCCGGCGAGCATCCCCTCGACCACCGCCAGCGGGAAGCCCTCGTGGCGCGACGGGAGGAGGAGCGCGTCGAAGCCCGGCAGATACCTGCGTGGCTCGTCGGACCAGCCGACGAGGAAGAGGCGTGACGCAACCCCCAGCTCGGACGCGAGCTCCTCTAGCCGCGCGCGCTCGGGCCCGTCGCCGACCAGCACCAGCGTCGCCTCCGGCAACTCTCGCAGCGCACGGAGCGCAAGATCGAATCCCTTCTCGGGCGACAGCCGCCCCACGGCACCGACGACCGGTCCTTCGGCGAGCCGGGGCAACGGCTCGACCGGCTCGTCCTGGACGCCGTTGTAGATCGTCCTCACGGAGCCGGTGGGCAGGCCGATCGCAGCCTCCACCTCCCGGGCGGCGCGCTCCCCGACTGCCACGTGGGCCGCGAGCCGGCGGGCACCCAGGCGCCGCAGCCTGCGCTGGAGCCCGCTCGCCGTGGGCAGCGGCGACTGCTCGACCACCACCGCACGGACCCCGGGGGTGAGGAGCGCGGCGGCCACGCCGTACTGGCCTGAGAACGTCGTCCAGAGGTTGGCATGGAAGATTTCCGGCTTCAGGTCTCGCACCGCGGCAAGGTGTTGCCTGAATCGCCCGAGATCCCATTTGCCCCTCACCTGCCGCACGAGCCGCAGCGGCGAGCCGTTGCGCGCACCCCGCAGCACCTCTCCCACGTCGGGGTCGACGGCAACCACCACGACCTCGAACGACGGGTCCAGGCGCGCGAGCAGATTCGCGAACGACCGCTCTGCGCCGCCAAAGGAACTAGCGTCCGAGTAGGCGACGAGCCTCACGCCCGACGCGCGTCTGCCCGTCACCTACCAAGCTTAGTGCCGCGTCACGGGGGTCGCATATGGTGAGCGAGTGGCTGTTGACCGCTTCAAACGGCGGCTCGAGGACAGTTCGACCGCCAGGGAGCTCGGCCGTCGACTCCCTCCGTGGGCCCGACGCGGGTTTCGCAACCTGCTTTCGCTGGTAGCACGGCGCCGCCACCGGAAGGAGCGGCGCGCCGTCGACTCGTTCGTCGAGGCCCACTGCGCTGATGTGCGCGGCGTCGTGCTCGAGGTCGAGACGCCCTCCTTCACCCGTCGCTTCGGAGGCTCGCGCGTCGTGCGGAGCGAGGTCCTCGACATCCGCGCCGATAACGGGCTCGCGACGATCGTCGCCGACCTCGGGGAGCCCGGCTCGCTCCCACCGGACGAATTCGACTGCTTCCTCCTGCTCCAGACCCTTCACCGGGTATCCGACCCACAGGCCGCGCTTGCAAATGCGTGGCGGGCCCTCGCTCCGGGAGGAGTACTGCTGGCGACCGTTCCGCACGCGAGTGCGAAGCTTCTGCAAGAGGCGCCGCTGAGAGGACCGGAAGCCGCCGTGCAGCCCGGGCCGGTGGCCTGCGCGCGGGCTGTGAAACCGCACGAGTGACGTTGCCGTCCGCGCGGATCATCCTCATGTACCACCGCGTGGCGTCCGCGTCGGACGGTGGCGACCCGCTCCAGCTCTGCGTCGACCCGGGGCGATTTCAGGAGCAGGTCGCGCTCATTCGCTCGCTCGGCGAGATCGTTCCGCTGGATGCGATCGCCGGGGACCGGCGGAGCAAGGGCGTCCGCTTCGCCATCACGTTCGACGACGGCTACGCCGACAACGCACTCTCGGCCGCCCCGGTGCTCCAGTCATTCGACGCACCGGCCACCGTCTTCGTCGTCGCAGGGGCCGTCGGCTCGGGCTCCACGTTCTGGTGGGACCGGCTCGCGGGCCTTCTCTTCCGCGACGGCGCGCCGCCACGGGTCGAGCTGACCGCAGCGGGGAGGACGGTCGTCGTCGACGCGCGCTCGCCGGCCGGCCGCGAGCGGGCGTACTGGGCCGCCTGGAGCCGGCTACGCCTGCTGCCGTCGGCGCAGATCGAGGAGTCGCTGGAGCGGCTGACGGAGACTCTGGGCGGCTCGGCTCCGCCGGTTGCCCGTCCCCTGAGCGAGGCCGAGCTCCAGACGCTCGCCGAAAGCACCGTCGAGATCGGAGCGCACACGCTTTCGCACCCGAGCCTGTCGGCAATCCCGGAAGAGGAGCAGCGTCGTGAGATCCTCGGCGGGCGGGCCCGGCTGGAGGAGTTGCTCGACCGTCCGGTGACGATGTTCGCCTACCCCTACGGCGATTACGACGACCGAGCCGTGCGGGTCGTCAGGGAAGGGCGCTTCCGGGCAGCATGTTCGGTGAACGAGGGCCGCGTCTCCCCGTTCTCCTTGCGCTGGCGGCTACCCCGTTTCGCGGCACGGGACTGGGGCGCCGACGAGCTCGAGCAACGGCTTCGCGGCTGGCTCCGCGCGTGGTGAACAAGGCGGGCGGAGGGGTTGTGGGCCTGCGGCCGCTCTCGAGCGTGGACGAGGTGCGGGCCGAATGGAGTGAGCTGGCGCAGGCCTCCGGCAATCCGTTCGCGACCGTGGAGTGGAGCGATGCCTGGCTCGCCGGGCCCGGAAAGCACGCACGCTTGCGGCTCTTCGCCGGGTTGCGCAACGATGGCACCGTTGCCGCGATCGTTCCGCTCGTGGTCGTGCGTGGGCGATATGTCCGAAAGGTGCGTTTCCTCGGCTTCGGCGTCGCGAACGAGCTCGGGCCGATCGCGGCCCCGAATGACCTCGAGCTCGGTGCGCAGGCGTTGCGGCTGGCGCTCGCGGAGACGGAGCGCGACTGGGACGTGTTCGTGGGCGAGAACCTCCAGTCGTCGGAGTGGGCCTCGCGCCTCGAGGCGGAACTGGTCGCAAGACGCGGGAACCTGTTCGTGCGCGGCCCCTGGGAGACCTGGGACGACTACCTCGCGACGAAGAGCCGCAGCCTCCGCAAGGAGCTCCGGCAAAAGGAGCGCAGGCTGCGCGAGCGCGGCCTGCAGTACCGCACGGTCTCGTCGCCGGAGGAGCTTCCCGGGGCCCTCGACGTGCTCTTCGAGCTGCACCGGCGACGCTGGGGCGCGGATGCCGCGACGGGGTTCACGGGCCAGGAGGCATTCCACCGCACCTTCGCCGCCACGGCGCTCGCGCGCGGGTGGCTGCGTCTGCGCCTGCTCGAGCTCGGCGGGCGGGCGGTCGCCGCGAACTACAGCTTCCGTGTCGGGAGCCGTGAGTGGTCGTACCAGCACGGGCGCGATCCGCAGCTGGAGCACGACTCGGTGGGGCTCTTGATCCTCGGCCACGCGATCCGCGAAGCCTTTGGCGAGGGAGCGGCCGAGTTCAGGCTCGGGCCCGGCCGACAGGAGTACAAGCTTCGGTTCGCAGACGGCGACCACGGCCTCGAGACGGTCGGGCTGGCGCGCGGGTTACGAGGGCGCGCGTCCTTGCTGGCCGAGCGGCGGCGCCGACGGACCTAGCGACTCATGCGGAGGCGAGCCTCCCGCGCTCCGACCACAGCCGGGCCAGTCTCCCGACACTGCCGAAGAGCTTCGTCCCGAAGGATGCGTCGATCCAACTCGCGTCGTCGGCAGGCAGGATCCGGAGCAGCGCCCCCAGCAGGACGAACCCTGCGATCGCCACAGCGGCGCCCGCACAGAGGCCTGCCACGCCATGGAGCGCCGTCAGCGCAGCCCAGGCGGCGAGACCCGCAAGCGCCGAGGCTGCTGCCCCTCGGATCGTCGCCCACGGACGCCAGTCGACCGGGGAAGCGAGGCGCGAGGCGAAGAAGAGCATCAGGAGCGCATAGCTCCCCTGGCCGCCGACATTCGCGATCGCAGCGCCGTTCGCGTCGAGCTGCGGGATCAGCGCCAGCGCCAGGCCCACGTCGATCGCAGCCGCGACGGCACTCGCGATCAGGGGCCTGCGGACATGGCTCATCCCGACCAGGAGGGAGTTGGCGATCGTCGAGAGCGCGATCAGCGGGAAGCCGAGGAACAGAATCTGGACAGGCCTGCCCGCGCCTTCGTAGCTCTCGCCGTACACCGCCTGGATCAGCTCTGGCCCGAGCGCGAGGCCGACCGCCGTCAGCGGTAGCGCCGAGAGCAGGAGCAGTCGCAGCGACCGGCTGTATCCGGAGCGAATCCGATCCCGGGAGCCCGCCCCGTACAGCGTCGCGAAAGCGGGCGCGGTAGCGGACCCGAGGCTCCGAGGCACCAGGCGCAGCGCCATCACCGCGGAGAACGCGATCGAGTAGAACGCGATCTCCGCGTCGCTCGAGAAACGGTTGAGAAAGAAGAACTCCGACCGTGTGCCAACGACGAGATCGAACCCGAGGCCGATCGCCGAGAGCAGCGCAAAGCGTGCGACGCTGCGGCGGACGTGCCGGGCTTCGCCGGGCGGCCCCGCGCTCTCCGTGATCGGCGCGAAGCTCCGCCTGGCGAGCGCGCCGGTCCAGGCGAGGTTCAGGACCCCGACCACCGCCTCGACCGCGAACATCCCCGTGATCCCGCCGCCCTGCCACAGCACGATCGTGACGGCGCACGTGCCCACCAAGCCCGTCGTGAGGCCGACCACAGCAGCCTGGCGGAAGCGCTGCAGCCCGATCAGGATCGCCGTAGGGACCGCGTGCATGACCCCGGCCGCCGTAACCACGCCCGCGAGCGCCCAGGCTCCGCGCGGCTCGGCGCCCAGGATGGCGGGAACGACGAGCACCGCTGCGCCCGCTGCGGCGGCGATCCCCTCGATGCGCCACGCCCACCAGAGGAGTCCAGGCAGCAGCTCTTCACGGCCGCGACCGAGTGACTCGCCGATGTAGCGCATCAGCGAGACGTACAGCGAGCTCGAAAGCAGGACCGTGGTCGTCAGCGAGATGAAGGCGATGAAGCTCTGGCGTCCCATGCCGTCCGGCCCGAGGAACCGAGCCGCAGCGACCGAGACGATCAGCGTGTAGGCCTGCGGAATCCCGTAGCTGGCGACGTGCCACAGGCCGCCTGCCAGGACGGAGCGGCCGGTCGTCGACGCGGCGCTGTCGGGCTCGTTCTGCTCCGGCTCAGCGGGGGGCCGGGAGGGGGGATCGGTGCCCGGCACCCGGCCTCCCGGCCAGCTCAGGCCTGCTCGACCTGCTCGGGCAGACGCGGGGCCGCGCGCGCGTGCTCGAGGACGTCCGCGATGATCCGGTCCAGGTCGAGCGTCGGCTGCCAGCCGATCGCTTCCCGGATCTTCCCGATTGCCGGCTCCCGGTGGAGCGTGTCCTCGATCCCCTGGCCGTAGACCTCGTCGTACGGGATGAACTCGACCTCGGAGCTGCTGCCGACGGCCTCCCTGACGCGATCGGCGAGGTCGATGATGCGGACGCGTTCCGAGGAGCCGACGTTGAAGATCTCGCCCGAGAACTCCCGCGCATCCATGAGCCCCGTGAGGGCGCGGACGGTGTCGGAAACGTGGCAGAAGGACCGCGTCTGGGTGCCGTCGCCGTGGACCTCCAGCGGCGCGCCGCGAACGGCCCGCTCGACGAACCGCGGGATGACCATGCCGTAGCGGCCGCTCTGCCGCGGGCCGACGGTGTTGAACAGCCGGACGACGATCGCGTCGAGCCCGCGCTCGAGGTTGTACGAGAGCGCGAGATGCTCGTCCATCGCCTTGGAGTCGGCGTAGAGCCAGCGCTTCTCGGTGGTCGGGCCGTAGACGCGACGGTCGGACTCCGTCAGCGGCCGCTCCTCGCGGTGGTCGCCGTAGACCTCGGAGCTCGACGCGACGAGCACGCGCTTGCCGAACTTGCTGCAGTAGCCGAGCACGGTCTCGGTGCCCTGGACGTTGGTGACCATCGTGTGGACCGGCTGCTCCACGATCAGGCGGACGCCGACGGCCGCGGCGAGGTGGAAGACGACGTCGCACTTGTGCACGACCTCGCTCACGACCGCGGGCGCGAGCACCGAGTCGACCACGAGGTGGAAGTCCGGCCGGTCGCTCAGGTGCGCGATGTTGTCGAGCGAGCCCGTGGAGACGTCGTCGAGCGCGAAGACCTCCCAGCCGTCGGCCAGCAGCTGGTCGGCCAGGTGGGACCCGATGAACCCCGCGCCTCCGGTGATGAGAGCCCTCTTGCTCACGCCGCGAAGCGTACTAATGAACCTGGACGCGTCTGAGCGCGGCCCGGATCTCCTCTGCCCGCGGGCTCAGGGCGAGCGCCTGCCGCAGCTCAGCGCGCGCGAGCCGGCGCCGCCCGGCCCGCGCGTAGGCGAGGCCGAGCTCGTAGCGTGCCTCGGCGGAGCGCGGCTCTTTCTCGACCGCCTTGCGCAGAGGCGAGAGCGCCGCCGCGGCCGTCGGGGCGGTCTGCGCCTCGACGAAGTAGGGCTCGACCGAGAGCGGGTCGAGCCGGCGGGCCCAGCGTAGATCGGTCGCGCGCGAGGCGGAGCTCTCGAGCGCCTGCCCGCTGAGCCGGGCGGAGAGCCACGACGGCGCGAAGGCGAGCACCGCGACCGCGACGGCTAAGCCGGCCGCTGCCCAAGCCACGGCGGGCCGCAGCGACCCGGCGCGACCCGCGGCGCCCGCACCGAGCAGGACGAAGAACGGCAGCCCGAGCGCCGGGATCGTCCAGTTCCAGTCGCCGGAGGCATGGACGACCCAGTACGCGGCGGCGGCGAAGGCCGCCGTCGCGGTCGGCTCGCGCACGCGCAGCCGCCGGAAGCAGACGACGAGCGGCCCGCCGAGCCCGGCGACGAGCAGCAGCAGGCCCGGCACGCCGAGCTCGCTGAGCGCGTCCAGCTCGACGGAGTGCGCGCGCGCAGGCGTCTCGCTGCTGCGGCCCTCGACGAGGTACGCCGGCCCGAAGCCGCGCGCGCCGATGCCGGCGAGCGGATGGTCGCGGAACTCCAGCAACGCGACCCGCCAGAAGTCGTACCGGTTCGAGCCGAGGCTGACGAAATGCGTCTGCGCCTGCTCGGTGCGGGGCAGGTGCTTGAACGCGTCCCACTTGTCTGCGGCGAAGCCGCGCGGGTGGTCGACCGAGGCGAAGAACGCGGCCACGGCGGCCACGGCCGCGGCGACCACGAGCGCGGCCACGGCGACCTGCGCGATCCGGCGCGTCCGCTCGGAGACATCGATCCGCCGGTCGAGCACCGCGTACGCCGTCCCGGCCGCGATCGCCGCCGCGACGAGCCACAAGAGCGTGAAGGCGCCGTGTCTTGCCACTTCGGCGAACCCGTTCCCGGCGTTGAAGGGCGCGGTCAGCGGTCCGAACTGCGGGCCGACGAGCGCGGCGGCGATCGCTGCCGGCACGAGCAGCCGCAGCCGCTGCGGGGTCACCGCGAACACGACGATCGCGGAGGCGGCGAGGCCGACGCCGCCCCCCTTGCTCTGCGTCAGGAGCCAGGCTGCGAGCGCCCCGGTCGCGGTCCCG
The DNA here is from genome assembly GCA_045806105.1 of Gaiellaceae bacterium. GTDB lineage: Bacteria > Actinomycetota > Thermoleophilia > Gaiellales > Gaiellaceae > AC-32. The sequence continues at coordinate 4,380 of JBJMJY010000051.1, read as the reverse complement.
AGCGCAAGCCCACGCAGGAGGCTAGGCAACCGCCGCTCCGCGGCGAGGACGATCGCCGGCCAAAGCCCGATGAGAAAGATCGCCGCATCGCCGTTCGGGTAGGTCACCGGCCAGGCGAGGCGGCCGTCGCCGACGAAGTACGTCGACGGGTCCGATCCGTAGCGAATCGCGAGCGCCGTCGCCACCGCCAGGCCGCCCCCGAGCGCAGCCACCGCCGCGATCACGATCAGCCCTTCCGTGTGGCCACGCACCGTCAGCAGCGCGACCGCGAAGGCCGCGACGTAGAACAGCGTCAGCAGCGCGTCGTCGCGCGCGAACGAAGGCAGCGGCGACCACGCCGCCGAGATCGCCTGCCAGACCGCGAGCAGCACCAGCGCGCCGAGCCCCACGAGCGCGGCGCGCGGCGGCACCGCTGCCACGCCGACGGCGAGCACGAGCGCCAGCAGCAGCGCTGCCAGGATCGCGTAGAGCAGCCAGTCGGCGGCGTCGATGCTCCCGGTTTCGGCCCACGCGAGGACGGCCGTGGCCGCGAGCAGGGCGACGGCGGGAAGAGAACGGGCCGCTGCTGCGTCTCTCATCTAAGAAGAAATGTTCGGGATTTGCAAGGAATGCCTCGTTTTGGCCTTGCCAACAGAACCGGGCATCACTACGTTGTGATCGCAGTTCGTTCGGATGGGATTCGAATCCGGCAGAACAGGGCAATTCTGCGGCATGACCGGACTGGGGAAGGTTCGGTAGGCGTATCGGAAACCTGATCAGACGATCAGGAGGAGGAGGGACAGCAAGATGTGGCGTCGTGTCTTTGTACTGGCGGTACTCGCCTGCGCGGTGGGCATGGTTGTCGCCGCGCCTGCGGCAGTGGCCGCCAACCCACAGCAGATCTATCGCGATTACGCCGACAACGGGCGGCTCGACCACGCGTACTCGAAGGCGGACCTGAAGGCCGCCCTGAAGTACGCGGCGGTTCAGGGCTACCCGCGGGTCGGCGTGCAAGGTGCGGTCCAGCAGGCGCTCGGCGCGCAGGCCGTGAAGACGTCCGGGGGGCTGCCGTTCACGGGCCTCGACCTGACGCTCATGGCCGTCGGCGGCGTGCTCCTGATCGGTGCCGGCACCGCGCTGCGTAAGTTCGGCCACGCTCGGCAGAAGTAGTCGGGTAACCGGAGCAGAGAGCACGTCCTGCCTGCGGCATGGCTTCGCAACCCCTAAACGCTGAGGCGCTCCCCGCGCTCGAGCCGCTCACGCTCGAGACCGCCGCGGTACGGCGCCGCGCTCACGGCTTCGGCTCCTGGGCGCGGGGAGCCCTCCTCCTCGACGGCTTGATGCTGCTGACGGCTGCGCTCATCTCGCAGCTGACCGCCGCGAACGCCGGCGTGGTGCAGACGCAGCCGGTCTGGCTGCTCGTCTACTCCGCGGTGGTCGTCGCCCTCCTCGCACGCCGGGGTCTCTACGACTGGCGGCTGCGGCTTTCCGTGCTGGACAACCTGAGGCGCGTCCTTGCCGCGACGGCGCTCGCCTCGATGATCCTGCTGACCCTCCGCATCCTCCTCCCCGGCGACGTCGACGACCTCGCCGGACAGTCGCTGAGGCTGCTGGCCTTCAGCGCGGTCTACCTCGCCGCGGGTCGGGTCGCGTTCGACTGGTCGCAGCTGATGGCGCGGCGGCACGGCGAGCTGGCGAAGCCAACGCTGATCGTGGGCGCCGGCCGCGTCGGCGCGCTCACCGCGACGCGGCTGCTCGAACACCCGGAGCTCGGGCTCAGGCCCGTCGGCTTCCTCGACAAGGAGCCGCTGGACGAGGAGCGCCTGCCGGTGCCGGTCCTCGGCGCGAGCTGGGACCTCGAGCGGCTGATCGAGCAGCACGGCGTCGAGCACCTCGTCGTGACCTTCTCGACCGCGCCCAGCGAGGTCCTCCTGCGCGAGGTCGAGCGCTGCGAGGAGCTCGGCATCTCGGTCTCGCTCGTCCCGCGCCTGTTCGAGCGCGTCACCGAGCGGCTGCGCGTCGAGCACATCGGCGGCCTGCCCCTGCTCTCGGCCCGCAGGTCGAACCCGAAAGGCTGGCAGTTCGCGCTCAAGTACACGGTCGACCGGATCGTCGCCGGAGCGCTGCTCCTGCTCGCCTCGCCACTCCTGCTTCTGCTCGCGCTGGGGACGCTGATCTCCGTCGGCCGGCCGTTCTTCTTCCACCAGCCGCGCTTCGGCCTCGACGGCCGCGAGTTCGAGATGCTCAAGTTCCGCTCGATGCGGGCCGCCTCGGAGCCGCTCGTGGTGCCCGACCTGCCGCCGGATACCGCCCCCGGTGGAGTCGAGGGCGACGACCGCCGCACCCGCTTCGGCACCTTCCTGCGCAAGACCTCGCTGGACGAGCTGCCGCAGCTGCTGAACGTGCTCAAGGGCGAGATGAGCCTGATCGGCCCGCGCCCGGAGCGGCCCGACCTGGCCCGGCGGTTCGAGGACAGCGTCCACCGCTACGGCCAGCGCCACCGGGTCAAGTCCGGGATCACCGGCTGGGCGCAGGTGCACGGCCTGCGAGGCAAGACGTCGCTCAGCGACCGCGTCGAGTGGGACAACTTCTACATCGAGAACTGGTCGCTCTGGCTCGACGTCAAGATCCTGCTGATGACCTGCTGGGCGGTCGTCGGCTACTTCGCGAAAGCGGAGTAGCGCGCAGCCTCAGTCGCGGCGCCGGAAGATCACACAGCACGCTCGACCCTTCGTAGGCAAGCGACCTATCCCTCGAACGCGGTGGCTCGGTGGAGTGATTGTCCCCAAGCCCGCGCCCCCGCGGGCCGATTCATCTCCCGAGCAGGAGTGCGGTTGCCGCCCGACCGTTCGCCGAAAGAACTATCGACGAGCCGGTCGCGGGCGCAGCCTTCGAGCGGCTCGTCGGTCGAAGGCATCCCGATCGTGCGCACTGGTCCGCCAAACCGTCCCAGCTCGTCCGGTTGAGCGTGCCGCCCCGCCGCCCGGGGCGGCCGCTCGCTTTCTTAGATGCGAGCGGGCCCGGTTTCCCGCGCCTGGGGCTCCCGCGTGAGAACCACCGCCGCGGCGACGAAGCTCGTGAGCGCGGGGCCGACGGCGACGACCGGCTCGAGCGTCGCCAGCACCAGGTACCCGGCCACGAACAGGAACAGCGAGAGCGCCCTTCGACCCATCCCCATATCGCGAAATTCAACGCGATTTGGAGCCGAAAAGATACTCCCCGGATGACCCGTCGCGGGTACCGCTGCCCCCCGACCCGTTCGCTACGATGGGCTCCTCAGCAATTCCGCGGCCTTCGCGGGGGAAGGAAGAAGCGACTTGTTCGAACGCTTCACCGAGAGAGCCCGGCAGGTCGTCGTCCTCGCGCAGGACGAGGCCCGCGCCCTCAAGCACAACTACATCGGCACCGAGCACATCCTCCTCGGCCTGCTCCGTGAGGAGGAGGGCCTGGCGGCCCGGGTTCTCGAGTCGCTCGACATCACGGTCGAGGAGGTGCGTGCGCAGGTCGCCCGCATCGTCGGCCAGGGCGACGAGGTGACGACCGGGCAGATCCCGTTCACGCCGCGCGCGAAGAAGGTGCTGGAGCTCGCGCTGCGCGAGGCCCTCTCGCTGGGGCACAACTACATCGGCACCGAGCACATCCTGCTCGGCCTCGTGCGCGAGAACGAGGGCGTCGCGGCGCGCATCCTGCTCGACTTCGACGCCGACGCCGAGAAGATCCGCAACGAGATCATCCGGATGCTCTCCGGCCCCGGCCGGCGGCAGCAGGGCGCGGGCGGCGCGCCGGGCGAGAAGTCGAAGAGCTCGAAGCTCCTCGACCAGTTCGGCCGGAACCTGACCAAGCTCGCCGCCGAGTCGAAGCTCGACCCCGTCGTCGGGCGGCAGACCGAGATCGAGCGCGTGATGCAGATCCTCTCGCGGCGCACGAAGAACAACCCGGTGCTGATCGGCGAGCCCGGCGTCGGCAAGACCGCCGTCGTCGAGGGCCTCGCCGCGCGCATCTCCTCGAACGCGGTGCCCGAGCTGCTGAAGGGCAAGCAGATCTACACGCTCGACCTCGCGGCTCTCGTCGCCGGATCGAAGTACCGCGGTGAGTTCGAGGAGCGCTTGAAGAAGGTGATGAAGGAGATCACCCAGCGCGGCGACATCATCCTGTTCATCGACGAGCTGCACAACCTCGTCGGCGCGGGCGCGGCGGAGGGTGCGATCGACGCGGCCTCGATCCTGAAGCCGGCCCTGGCGCGCGGTGAGCTGCAGACGATCGGCGCGACGACGCTCGACGAGTACCGGAAGTACCTGGAGCGCGACGCAGCGCTCGAGCGACGCTTCCAGCAGATCCGCGTCGAGGAGCCTTCGGTTGACGACACGATCCAGATCCTGCGTGGGCTGCGCGACCGCTACG